>JAZKIK010000086.1:0-4640 GCA_040384925.1 Pseudomonadota bacterium | reverse complement strand
GACTACGGGCGCAAAGGTTTTATTCGCGCCCGCAACGTGCGACTGATGACTGTCAGCGTGCGGCCCGGCAAGCCCAATGGTGCGGCGTCGAGCTTTTTGAGCGGCATGATCCGTGAGCCGCTGGCTGGCATCAAGGCGCTCTGCCCGGTACCTAGAGACACCGCCGTGGCCCTGTCATCACCCGCACGCACGGTTGAAGGCCTGATATGTGCTGTGCAAACCAGCGACGCCGACTGGGGCGCACGTACCGCCATCAATCTGCCGGCCCTTTCAACCACCGCCGGCGAAATGGCCGCAGCGCTTGAAAAAGTCGCCGGCCTGGCCGCAGCTGAACTGATTGACTGGACACCCGACCCGGCCATTGCCAGCATCGTCACCAGTTGGCCCGCCCGGATTGACGCGGCGCGCGCCAGACAGATTGGCCTGCTGCCCGACAGCGACTACGAGTCGATTATTCGCGACTACATCCGCGAAAACCCGGATGCCGTGACCCTGCCGCTGCTGCCACAATCCAAAGTTGTATGATAACTTTTCGATGTGTAGCCGCTGGCAGGCACCAGTGAACCAGCATCATTCCAATCAAATCCTGGAGACAAAATGAAACTTTCAAAACTGATTCTCGGCATGAGCCTCGGCCTTGGCCTGCTGGCTTCTGCTGGCGCACAGACCATACTCAAGATCGGCTACGCCACCAACAAGGAATCACATTACGGGGTGGGTTCCACCGTTTTTTGCGATGAAGTTGAAAAAGGCACCCAGGGCCGCTACAAATGCCAGCAGTTCCCCAGCTCTGCCCTGGGCGGTGAGCGTGAACAGATCGAAGCCGTGCAACTGGGCACGCAGGACCTGGTCAACACCTCCACCGGCCCGGTTGGCAACTTTGTGCCCGAAGTCAAGATTGTTGACATTCCCTTTCTTTTCCGCGACTACGACCATGCCCGCAAGGTCATGGACGGACCCATCGGCCAGGACATCCTGAGCAAATTCCCAAGCAAAGGCATCATCGCGCTGGGCTGGACTGAAAACGGCTTTCGCCACATGACCAACAGCAAACGCGACATCGTCAAACCCTCTGACGCTGCCGGCCTGAAAATGCGCACCATGGAAAACAAGGTGCACATGGACGGTTACCGCACCTTCGGCATCCTGCCTACACCGATGGCTTTTCCCGAACTGTTTGGTGCCTTGCAACAAGGCACCGTGGACGGCCAGGAAAACCCGATTCCCGTGATTCTGGCTTCCAAGTTTTCGCAGGTGCAAAAACACCTGTCCCTGACGGGCCACGTCTATTCACCCGCCCTGCTGCTGCTGTCGCCAAAAACCTGGAACAAGCTGTCTGATGCAGACAAAAAGGTATTTACCGAAGCCGCCAAAAAGGCCGGTGCAGCACAGCGCAAAAAAGTCAACGACGACGAAAACAGCGGTATTGCCCAGCTTGAAAAAGACGGCATGACGGTAATCAAGGTGGTGGACGGCAATGCTTTCCGCGAAGCCCTCAAACCGGCTTATGTCAGCTATGCCAAGGAGTTTGGTGCCGACAACATCAAAAAAATCCAGGACATCCGTTAATTCAACAAACTCAATAACGCCTGATCAAATACTTGCTTCAGACCAGCCGCTTGCCATTGCGGACTTGATCCGCAATCCATGACCCCGCATCGTGCCGCCAACGCCGCAGGGGATGGATCCCGGATCGAGTCCGGGATGACGGTTTTATTGTCTGAGGCAGGTAGCTAATCAGGCATTAACCGACATTGCCCACTTAGAACGTGTTCATGGTCTATAAAGGGACGTATAAACCATGAACACATTCTTAAAGCCGCCTGGCTTGCAACCGGGCGGCATTTTTTTTGCAAGGTTTGAGCCACCGCGAAGCCATTTGCCGAAGGCACCGCTGCAGGCTGCACACATTGGAGAACAACAGTGAAAACCTTTGAACGCTACTTTCTGGGTGCCAACCGCTGGGTATTGATTGGCCTGATTGCCGCCATGGCGGTCATTATTTTTGTCAACGTGGCGCTGCGTTACCTGACCAGCCAGTCGCTCGAATGGGCCGAAGAAGTCTCGCGCCACATGATGATCTGGCTGACTTTTCTGGGGGCCGGCCCGGTTTTGCGTTACGGCGGCCACATTGCAGTCGAAAACCTGCAGGACAGCCTGCCACGCCCGTTTGCCATTGCCATACGCGCTGTGGTTGCAGCCCTGCTGTTTGCTTTTTTCGGTTTCATGATCTGGTATGGCTGGCTTTACATGGGCCGGACCATGTTCCAGCTGACGGCGGTCACGCAAATACCGTTTGCCTACATCTACGCGGCCATGCCAGTCGGTGGTGTGTTGCTGATTATTCACATGCTGCTGATACTCAAACCCTATGTTCTTGAACGAAAGTTCGCCTCGGACGCGCACTTTGATGCCAACGCGAGTGCATCCCTATGAGCGCCAGCCTGATATTGATTGTTTCGGCCTGCTTTTTTCTGGCCATAGGCGTGCCTGTGGCCTTTGCGCTGGGCCTGGCTACTGCCGCAACGCTGATTCTTGCGGAGAACTACCCGCTGTTTGTGCTGCTGAAAGAAACCTTTACCGGCATTGACAGTTTCCCCCTGATGGCTGTGCCGTTTTTCATCCTGGCGGCAGAGCTGATGAGCGGCGGCTCGCTGACAGAGGTGCTGCTGAAGTTTGCCGGCCAGTTTGTTGGCCACAAACGTGGCGGCCTGGGCTACACCAATGTGGTGTCGCTGACATTTTTCTCGGGCATTTCGGGCTCGGCGCTGGCCGATGCCGCCGGCCCAGGTTCAATGCTGATACGCATGATGGACAAGGCCGGTTACGACCGTTCTTACGCGGCAGCGCTGACGGCTGCCACGGCCATTGTCGGGCCCATCATTCCGCCGTCCATCATCATGATCATTTATGCGCTGCAGGACGACAATGTGTCGGTCGGCGCGCTGTTTGTGGCTGGCCTGCTACCCGGCCTCATGATTGCCATTGCCATGTGCATCGTCAATTTCCAGGTCTCCAGAAAACGCAATTACAAAGGTGATGGTGGCATGCCTCCCTGGCCTGAAGTCTGGCTGACCACCTGGAAAGCGATTCCGGCGCTGTTGCTGCCAGTGCTGATTCTGGGTGGCATGCGTGCCGGCTGGTTCACACCGACCGAGGCCTCAGTCGTGGCGGTGTTTTACGCCCTGATCTGCGGCAAGTTCATCTACCGCACTCTTGAGTGGAAGGCCTTGCCGGACATTCTGGCCCGTTCGGCGCTGCTGACCGCCTCTGTCCTCATCATCATTGGCCTGTCGGCCTCGTTTGCCTGGATTTTGACGATTGAAGGCCTGCCGCAGTTGATGGCTGACTGGATTGTCAGCATGAACCTCTCGCCCTGGATGTTTCTGATCTTTGTGAACATCTTTTTGCTGTTGTTTGGCATTTTTATTGAACCCCTGCCCGGCG
This sequence comes from Pseudomonadota bacterium, assembly GCA_040384925.1. Taxonomy (GTDB): domain Bacteria; phylum Pseudomonadota; class Gammaproteobacteria; order Burkholderiales; family Burkholderiaceae_C; genus Polaromonas. The sequence continues at coordinate 1,193 of JAZKIK010000086.1, read as the reverse complement.
TGATGGTATTGGCGCCAATTCTGGCACCGGTGGCTGTCAAGCTGGGCATTGACCCGATTCATTTCGCCATGATCGTGATTTACAACCTGACCCTGGGCATGATCACGCCTCCGGTAGGCGGCCTGCTGTTTGTAACTTCCAATGTGTCGCGTGTACCGATGGGGCCGCTGGTGCGCGAGTTGATGCCCTTTTTGTGGGCCCATGGTGTGGTGCTGGTACTGCTGACCTTCATGCCAGCCTTGAGCACCTGGCTGCCACATGCACTGGGTTTCAAATAAACCGGGTAAACCCTCAAAAAAACCTCAAATTCACGGCTTTGTCATGTTCGTATTGGATGATGGGGGTTTCCTGGTCTAGGGGAACCCCATGCATCTTCACAAAACTGATCGCGCCCGCGCTGAATTAAAACCTGGCATACGCACGCTCGGCCAGCGTGAAAGAACCCTTTTGCTGCTGGCTGACGGCAGCAAATCGGTGCAGGATTTCCGGCCTCTTTTTGATGGTGACGGTGAACAGATCGCCTTGCGCCTGCTGCGCGAGGGTTTTCTGGAAGCCCACCCCGGCCATTTGATGGCCAAACCAGTTGCCAAAGCTGTGCCCAGTGCGCAGCCTGCACCTGCTGCAAAACCTGCCTCCCAAAGCATTACCGAAGCCCAGCGCCAGGAGTTTCCAAGCCCTGAGACCACCCGGGCCATCAAGGTGTCAGCCGACCAGTTTGAAGGCAAACGGTCGCTGGCGACCACGCGCATGTTCTTGTTTGACATCTGCGAACGCATGTTTGCCCGCCGCAACCCGGTCATGGCTGATCTGTTTCGCGAGGCGTTGCGCAATGCCAAAGACCGCGAAACCATGCTGGCGGTTTCACGCGACATGATTGACGAGATTGAAAAAGTCGCCGGGCACGAACGCGCAGACTCGATCAGCGAACGCCTGGCCATGCTTTTGCCGACCGAGGTTTCAGCCGCCTGACGAACTGAGGGCGCTGATTTCGACTCCGTTACACTTGCGGGGTCAGGAGAGAGTTCTTCCCGAAAGAGCCGCCGAAGGCGCATGTACACCCTTTCTGGTGTGCTGAACGCTCAGGCAAAAGGACTGGCAAACGTCGTTTGAAGCTTTTGTTTTTGACGGCGTTCCCTACTGGAGAGAGGCCACTTTTGAGGTGGCCCACCGAAGGAGCAAACCTGTATCGCCAG
>JAZKIK010000085.1:0-6326 GCA_040384925.1 Pseudomonadota bacterium | reverse complement strand
GGCCTGGGCCTGGCGATTGCCCGTGCCATTGCCGAAAAACACGGCGGTGTGCTGCGGCTGGACGCGCGTGATGGCCAATGCGGCCTGCACGCCAGCATCTGGTGGCCGCGCCAGCCTGTTCAGTCTGCTGTTGCGGAGGTTTTATGAAATTGCCGGCTCTTGTCGCTTTTTTCTTGTCTGCGGCCATCATGTTGGCATCTCCCGGAGTTTCAGCTGATGTGCTTGAGGCTCCCGAATGCCTGGTGCCAGCCAAGGCCGGTGGCGGTTTTGATTTGAGCTGCAAGATGGCAGGTGCCATGCTTTCCAAGGCCAGGCTGGCCAAAAAACCCATGCAGATCAGTTATTTGCCGGGCGGCATAGGCGCGGTGGCATTTGACCGCATGGTGAGCGGCAGGATTGACAAACCCGGCACGCTGGTGGCATTTTCAAGCGGCTCCCTGCTTAATCTGGCACAAGGCAAATTTGGGCCGCACAAGGCGTCCGACGTACGCTGGGTCGCGGCCCTGGGCACCGACTACGGCGTGATTGCAGTGCGCCGCGACTCACCATTTCAGTCGGTGCGCGATCTGCAGGCGCAGCTTAAAAAAGACGCCTCAAGTGTGGTGTTTGGCGCGGGCGGCACGGTTGGCAGCCAGGACTGGGTCAAGGCCGCGCTGATCGTCAAGGCCTCGGGTGCCGACCACAAATCCATGCGTTTTGTGTCGTTTGAGGGCGGTGGCGAGGCGCTGACGGCGCTGCAGGGCAAACATGTCGGTGTGTTTTGCGGCGACCTGGCGGAAGTCATGCAAGCTGTCAAGGCTGGCGCACAGGTCCGCCTGCTCGCCGTGCTGTCCGACCAGCGCCTGCCCGGTGCCCAGGCCCATGTGCCCACAGCCCGCGAACAAGGCCTGAACCTGTCATGGCCGACAGTGCGCGGTGTGTATGTGGGCCGCCATGTCAGCGACGAAGACTACCGCCAATGGGCAGAAGCCTTCAGAATGGCGATGGCTGCGCCAGGTGTTGACAACATCCGCGAGCAGTTCGGCTTTTATCCGTTCGCCCTGACGGGCGCTGCGCTTGATGTTTTTGTTCAGGAAAGGCTGACGACTTATGCAGCGACGGCCAGAGAGCTGGGTTTGCGGGTCAGGTAGGCTGCTGCCAATGGCATGGCCTAAACCGCCATCACCTCGACCCGCATGTCAGTCACCTCCAGCGGCATGGCTCCATAGTCTGAAATAAAGGCCACATCGGCCGCATCACGGCCATAGGCCAGCACGATGCGGCCACCGCGTGGCTGGCTCTGGGTGGCGTCGAAGGTGTACCAGCGGCCGCCTACAAAGGCTTCAAACCAGGCATGCATGTCCATCGGGTCCAGGCCGTGCAGGTAACCGACCACGATGCGGGCCGGAATCGTCAGGCTGCGGCAGAGCGCAATGCCTACATGCGCAAAGTCGCGGCACACGCCTGCGCCGTGGCCCAGGGTGTCAATGGCGTCGGTGGTGGCGGTACTGACGCCGTACTGGTACTGCAGGTTGTCAAAAATCCAGGCACGTATTTTCTCTGCCTGGGCGTAGCCGGGCTCAGTGTCGCCAACAATGGCGTGGGCGCGTTCGGCCATCTTGTCCGAGGGGCAATAGCGGCTTTGCAGCAGATACATCAGTACGTTGTCGGGTAGCTGGTGTACCGGCGTGGCGGGGGCGTTCCAGGCGACGGCAATGTGGTCTTCAACCTCCATCACGACTTCGACGTCCATACGCGTTTCGCCAAATGGCAAGACCATGCGCTGGCACAGATTGCCATACACATCAACGTAATGCGTTGTAGCTGTATGTGGCTGCAGTACATAGTGGCTGTTGACCATTTTTTGCGCCTCGCCACTGCGCGGGCGCAACATGGCCACCAGCGGGCAAGGGTTGGCGGCATAAACAGTCATGCGGCAAGTGGCTTTGAGTTTCATGGGTCAGACGGGTTGGGGTAGTGAGTCAGGCAGGCAGGCTGTACGGTTTTTTTGCCTGCAATTGATTTCGCAGCTAGCCTAACTTGCATCTGTGAACTTTCATGTAGGCGAGTATCGGTGTTGGCTGTTCATTGCGCCAGATGACAAGGCGCAGCGCCGGTTTTATGGCGGTTTTTACCCTCATCCACAGCGACGCAAACTTCAGGCCAGCCCTGTCTGATTTACCCGATTGACAAACAGCGTCAAACTTGACCAGCCTGATACACCAGCTTTACCTGGCCCGGTAGTCTTTTATACGGGCCAGGCCGTTGTTAAAGCCCAGTGGACAAATGAGCGCCCATCGCGCTTTCACCAGGAGTACAACATCATGAAACTCTCAAGCATCAGTGCAGCGGCTCTTGCAGCCGCCTTGTTGGCCGGTTGTGCCGTCGAGCCTGTGGTAGTCAGGCCGGTTCACGCCGGTGTGTATGTGCCGCCCCCAGGTGTGACTTATGTCGCACCCACCTACGCCATGCCGGCACCTGGTTATGTGTGGATGCATCATCCGCGCTACGGTTGGGGCTGGCACCATCCAGAGCACGGCTGGCACTACGGCTGGCGGTAACACGAGGTAATGGGCGTACCACGCCCATTACCTCGGCATGTATTGCTATTAACAATATAGCATGTCATCATTTTCCTACAACAAATACGTGCCCAGGTCCGACATTTGGTTACAGGCAGCAAGCAGCTCCCAAAGGGATAATCAGAAGATGCCTGAACCCGCGCCTCCACATCCCCATCAACTTCCCGATATTGTGCTGCCTGATGAGCCGGCTGGCGCGTCAGGCACAGCTTTTGACGCCAACTCCACCACCCACTTTCAGGCAAAAATGAGCAAGGCACCGGTCTGGTTCTGCTCCTTCATAGCCAGCAACCGGCGCGAAAACCGGCGCTTTCGGGATGAGCTGGCGCACATGCGTGGTGCCTGGCCGCTGCTGATGAAACAGCGCAACGGTGGCACCTGGACACCTGACGACAAAACCCGCCTCAAGGCCATGGTGCGCTCGGCCTCCTCGGTCAGCCCTTACCTGTTTATCTGGGCGATACCCGGCTCTATGTTGCTGCTACCTTTTCTGGCCTGGTTTCTGGACCGCCAGCGCAAACGCAGCAGCCAGCAAACGGCAGACAAACCTTCGTCCTGAGGAGGGGCGGACCTTGATTTCCCGCATCCTGCGTGCATGGTCAGCCATCAGTTCAATACCGCCTCAGCATTCAATAGCGCCACCAGCTGACGTACCGCAGCCGGAATCGGCTCGATGATGGGTATGCCCCAGCGGGCCTGTAGCTGGGTCGCCGCCTGCGCCAGCGGGCCGCCGCCAATGATGACTGCCTCGGCACCGTCATCAACAATGCACTGGTTGACGGCTTCGGCCAATGCGATTTGCAGCGCTGCCGGGTTGGCAGCCAGCGTGCGCGGCTCGCCTGGTGTCAGCCGTATGCCGGTGTAGGCTGCGCCCAGGCCCAGCTCGTCCACACGCTGCTGTATCAGCCCGGCCAGCTCAGGAGTGACGGTGGCAATGCCAAAACGCCTGCCGCCCTGCGCTGCTTCAAGCAGTGAAGCCTCACAGATGCCCACCACTGGCAAGCTGGTAGTGGCGCGCAGGGTTTCCATGCCGGGGTCGCCAAAAGCGCTGACGACAATACCGGCCCACGATTTTTCAGCCGCTACTGCAGCGGCCTGCCAGGCCAGTTGCACCTGCAACGCTGCCGCTGCCAGTTCGGCCTCGTTGACGATCATGGCCGGGCCCTGGCCTGCGGTACAGCCGCTGATAGTGAGGCTACCGGGCAGGCCCGCACTGCAGGCTGCGGCAATCCTGACCATCATGTCGGTGGAGGCGCTGGAGGTATTGGGGTTGATCAGCAGGATATCTGGCATAAGGAAGGCTGGCAGTCAGGGGTAGTAGCGGGTTTGTGAATATTTACAGAGGCAGTTCACCTGCAGCCCGGCCCAGCCATTTGATGCACAGCTTTTCAATCACACCGTTCTTTCTGGCTTCCAGAATGATTTCGTTCAGGCGGTTTTTAAGCGCTGTTTCACCCTTGGCCACACCCATGAAGTTGGGGCTGTCCTTGAGTGTCAGTTTGTATTCGACGTTCAGTTCCGGGTTGCGGAACATGATGGTGCCGCCCTCGCCAGCGCTGGTGGCTATCACCTGCACCTGGCCGCTGGTAAATGCTGACACGGTGCCCACGTGGTCTTCAAACCGCTTGACGTCCGTACCTTGAGGCATGACCTTGGCCAGCTCGGTGTCGGCCATGGCACCACGTGTGACTGAAATTGACTTGCCAGCCAGGTCGGCCCAGCTCTTGATGATGGTCTTTTTGGGCGCAAAAATCGCCTGGAAAAACGGCGAATACGCATGGGTGTAGTCCACCACCAGCTCACGCTCAGGCGTTTTGCCCAGGGTTGAAATCACCATGTCAGCCTTGCCAGTCTGCAGATAAGGCACACGGTTGGCACTGACCACCGGAATCAGCTCGACCGTGGCGCCCAGCTTGCTGCCGACATAGTTGGCCATGTCAATGTCCAGGCCCTGAGGTGCCAGGTCCTTGCCAACAAAACCGTAAGGCGGGTAGTCTGTGGGAATCGCAATCCTGATTTTTTTGGTTTTGGTGATGGTTTGCAGCGCGTCCTGCGCATGCACGGCAAAACCGCTGCCCAGCAGGGCGGCAGCAACAAGGCACAAAGAGAGGCGGCGGGTCAGAAAAGTCATGGCAAAACTCCTGGGTTGAAGGTCAAGATTCAAGGCAAACGGTTGGCGGGACAAACTGGCAACTTGTTTTCATGTTCTCGATGAATGTGAAAATTAATTTTCAGACAAATCGCTTGTTGCAAACCGTGTGCCAACTTTTGCTGTGACCCTTGTTTTTGAACCTTGCAGGCCTGTGTTTTCAGCCGTTTTTCAGAGGAGAAAGCCTTGGTTGAAAAATTTTTCAACCGACTTCGTGAAAACCAAAAAACACATTATTGAATATAGTGAAAACATAATTTCACCAAACAGGTGCAGGCAGAACTACCCCAACACGGTGCCCACTGCACCAATTCACGGTCTTTTTGAAGCGCTCAGCAGCAGCTGCCGGGGTTAAAGCTCATCCAGCTCGTCATGTGCCAGCTCGATTGCTGCCAGCCGTTTGCGCCCGGCCGGGCCTGCGGCTTCCAGCACCAGCGTGGCGATCAGGTCACACCAGGCCATCACCGCGACATGGTTGTCCAGCGGCCCCGGCCCGGCACACTGGCATTGAATCGACCAGGTCGCAGCCGGAAAATCCGGTGAAGCCTGGTCGCTGATAAAAATAATGTTGCAACCCGCCTTGCTCGCGCCGTCCAGAAAAGGCCGCATTTGCCGCGTTTGCCGACGCACCGCAAACACAATCACGCAGTCACGCGGCCCCAGCCCGGCAATGTATTCACCCAGCGACTCACCCGCCGCCGGAACCGCCATCACACGCGGCAAAACCTGAATGATCTGCCAGCGCAAATACAAAGCAAACGCATGGCTGCTGCGGCTGCCAAAAATAATGACCTGCGGTGCCGCCAGCAAGGCCTTCACCATGGCCTGCACACGCTCTTCAGACAACAAGGCAAAAGTCTGCGCCAGGTTGTTTTGCGACTGCAGCAGGTGCGTGGCCACTGGCTGGCCGCTTTTTTTAATGTCCGTGCCCGGCTGAAACAGCGGTGAGCCCGACTGCCGCTGCTCACGCGCATGGCGCCGCGCATCTTCATAAGTCGCGTAACCCAGCCGTTTGATAAAGCGCGTCACCGTCGCATTCGACACCCCCGCCAGCCCCGCCAGTTCACTGGCCGCATAACTGGCAAGTTCCCCCGGAAAAGCCAGAACAAAATCCGCCAGCCGCCGCTCAGCCACCGAAAGCGCATCCAGCCGCGTACGCACCCGGCGAACAAATGAATCGGTATCTGGCATGGTGATTGGTGTGACTGGTTGCGCGTTACAGCAGGCATTGGCTTGGTGGCGATTCGCTGCTAAGGCTGGTGGTTTGGATTGACGTTTGAGTTTATAGCGGGATGGGGGCTTGGCTGGGTGACCTTGCGGCCTGCAGGACAGCAGTGATGCAGTCCGAATAGCGGTTACATCTGAATCAGGAAGATTAAACACATCAAAAATCACTTTTGCGGTAACTACCAGGCCTGCACCCCGCTCCGTTCGCCCTGAGGTATCGAAGGGCTCTCTTTGTGCTTAAAACCAAGGTGATTTCCCTTCGATACCTCAAGGAAAAAGCAAAGAGGCTTCGATACGCTTTGCGTACCCTGTCCTGTGGTACCGAAGGATCAGCCCGAACAGTGAATAGCTTAGTAGTTACCGCAAAAGGGTAACTACTAACCCCAGCC
>JAZKIK010000084.1:0-3869 GCA_040384925.1 Pseudomonadota bacterium | reverse complement strand
GCCCATCCCGAATAGCCACTTGCGCGACCCCCTGTAGATCGTAAACAGGCTCTTACAGCGCGACTATTTGCTCTCCAGCCATTGGCCCGCGAACCGGGCCAGCTCTGCGCCAGTCTTCAATTGCAGCTTATCTTTGAGCCGGGCTCTGTGGGTTTCGATGGTCTTGATGCTGCGGTTCAGCTTTTCACTGATTTCGCGTGTTCCCAGGCCCAGGCCCAACAAGTGAAGCACCTCAAATTCGCGCTCAGTCAATCCCTCTAGAGGACCGGCGACCCCGTGGCCGGTTCTGGCCAGTCCGCGAGCCAGCCGCTCGTGCATGGCCTCGCTCAGGTAAACGTTTTCAGACATGACCGTGTGTATCGCCGATACGATTCTGGCTGTGATTTCATGCTTCATCACATAGCCGTTGGCGCCAGATCGAAGCGCGCGCTCCGCAAAGATTGATTCCTCGTGCTGACTCATGACCAGAATGGGCAAACGGGGCGAATGACGGCGTAATGACTTGACCAGATCAAGTCCCGAATCCTTGCCCAGCGAAATATCGACAATGGCCAACGCCGGTGAAAACTTGAAGAATGCATCCAGTGCTTCCTCTGGCGTACCGGCCTGGCAACACACTTTGAAATTCGCCTGCAGCGCGAGAAACATGGCCATGCCTTCTCGCACAATCGGGTGGTCGTCCACCAGAAGAATCTGGACAGTATCTTTTTCAGGCAGCATGGCGCAATCCAGTTGATTCCTGTTGGTCGGGGCACACGACCACAATGCTCGTGCCCTCCCGCGCGTGGCTCTCGATCTTCATGCTCCCTCCAAGAAGGTTTGCCCGGAAGCGCATGCTGTGCATTCCCAGCCCATCAGATTTACTGGCCAGCAAAGAGTCAATACCTATGCCATCGTCGCTTATGGTCAGGCTCAGGTTTTCTCCCTCCCAGCCCAGATGAATTCTCAGATGGCTCGCATGGCTGTATTTCGCGGCGTTCGTAACCGCTTCCTGAGCAATTCGGTACAGGTTGATCGCCACCAGAGGATTTTTCACCTGCATGCCGGGCTCAATGCGCACGGTGCAATCCATCGTTGCCTGTTCCCGTGTTTGATCAGCCAGTTGCTCCAGCGCGGCAGGCAGCCCGCCGTGGTCCATGGCCACCGGGTACAGGCCGCGTGCAACGCAGCGCGCCATATGCAAGGCCTCGTTGATCATTTTCTCGATTCGTTGGGTCAGGACGAATTCAGGATGGCCGCTGCTGGCCAGCTTGTGCTTCAGACTGCCACACAAGAAAGACAGGCTGGTCAGGTGCTGCCCCAGCCCGTCGTGCAGTTCTCTGCCAATTTCACTGCGCTGCTCTTCGCTGACCCGGATCAGTTGAATTTCAAGAGCATGACGCGCCTTCATTTCCTGAATCAACGTGGTGTTGGCTCCGACCAGCGCACGAGTGCGTTCATTGACCTGTCGCTCCAGTTCGGCATGGGATCGCTGGAGCGCGAACTGAGCCGCCCATTGCTCCTCGACCGACGCAGCCAGCAGCAGGCCTGTCACCGCCACAACAATTGCAAACGTGCACCAGAGCATCAAACTGACGGCGGGGTCGCTGGTCGCAAATGGCCCGGTGCCTTGTGACGTTCCCCAGACTGCCAGCACAGAAACAATCAGCGTGACCAGGCCCGCGCCCAGCATATGAAAGCGCAGCGCGCCCCAGATCACAAACGGAAACACTGCGAGCGACACAGGAAAATTGCCCTGCCGGGCCAAGTCTGCATCGCCAAAGATTTTCAGGCTTATCAAGGTCAGCGCCACAACCAGGCTGAGTGCTTCGACGACCTCCCTGGCTGAGAGAACGCGCCGGGGGCCTGCGCATGACAACAAAATCGGGGTGAAAACCAGTACACCCATCATGTCGCCGAGCCACCACTTCAATAGCACAGCGGCATAGTCACCCCATGCAACCACCCCCGCGCCAACCAAAGTACTCACCCCAACTACAGCACTGAACATGGTGCTCACGACCGCTGCGCAGGCAATCAGCGCAAAAACATCGCGCCGCGTTTCAAGTCGATGAGGAAAGCCGGCAACATGGCGCAGCAGGCCGAAACCCACACCGACTTCCAGCAAGTTCCCCATCGCAATGCTGCAAACAGCCCACCAGGGCAGACCCGCCCCCACATTTGCAGCAACCGCCCCCAGGGCCACGGCCAGAAACATCGAACGGCCATACAGAAGCACCGCAGCCAGCGCAATACCGCTGGGTGCCCACACAAGAGTCACGGTGCTCCCCACCACCGCATAGGACAAACCAATCCGGGCAGCAGTCGCATAGAGCAGCATGACCACCATCACCCGGACGGCAATTCGCTTCCATGTCTCGCTGTGTTGTTGCAACATAATTGATCTGGTGTCGCTGGCGTCTCGGCACTCAGGCGAGCACGCCTTAAGCGACAAGGGCCTCGGAGTGGGAAAACGAATAATCATTTCTCAGGGAAGGCCCGCAACACGCGGCGACTGCAAGTCGAGTGCGCCACTTTAGTAGGCGCTGGGCGCTGTTTCCGGCGATGACGTTCGCCCCAAACAATAACTGCGCGCACCGGTCCGCAGTCGCGATTTAGAGCATGCGCCACGCAGACACACTACATGTTGGGCATGACCAAAGAATGACCTACTTGCGAAATCACCTCCTTGTAAGGTGTTTCAACGCTCCATAGCCACTGCGGCATGGGCACCTCCCTGACGAGCTTTTTGAATGTGCTCTTTAACGTACAAGATGTAAGCAATTTTCATGCCCCATTGTGAGTCGCTATCAACGTCGATTCACGCCCCATTGCACCTTTTTCGGGTTATTTCGCTCGACCCTATTCCAGTGGAAGGACGTCATGCGTTTGTTTGGTGCGCAGCCCGAAGGATTTGTGTGCGGCGCAGATCGCAGAGGGTAGAGGGAAGAGGCGCCCCGCTCGCTGGAAGTGATTGGCCCAGCTGTGGGAGACCTCGCTGGGCAGGTTGAAGGCGGTTCCCGAAGACGCCTGACGACCCCCGGGCGGGCCGGGATGGTCGTGAATATCGCGTTTAGCTACAGCTTGTTCCAGTCGCGCGCCGGAACGACGTTCTTATCAACGCCACATTGCCGCGGGCCGACGAGACGCGCAGCGAATCACCGGCGGCCTGCAGCACCATTTCGCTCTTGCCTTCGGGGGTACGCAACTCGGTGCCGTTGATCGTGCCGGCGAGCTCATGCGTCCGACCGCGCCAGGCCAGCGTGCCCGCAAAGGTCTGGTAGGTCTGAGCCAGTTTGATGCTGGCGCCGCGCCGCAACCCGGTCGCGCACCACAGGCCTTCAACCCGCGCCGGTACCGTCCACAAATGAACCTTGCTCGACTTCTCGCGGCCCACCGCCTTGTCAGGTACAGGCAGCACTGTCGTGCGGTCAGGCTTCCAGTCGCCCATATCCCAGTCATGCGAAACAATGCGCGTGCCGGGCTTGAGCGCGAGGATGGCAGGGCGCAGTTGCAGGTTGAACTCCGGCAGCAGGTACATGGTGATCACCGTGGCCGGCGCCAGATCGGTTTTGAACAAATCCTGTACCTTGAACTCGACCTTGTCAGCCACACCCGCATTGCGTGCACTGACATTACTTGTCTCCACCAGTCGCGGGTCAATCTCTACCCCAAGTCCGGTGGCGCCAAAGCGCTTGGCCGCAAGAATCACAATGCGCCCATCGCCCGACCCGAGGTCAATCACATGGTCGCCGCGCTTGACGCCGGCAGTGCTCAGCATCTCAAGCGTGACGTTGTCCGGCGAGGTGATGAAAGGCACTTCTTCGACGGTTTGGGCGTGGGCGGTGATTGACGTGCAGAGCGCTGCTGCAATGGCCAGCGAGCACAGT
>JAZKIK010000083.1:0-2010 GCA_040384925.1 Pseudomonadota bacterium | reverse complement strand
CAGCGGCCCCCTCGGGGGGCAGGGCGCTACACGCAGTGAGCAACCGTGGGGGCCCACATCATCTGATCATGAATTCAGGCTCAGCCCATTGAGAGGGCGAAATGGCACCTGGCAACTCCAGATCCATGGGCGCACTGGGAAGCTGATCCATACCACTGTGTTGCACGGCAATCGCTTCATGGATGCGGTGCGCCACATACCAGCTTGAGCGAAGGCGCGCTTCACGGGTTTGTGAACCCAGCCTGGGCGTGACAAACAGGTTTTTCAGCCCTTTGAGCGGCGAGTTGTCACCCAGAAAGCTGGCCTCAGCACCGTCGAGCACACAGGCCTCGATACGGCCATCACAAAGTGCAGCAGCCAATGCTTTTTCGTCATACAGCTCGCTGCGGCTGATGCCCACCCAAAGCTGGTTGCGTTTGCAGGCGGCCAGCAGCTTGTCGTTGACAAAACCCTTGAAGCGCGTGGCATACAGCATCTGAACCGATATGGCGTCAGAACGGCTCATCAGTTCGGGGAGCGAGACCGGCTGAATATGCAGGCGCTCCCAGATAGGCGCGGTGTGGTGCACCGCCGGGTCATAACCAATCAGGCGCACGCCCAGGCCGTGCAGCATGCTGGCCAGCGTGTGTGCCGTGGGTGCCAGACCCAGGATACCTATCGTGCTTCCATGCAACTCGCGTCCCAGTTGCGCCGTCGGATAACGCCGGCCCATCAGTGCAGAAACCAGGCCGCGCCGATAAAGCAGCAGCAGGCTGCTGAGCAGATATTCGGCATTGGAGCGCACATTGGCGCTGCTGGCATGAATCACCTTGATGCCACGCTCCTTGCAGGCTTCAAGATCGGTGTTGTCGGTGCCGACATGCAAACGTCCAACAGCCTTGAGTTTTGGCAAAAAATCCAGAAACTCGCGCGTCACCACGGTTTGCCGCGGAAAAACAATGCCCAGCGACTTGTAACCGATCTTTCGCAAGGCCGTGAGGTCATCCGCCAGTTCAGGACGGTATTCAACGCTGTGCCGGGTTTCCAGCCAGGCCACTGCCTCTGGTACCAACGCGTCTAGAAGTAAGATATCCAAGCTGCTGCCTCTTTTTTGTTGGTCGCTGTACGAACGGCGCTGCTGACCGTTGTTGATGCGCTTTTGGTGTATTGACATCGGGATCTTGTCTGACAAACCCGCTGTCACAATAGCGCAACACTTTATGCTTTTTCCTTACCTATGTCGATGCAAAAAATCACCAAATTGAACAAAGCTGTCTTTCCAGTTGCAGGACTGGGAACCCGTTTTTTACCCGCCACCAAAGCCCAGCCCAAAGAAATGCTGCCGGTTGTGGACAAGCCGCTGATTCAATACGCTGTTGAAGAGGCTTATTCAGCGGGTATCCGGCACATGATCTTTGTGACCGGACGCAATAAACGCGCCATCGAAGATCACTTCGACACCGCCTACGAACTTGAAAACGAGCTGGAAGTCGCAAAAAAGCTGGAATTGCTGGCCTTGATACGGTCAGTACAGCCGAAAGACATGGATTGTTCCTATGTGCGCCAACCCCGTTCCCTTGGTTTGGGACATGCAGTTTTGTGCGCCGAGCATCTGGTAGGCAACGAACCATTCGCTGTTTTGCTGGCGGATGACCTGATGGTTGGGCCACAGGGCGGCCAATCAGTGCTGGCTCAAATGGCAGAACAGTTCCAGACCCTGCAGCAATCCATTCTGGCGGTACAGGAAGTACCAGCAGAACACACCCGCCGCTACGGCATTGTGGCTGGTGAAGCCGCCGGTGAAGGTTTGCTGAAAGTCAGCAAGATGGTGGAAAAACCGGCTCCTGATGTGGCTCCGTCACGTATGGGTGTTGCCGGACGCTACATTCTGACCCCTGGTGTTTTTAACCAGATTCGCCAACAGACCACTGGTGTGGGTGGAGAAATCCAGCTGACAGACGGTATTGCAGGCCTGATGAGCGAAGAAACCGTTTACGCTTTTCAGTACAAAGGCAAACGTTATGACTGCGG
>JAZKIK010000082.1:6777-7940 GCA_040384925.1 Pseudomonadota bacterium | reverse complement strand
CTGGCTACTTATGGCTCCAATGCCATAGGCAGTCCGCTGCATCTTGGTGGCGCGCAGATCGAGGCCGCTACCGGCGCGGTGATGCAGCATGTGCCCTTCAAGGAAACCACGGCGCTTTACCAGGCCGTGGCCAATGGTGAAGTGACCTGGGCGCTGGGCAGCATAGGCTCCGCCGGGCCGCTGATCACGGCTGGCAAACTGCGTGTGCTGGCAGTGGCTGACACCCAGCGCTCGGTCGCCATGCCTGAGGTGCCCACGCTGGCGGAGGCGGGCGGGCCGGCCAATGTGGCTGTGCCGACCTGGGTTTCGCTGTTTGCACCTGCTGGCACACCGGCAGCCATCGTCGAGCAGATCAGGTCGTCGGTGCATGCTGTGCTCGACATGCCTGATGTGCGTGCGAAATTGCTGGCTTTTGGCTTTGTTCCGTCGCCTGTCAATGGTCAGGAAGTCAGCAAATGGATGGCCAGCGACACCATTCGTTATGCCGAACTGGTACAGCGCACAGGCGCCAACACGGACTGACGGCCATGCATACCCCCGATGTTGCCAGTAGGCCTGCCGTCCATTCCATCAGCCGTGTGGTGTTTTCCGTGCCTGATCTGGACGCTGCCCAGGTTTTTTACAGCGCCTTTGGCCTCGATGTGCGCCGTGAAGGCGCGCGGCTGGACTTGTACACCTTTGGCCATCAACACCGCTGGATCAGCATCACGGCCAATGGCCAGCCAAAACGGCTGCAATATCTTCAGCTGGGCATTTACGCTGAAGACGAAGCCGCTTTTGCTGAACGCGTTGCGGCACTGGGTTTGGGCTGCAAGCCAGCTGTGGATGCAGAGCCGGGCGGAATCTGGCTCCGTTGCCCTGACGGCACCCTGTTGCAACTGCTGGCTGGCGAAAAGGTTTCACCCAGTCACAAAACCCGGCCTGCAAAAGCCGTGAAAGCTGCGCGTGGCCTGGGCGCAGCACCGGCGCGCAGCCAGGCGCAGCAGGTCAGGCCCCGCGCGCTGTCGCATGTATTGCTGTTTACGCCCAAGCTGCCGCAAATGTTGTCCTTTTGCGAAGATGTTCTGGGCCTGCGCCTGTCCGACCGGTCAGGCGACGTGATTGCCTTCATGCACAGCGCCCATGGCAGCGACCACCATCTGCTGGCGCTGGTCAAAAGCCAG
>JAZKIK010000082.1:5974-6696 GCA_040384925.1 Pseudomonadota bacterium | reverse complement strand
ACCGGTCTGCATCACACCAGTTGGGACCTTGGCAGCCTCGACGAAGTCGGCGAGGGCAGCGAGCAGATGCGCAAGGCCGGATATGCCGATGGCTGGGGTGTGGGCAGGCATGTGCTGGGTTCCAACTACTTTTATTACGTGCGTGACCCCTGGGGCAGTTTTTCCGAATATTCGTTTGACATCGACTTCATCGCGCCTGACGCAGCCTGGGTTGCGGGCAACTACGCGCCGGAAGACTCCTTCTACCTGTGGGGGCCGCAGCCCGCCGACTGGTTTACGGCAAACCACGAAGCCGCCGGTACAGTGCCTGCAACAGCCAATCAGTAAGCCCTCAGGCTGGACGCAGGGCACAAGTGGCTCAGATCCAAGGGGAGCCAACCGTTTTGAAAGCCGACTGCTGCTCAAGCAGTTGCCACAGCCTGTTGGCCGCAATGCCCTGGGCACGGCTGCGCAACCGGGCGGCAACAATGTCCACATGGCTCGGCTGCAGGTGTTTGCCGGCGATGGACAGCAGGTGCCCGTCCAGCAGTTCCTGCTCTATCAGGTAACGCGGCAAATGGCCCCAGCCTATGCCTTGCAGAATGGTTTCTTTTTTGGTGACCTGGTCGGTCACGGTCCAGCTGGGCGCGCCGTCGACCACAAAATAATCAGGCGCTGTCTTGCTGCTGCCTGAATCACGGATGATGCATTGCAGATAACTCCGCATGTCGGCCGGTGTCAGG
>JAZKIK010000082.1:0-5964 GCA_040384925.1 Pseudomonadota bacterium | reverse complement strand
CGTGCATCACGCCTGTCAAGCGGATGAATGACCAGGTCAACTTCGTCATTTGCCAGCAACTCTCCCGGCCCTGACAAGGCACCGTTTTGCAGATGAAGCCGGGTTTGCGGACACAGCGCTGAAAACTGCCGGAGCAGGCCCAGGACCTCGGGAAAAGGGCACACAACCCCTATCAGCAGCCGCAAATCGCTTTCTTCACCCTGGGCCAGCAGGGCGGCGAAGTCATCGACCGCATTGGCCTGCGACAGCAGCAGGCGCGCACGTTTGTGAAAAGCTGCGCCTTCCTGCGTCAGGGAGACCCGGTAACCCGCACGGTCAAGCAGGCTCAGGCCCAGCTGTGCTTCGAGGTTTTTGACCGCCGAATGAACAGCAGGATGCGAGCGGTGCAGTTTCAGCGCGGCAGCGTTGAAGCTGCCTTCTGTCACCACGGCATCAAAACACTGCAGCTCGTGCAAGGTATACGCAAGCATGTTCACTACTTTCTACAGACTCCATCCGAATTTTGAGATTTCCACGGAAGGCGCTTTTTTCTAGACTTGGTTTTGCTTAACTTACTCAAGGAAATCAATATGTTGCTCCATCAAGCCCTTTTCAAAAAACTTGCCGCCATCAGCATGGTCATCGCTTTTTGCGGCGCTGCCTGGGCGCAATCCGCCAGCCCGGTGCTGACTGTCGAACAGGCGCGGCAGATCGTCGCACCTTTTTATGATGCGCTGAACCAGCCAGCCACCAAAAACGTTGAAGAGCTGCTGGACCGCGCCACCAGCCCGGCCTGGGTGTCATGCGGCGGCAACACGACTTGTGCGCCGCGCGCCATCATCATTCCTGCATTCAAGTCTCGTGGAACTGCCATTCCTGACCTGAAATGGGAGATCAAGGACGTGCAGGTGTCTGGCGACACAGTCATTGTGCGCGGGGAGGCCACAGGCACACCGGCAGGGGAGTTTATGGGTGTTCCAAATGGCGGCAAGAGTTTTCGCATCATGTCGATTGACGTGCATACGATTCAGGACGGCAGGATGCTACGTTCATATCATGTAGAAGACTGGTCTGGCGCAGCGCGGCAACTGGCTGCCAAATGAGCAATTGATATCGGGCAACTGAACAGGGCAGTGTCCTTCCGGCTCATTCACGGGCCCTGTTGACGCCAACATCAATCAGCTGCCGTCAACAGGGCTTCAGGCTTTTTCAGGCCTTGAGCAGTTCCTGGTCAAAAGGCAGATCACGCAGGCGTTTACCTGTGAGTTTGAAAACCGCGCCTGCCACAGCCGGAGCCAGTGGCGGCAGGCCTGCCTCGCCAATGCCGCCCGGTTTTCCGCCTGACTGCAGCACTTTCACATGAACCCTGGGTGCCTCCTTCATGCGCAGCACCGGGTAGTCATGAAAGTTGGACGGCTGGGCCACACCTTTTTCAAACACGACTTTTTCACCCAGCAGTGCCGACAGGCCAAACATGATGGCTGATTCAACCTGCATCGCCACGTTGTGCGGCTGCACGGCAATACCGGGGTCAACCGCGCACCAGACCTCATGCACACGGATGCGGCCGGTAGGCCTGTCTATCGACACTTCGGCGACCTGTGCAATATGGGTTTCCCAGGCGTCCGAATAGGCAATGCCCAGGGCACGGCCACGCGGCCTGGTTTTTTTCCAGCCGGCCATGCTGGCGGCTGTCTTGATGACTTCTGCCGCATTCGGTTGTGCCGAAAGCTGTTTGAGGCGGAAAGCCACCGGGTCCATCTTTGCGGCAGCAGCCAGTTCATCCATCATGGTCTCGATGGCAAATTTGGTGTAGCCGGGGCCTACGCCGCGCCAGAAACCGACATCCACGCCACGCTGCTCACGCAGGTAAGTCAGCAGATGATTCGGCACGCCGTAGGTGATGATTTCTGCGCCTTCGCATACCGGCTGGTCGCGCCCGCCTGCCTTGGCAAAAATCGGTGGCGCAGCACGTGCGTAGATGGATTCACCGACGATTCTGTGCCGCAGCGCCAACAATTGACCCTCTGCATCAATAGCCGCCGTCAGGTGCTGGGCAGTCAGCGGACGGTACTTGTCGTTCTTGATGTCGTCTTCACGCGACCACACCACTTTTATCGGCTTACCGGGGCTGGCCTTGGCCAGCAGCACCGCATCTGTAATGAAGTCCTGCTCTACCCGCCTGCCAAAACCGCCCCCCAGCAAGGTGGTGTGAAGCGTCGTCCTGTCCGGCGTGAAACCAGCCCGGCCAGCCGCCATCAAGGAAACCGTAGGCGACTGTGTGGGCGCCCAGATTTCGATGCGCTCACCCGTGACATGGGCGGTGCAGTTCATCGGCTCCATGCAGGTGTGGGCGGTGTGTTGTGAGGTGTATTCGGCCTCGATAACCTTGTGCGCGGTTTTCAGCACCGCTTCAGGATCGCCAACTTTCAGAAACTCGACACCCACATCATCAAGACGCCGCGCCCGCGCCTGAAATTCAGGCAGTGCCGTATCGCTTGAATAACTGCGTGCTCTGGCTGTCTGTGACCATTCAACCTTCAGCGTTTGCCTGGCCTTGCTGGCGGCCCAGTAGCTGTCGGCAATCACTGCCACACCATAAGGCAGCGCCACCACGGCCTGGACACCCGGCATTTTTTTCGCCTCGGCATCATCGACCAATTCGGGTTTTTCACCCTGGACCGGCGCGCGCAAAATACTGGCGTACAACATGCCGGGCAGGCTGACATCCATGCCGAAAATCGCCTTGCCGCTGACCTTGTCAGGTATGTCCACGCGCGGCGTGTTTTTGCCCACCAGCCTGAAGGCTGAAACCGGTTTGAGCTGCTCGACACTGGCTTTTGGCAAGTCTGCCGGTATCTCGGCAAACGAGGCGATGTCTCCATACGCAAGTTTGCGGCCGCTGGCAACGTGTACCACCATATGGGGCTCGGTACTGACTTCGGCTACCGGCACATTCCAGCGGAGTGCGGCATTAAAACGCATCACTTCACGCGCCTGGTGGCCTGCCAGCCGCAAAATGTCGTAATAACCGCGTGTGGTGCGGGAAGCCCCTGCAGTCATGCCACCGCCAAACAGCGGGTTGCCAAAGCTTTTGGCGTCAGCAGATGACTGCTCGATTCGAACCCGCGCCCAGTCCAGATCCATGTCCTCGGCCACCAGCAAGGGCAGGGCTGTTTTTGTGCCCTGCCCCATTTCTGCGGCTGGTGAAAAAATGGTGACGATGCCGTCCGTGCCCACCTGTATCCAGGCGTTTGGTTTCAGCGGCCCGCCCTGGGCAAACGCGCTGTCAGGGCTGGCTGCGCCAAATGCAACAGCCACCGTGGCTGCACCTGATGAGAGCAGAAAACTGCGGCGTGTCAGGCCGTGCAGTGTTGGGTTTAGCAGGGTCTGGTTCATGCTTCAGCTCCCTTTGGCTACATGTTCGATGCCGGCAACAATCTGGTTGTAGGTGCCGCAGCGGCAAAGGTTGCCCGACATGTGTTCAACAATCTGCGCACGGCTTGGCTTTTTGTTGGCCGCCAGCAAGGCGGCCGCCGACATCAGCTGGCCCGACTGGCAATAACCGCACTGTGGCACCTGCTCGGCAATCCAGGCTTTCTGCAAGGGGTGTTCGCCGCTTGGCGACAAACCTTCAATCGTGGTGATTTTTTGCCCCTCAACTGCCGACACCGGTGTGATGCACGAGCGTATGGCCTGGCCGTTCAGGTGTACGGTGCAGGCACCGCACATGGCCATGCCGCAGCCAAATTTGGTGCCTTTGAGGCCAATCTCGTCGCGAATGACCCACAGCAGTGGCGTGTCTGCCGCCCGCCGCGACTCCTGCGCATTGCCGTTCAAAAAGAACCTTGTCATGAATCTGTCTCCTGTTTTTGAATCCACACGTCAAACCGTGCTGTGGATGCTAGGCAGCGCGGCAGCGCGGCACCAGAATACAAAAACATTCAAGCCATGCCTGAAAGGTATAGGGTAAGTGGAAACCCTGGTTTTTGACGGATACGGACGGGTGCGTTTATTCGCGGTTGTAACGGCTTGCCGGGCGGCGCAGCATGTCGCACAGATATTCGGCTGCCGGTGTGGGCGGGATGGAGCTGCGGCGTATCAGGACGATGGCCGGGGCGGCAATCACTTCCTGCACGTAAATGGGTGCCAGCAGACCGGTAATGACTGGCGACTCGGCCCACTGCACCGGCTGCATGATCAGCATGTCGGTGTTGGCCACGGCGGTAATCCAGGTCAGTGCGGTTTCAGATATCAGCGCCAGCCGGGGTACTGGCAGGTCAAAACGCAAAAAAACATTGCTGAATTCCGACTCGGCATGGTCGGTGATAGACGTGGTGACCCAGTCGGTATCGACCAGTTCGCTCAGTGATCTGGCGCCTGCCAGCGGGTGGCCGCGCCTGGCCAGAACCACCCTGGTGTTGTCAAACAGCTTGACCTGCTGCAGGTCTGGCGCTGGCCCGCCCTCAGGTGCAGCACCAATGTAAAAATCAATCGCACCGCTTTTGAGCCGGGTCTCCACCGTCGGATAGACACCTTCAATGATGCGCAGCTTGACGTTGGGATAACTGCGGTAAAAAGGCCGCAAGGCCTCGGACATGAAGGCAATCTGCGAGACGCTGGAGACACAGGCCACCACCGTGCCATGCACCGCGCCCTGCAGTTGCTGGATTTCCTCACGTGCGCGGCGCAACTCGTTGACGGCTGAGGTGGCGCGCCGTGCAAACAGCACACCCATGGGCGTCAGCACGGTGCCGGTGGACTGCCGCTCGAGCAGCGGAACGCCAATTTCATGCTCCAGCTCACGCACACTGCGGCTCAGTGCAGGCTGGGCAATGCCCAGGTGTTTGGCTGCGGCATTGATGCTGCCTTTTTCCGTGATGGCAAGCAGATCGCGCAGGTGGTGCATCTTCATTTTTTTGTCTCCTGGTGCTTGGGGCTATGCAAGATAAGTATAGGTTGAATCAATTCACCATCTGGTGCGGCTGATGGCTTGTCATGACACTTGCGCCATCACTTCAACTGCATTCAACTTCATTTACCTGACTCAAAACATGCAAAACAATGAACTTGCGGACTTGCTGGAGCGCTCGCGTATTTCACAACTGCTGTGCGGCTGGGGGCTGTGGCGCGACACCTGCGACTGGGCCCGCCTGAGCGATTGCTACACCGCCGATGCATACATGCTGACGACCTGGTTTGACGGCGCAGCCACTGATTTTGTAGAGGCTTCAAAACGCATGGCGGCTGCCGGTTCCAACCTGCAGCATTACATAGGCGTGTCAAATATCGAGATCAATGGCGACCGCGCGCTGGCTGTTACGCGCGTGGAGCTGCATGTGCGCGCCCAACTGGACGCCACAGCGGTTGATGCCACCTGTTACGGGCGTTTTCATGATCGCCTGCTCAGACAGGAAGGCCAGTGGCGCATACAAAGCCGGGTGCCGGTCTATGAAAAAGATGCCATCCGCGCGGTACACCCTGGGCAGGAGCTGGATATTGACCCGGAGCGGCTGGCGCGCTTTCCGGCGCATTACCAATACCTGGCCTATTTGCAGTCTTTGGGCGGTGCCACCATCACACCCGGCCTGCCGGCACCGAACAGCCCCGAAGAGCACAGCTTGCGCCAGAGTGACCTGGCCTGGCTGGACGCTGCATAAAACCCTGCCCACAACATTCCACTGGAGACGAACGCCATGAAACTCAAAAAAATATTCGCCGCACTGACTTTTTTGCCGCTGGTGCTGGTGCCGTTGACCTCGACGGCTGCCGAAACCTACCCAGGCCGGCCGGTGGTCGTGATTGCGCCTTCCGGGCCGGGTGGTGGTTATGACTTTGTTGGCCGCCTGATGAGCCAGGTGCTGGGCGAGCAGATCAAAGGCAGTTTTGTGGTTGAAAACCGCCCCGGCTCGGGCACGGTGGTCGGCACCAGGGCTGCAGCCACGGCAGCGCCTGACGGTTACACGCTGATGGTTGGTGGTGTGA
>JAZKIK010000081.1:0-1862 GCA_040384925.1 Pseudomonadota bacterium | reverse complement strand
TTTGACCTGAATGAAGGGTTTCCGCTGGTCACGACCAAAAAGGTTCACCTCAAGTCCATCGTCCATGAACTGCTGTGGTTTCTGCAGGGTTCCAGCGACAACAACTGGCTGAAAGAACGCGGTGTCTCGATCTGGGACGAGTGGGCACGTGAAGACGGTGACCTGGGCCCGGTCTATGGTGTGCAGTGGCGCAGCTGGCCCACACCTGATGGTGGGCACATTGACCAGATCAGCGATGTCATCAAGACCCTCAAGACCAACCCTGACTCGCGCCGCATCATCGTCAGCGCCTGGAATGTGGCAGATCTCGGCAAGATGGCGCTGATGCCTTGCCACGCGTTTTTCCAGTTTTATGTTGCGCCAGCCACCGAACCTGGTGGCAAAGGCAAACTGAGCTGCCAGCTGTACCAGCGCAGCGCGGACATCTTTCTGGGTGTACCTTTCAACATCGCCAGTTACGCCCTGCTGACGCACATGGTGGCGCAGCAGTGCAATCTTGATGTGGGCGACTTTATCTGGACCGGTGGTGACTGCCACATCTACAGCAACCACCATGAACAGGTCGCGCTGCAATTGAGCCGTGCACCACTGCCCTACCCCACGCTTGTCATCAAACGCCAGCCCGACTCGATTTTTGACTACCAGTTTGAAGATTTCGAGTTTGCTGACTACCAGCACCACCCGGCCATCAAGGCACCAGTCGCGGTTTAAACCGGTTTCCCCATGCACATCAATATGATTTTTGCCCGCGCCGCCAATGGCGTGATTGGCAACAACAACCAGTTGCCCTGGCATTTGCCTGAAGACATGGCACGCTTCAAACGCCTGACGCAGGCTTGCCCGGTCATCATGGGGCGCAAGACCTGGGATTCGCTGCCGCCCAGATTCAGGCCGCTGCCTGGCCGCACCAACATCGTCATCACTCGCCAGCCGGATTGGGCAGAAACGGGTGCGACTACCGCAGCTAGCCTGGCTGAAGCCATCAAAAGCTGCGCCCCGGCTGAACAGGTCTGGATTATTGGCGGCGCACAAATCTACGCCCAGGCTGAATCAATAGCCGAGCGCGCCGAAGTCACCGAACTGGCGCAAGACTTCGAAGGTGATGCATTTGCGCCGATACTCGGCAGCGACTGGGCCGAGGTGGCGCGTGAAAACCACACCTCTACCAATGGCCTGGTTTTTAGTTTTATCACTTACAAAAAGCACAAATAACAAGGATTTTGATGTCTGGAGCAGGATTTCACGTACACGGGCCACACGACCACGAGCTGGAGCATGCAGCGCATGGTGGCCACGAAAGCCATGAAAAAGGCGGCGGCATGATTGCCCAGATCGCCGTTATTACCGCCATCATTGCCACGGTGGGCGCGATTTTTTCATATATGGGCGGCGCTACGCAGGCCAATGCGGGCCTTTATAAAAACAACGCGGCCATCAAAAAGACCGAGGCGTCCAACCAGTGGAATTTCTTTCAGGCCAAAGGCACCAAACAGTCCCTGGCCGAACTGGCCCGCGACCTGGCGCCCGACGACAAAAAGCTGACCTACCAGGGCAAGATTGACCGTTACGAAAAAGAAAAAACCGAGATCAAGGTCGTCGCCGAAAAGCTTGAAGCCGAATCAGCCACCTGGGACAAGGCTTCTGACGAACAGATGCACCAGCACCACCGCTGGGCCCAGGCCACCACGGTGCTGCAGGTGTCGATTGCACTGGCCGCCATCGCCTTGCTGACACGCAAAAAGTGGCTGGAATACGGCATGTTTGCGCTGGCGGGTATTGGCTTGATTGTTGGCGCGCTTGCGGCACTTCATATCTGACAGCAACTCACATCCACAGCACGGGCAACAGCAAAAAACCATGAA
>JAZKIK010000080.1:949-8106 GCA_040384925.1 Pseudomonadota bacterium | reverse complement strand
GCGGCCAGCGCTTTTGTAGGTGACGGTTGAAACCGGCTCTGCATCCGGCAGATGTGCCGCAGCCAGCAAGGCTGCGATTTTGGGCGTGGCGCCCGTGGCGTCCTTGCTCCAGCCGCCGGTTTCACGGATATTGACAAACCTGATGACCGAAGTGGCACGCTCGGTTTGTTCTGCCACCTCGGCAAACAGGCGTTTTTCCTGTGTGCATGCCACGACGACATCATCGCCGGACTGTATGGCTTTTTGAAACGCTCCGGCCTCGCGGCGGCACAGGGCTGAGTGAAGCGTCAGGTCTTCGTCAAGCAGCGCGCCCAGCGTCTGGGGCTGGAGCGGCATGGTCTGGTTGCAGTCGCAAATGAGTAAGGGCATGGTCTTGTTGGCTGGCCTCCGGGTCAAACAATGACACGGGCTGGCTTTGAATCTCGGGAGGCACAGGGTCAATTGCCCCTATGTCCGCTTGTTCATAGGACTGTGCCACGGTTTGTGCTGTGGGGTTATTCACACTTTCCCGTGGTGCGGCGGCGTTTTTTTCATGCTCTTGCTCTTGCTCTTCCTCGTCAAACAGCTTGAGGAATTTTGAACTTGTCATCTGCCGCAGCATGGCCTCAGGTATGGGGTCGGATTTGGAGTAATCGTCAACATAAATATCCAGCCCGTCCATCACATTGAAGTGCGGGTCGGCAAACAGCTTTTTCATCGCCGCGTTGCGCACTTCGGAGCTGACGTTTTGCGCCATGAAGGGCTTGAAGTCAGAGTCTTTGGTAAGCAGCCTGACGTCTTCCAGTGACAAAACCGGTGCTTCCGCCCTGGCATCGGGCTGCCCTGCGGCGGACACCGGAGCCACGCTGGCAGCAGGTGCAGGTGCAGGTGCAGGTTTGGTCACCGGTACAGGCACGGGGTTTTGCACTGGCTCCTGCAGTGTTTTGCCCTGCAAAACCTCTGTTTTACGGCGCGCCCAGCGGCCCAGAAAACCAGTTGTTTCTTCAGCCACCGCCGGCTCCGCCAGCTTTGCCGCCACCAAAGGTCTTGTCGGTACTGACACGCGCCGGGTTACCAAACCTGTCCTGCAAGGACTGAAAACTCTGCGGCCGCTGGCGGCGTTTGGCTTCCAGCACATGATGCCGGGCTACAAAATCTTCAAGCCACCGACGCACGTCCGCCGGTGCTGGCACTTGCTCGACAGTTTCCTGCGCGTCCAGCCAACGGCCTGCATCGTGGTAACTCAAGGTCACGATCTGTGGCACGGCGATGGGCTCATCGGCCAGCAGTGCTTCTTCTTCCATGCGCCACACCACCCAAAAACAGGGCTGGGCCGTGGTGACATTGAGGTAATAACCTTCGGCATCACCCAAAAACAGCTCGACCCTGAAGCCGGGATGCAGCCAGTGTTCCTGTGCATCATCCTTGAGCAGCAGGCGCGGCTGTGTGCCAAAACCCTGCTCGTGCGGCACCACATCAGCCAGCACCCAGCGCCACGGCTGCCAGCGGTTGTCCATACGTTCACGCCGCATGACAACTGCAGCATGCAACACGGGACGGGCTACCGCATCACCCTGTTCAGGCGACTGCATCAAAAATTCAGACATGCAAACAGTGTAAGGCTGCAGTTTGGCGCGGGCTTGCGCCCCTGCCAAATAGCCACTCGCGCCCGCCGCATATGCACAAGAGGCATGTCACCATAAAAACCTCAACTTTTCAGCCACCTATTGATTCGGCCCATTGAACTATGAACCGTTCGCCCTGAGCTTGTCGAAGGGTTCCCCTTGCGCAACCTTGGCTTCGACAGGGCCTGTCCTGAGCCTGTCGAAGGGCTCAGCCCGAACGGAAAGTGAATACTTCACAGGGCCGTATCAATAACCCTGGTGGGCATTCGGCGTCCCGTAACCAGGTAGCCCTGCAGGCTGGCCCCCGCGCCGAATCGCCACGGCGCAGTATTTGAACTCCGGAATCTTTCCGAACGGGTCCAGTGCGGCATTGGTCATCAGGTTGGCTGCGGCTTCGTAGTAGGCAAACGGAATAAACACTGCGCCCTGCGGTGTGCCGTCATCACGCCGGACATGAATGGCAACCTTGCCACGACGCGACTCCACAGTGATCACATCACCGGCATCCAGTCCAAATGCAGCCAGATCGGTGCCACACATGCTGGCGGTGGCCATGGGTTCAATCGCATCAAGCACGCTGGCGCGCCGCGTCATGCTGCCGGTGTGCCAGTGTTCAAGCTGGCGGCCCGTGATCAATACAAACGGGTAGTCGGCGTCCGGCCTTTCGTTGGCGGGAATGATGTCGGCCGGCACCAGATGCACACGGCCGTCAGCCGTGGCAAACCTGTCGATAAACACGGTAGGTGCGCCGGGGTCGTCGGCGCTCAGGCAGGGGTAGGTCACGCTCGATTCACGCTCCAGCCGCTCCCAGCTAATGCCTGAAATGGCGGCGTGCATGGCCTGGCGCATTTCTTCGTAAACTTCGGCAACTCCGCTGTGCTCGCCCCTGTAGTTCCAGGTCAGCCCCAGGCGCCAGGCCAGTTGCTGGATGATCCACAAATCAGCTTTGGCCTCGCCAGGCGGTGTGACAGCCTGTTTGCCCATCTGCACCATGCGGTCGGTGTTGCTGACAGTGCCGGTTTTTTCTGGCCAGGCCGTGGCGGGCAGCACCACATCGGCCAGCCAGGCGGTTTCGGTCATGAAGATGTCCTGCACCACCAGGTGTTCCAGGCTGGCCAGGGCGTGGCGGGCGTGATTCAGGTCAGGGTCGCTCATGGCGGGGTTTTCACCCATGATGTACATGCCGCGAATCTTGTGCGGGTCGCTGTCGGGGGCAAGCGCCTTGTGCATGATTTCAACCACGGTATAGCCCGGTTTTTCATCCAGTCTGGTGCCCCAGAAGTTCTCGAACCACTGGTGTGCGGCCTTGTTGTCCACCCGCTGGTAGTTGGGGAACATCATGGGAATCAGCCCGGCGTCGCTGGCACCCTGCACATTGTTTTGCCCACGCAGCGGGTGCAGGCCAGAGCCAGGTTTGCCAATCTGGCCCGTCACGGTGCTGAGGGCAATCAGGCAGCGGGCATTGTCTGTACCGTGTACATGCTGGCTGATGCCCATGCCCCACAAGATCATTGCGCCTTTGGCCCTGGCAAATTCACGCGCCACTTCACGCAGGGTCTGGGCGGGAATACCGCAGATTGGTGCCATCGCTTCTGGGCTGTAGGCCTTGACGTTTTCACGCAGGGCTTGGTAGTTGCTGGCGCGCAGGCGAATGAACTCCTGGTCTGTCAAACCCTCATCAATCACGGTGTGGATCAGTGCGTTGAGCATGGCCACATCGGTGTCGGCCTTGAACTGCAGGGTGCGCCAGGCGTGTTTGCCAATGTCGGTGATGCGCGGGTCGGCCAGCACGATTTTTGCGCCACGTTTGGCGGCGTTTTTCATCCAGGTGGCAGCCACCGGGTGATTGGCCGTCGGGTTCGAGCCAATCACAAAAATCAGGCCCGCATGTTCAACATCATTGACCTGGTTGCTGACCGCGCCCGAACCAACACCCTCAAGCAGCGCGGCCACGCTGGACGCATGGCACAGCCGGGTGCAGTGATCGACATTGTTGCTGCCAAAACCGATGCGTACCAGTTTCTGGAACAGATAGGCTTCTTCATTGCTGCCCTTGGCCGAACCAAAACCCGCCAGCGCCTTGTTGCCAAAATGGTCACGCAGATGGCTGAGCCGGTTGCCGCTCAAATCCAGCGCTTCCTCCCAGGTGGCCTCACGGAAAACTTCAGACCAGTCGGCCGTATTGCGGTTGAGTTTTTCAAGCGCTGCGGGGTCTTTGCCAACACCGGCCTTGCGGATCAGTGGCCGGGTCAGACGCTGCGGGCTATGTGCATAGTCAAAACCAAACCTGCCCTTGACACACAAACGGCTGTGGTTGGCCGGGCCATCACGGCCATCAACGCTCACGATGACATTGTCCCTGACGTTGTAGGTGATCAGGCAACCCACCCCGCAAAAAGGGCAGACTGAATCTACCTTTTTGTCAACGATCTGGCTGCCGATTTGTGTTTTGGGCATCAGCGCGCCGGTCGGGCAGGCCTGCACACATTCACCGCAGGCTACACAGCTGCTGTCGCCCATGGCGTCGTTCAGGTCAAACACGATTTCGCTGTGGCTGCCGCGCTGGGCGTAACCGATCACGTCGTTGACCTGTTCTTCGCGGCAGGCACGCACGCAGCGATTGCACTGGATGCAGGCGTCAAGGTTCACGGCCATGGCCGGGTGCGACAGGTCGGATTTGGGTTGCTTGCGACGCAGTGCCTTGAGTTCGGGCCTGACCTGCACATCCATGCGTTCGGCCCAGGCGCTCAGTTCACCGTGCTGGCCGGGTTCGGGGACACCCTCACCCCTGCCCTCTCCCGCCAGCGGGAGAGGGGGTAAAGCGGAGTCATTCCATTTGTAACCCACCTCAGGCATGTCCGACAGCAACATCTCCAGCACCATCTTCTGGCTTTTGAGGGCGCGTTCGCTATTGGCCCGCACTTCCATGCCTGCCGTGGCGTTGCGGCAGCAGCTTGGCGCCAGCACCCTTTCACCCTTGACTTCAACCACACAGGCACGGCAGTTGCCGTCAGGCCGCAGGCCGTCCTTGAAACAAAGGTGGGGAATATCAACACCGTGGCGCTGGGCGGCCTTGAGTATGGTTTCGCCTTCAAACGCATGCAGGGTATTGCCGTCAAGTTTGAATTCAATCGTTTGAGGTAAAACCTCGGTCATTCTGGTTGGTGCGTTCATCAGACAGTTCCAATCTCATGCGGAAAATATTTGGTGATGCTGCGAATCGGGTTGGGCGCGGCCTGGCCCAGCCCGCAGATCGACGCGTCACCCATGACCTGCGCCAGGTCTTCAAGCGTCTGTGTGTCCCAGACTGGCGCT
This sequence comes from Pseudomonadota bacterium, assembly GCA_040384925.1. Taxonomy (GTDB): domain Bacteria; phylum Pseudomonadota; class Gammaproteobacteria; order Burkholderiales; family Burkholderiaceae_C; genus Polaromonas. The sequence continues at coordinate 3,187 of JAZKIK010000080.1, read as the reverse complement.
GTCATCAACTTTGCGGCTTTGGCCGTGCCAACACGGCAGGGTGTGCACTGGCCGCAGCTTTCATGCTCAAAAAAGCGCATCACATTTAATGCGGCATCGCGCGCGCGGTCATGCTGGCCCAGCACCATCACGGCGGCTGAACCGATAAATGAGCCGTAAGGCTGCAAGGTGTCAAAGTCAAGCGGGATATTGTTCAGGCTGGCCGGCAAGATGCCCCCAGAAGCGCCGCCCGGCAGATAGGCATACAGCTCGTGGCCTTCAGCCATGCCGCCGCAATATTCATCAATCAGCTGCTGCACCGTGATGCCCGCCGGGGCCAGTTTGACACCAGGGTTTTTCACGCGGCCACTGACGCTGAAGCTGCGCAGTCCCTTGCGCCCGTTGCGGCCAAAACTGCCAAACCAGGCCGGGCCTTTCTCAACAATGTCGCGCACCCAATAAAGCGTTTCAAAGTTGTGCTCCAGCGTCGGGCGGTCAAACAGGCCCACTTCGGCGATGTAGGGCGGGCGCATGCGCGGCTCGCCACGTTTGCCTTCAATGCTCTCAATCATGGCCGACTCTTCACCGCAGATATAAGCGCCAGCCCCGCGCCGCAGCTCAATCAGCGGCAGTTCGCAGGGCGGATTGGCGCGAAGTTTTTCAAGCTCGGCCTCCAGCAGCCGGCGGCAGTCATGGTATTCATCACGCAGGTAGATGTAGCAGGCCCCCACACCCACGACTTGCGCGGCAATCAGCAAACCTTCGATAAAACGATGCGGGTCACGCTCCAGATAGGTACGGTCTTTGAACGTGCCGGGTTCACCCTCGTCGATATTCACGGCCATAAGCCGCGGCCCAGCCTGGGCGCGCACAATGCGCCATTTGCGCCCGGCAGGAAAACCCGCGCCGCCCAAACCGCGAAGGCCGGAATCTTCCATGGCCTTGATGATGTCTTCAGCCTCTTCCTCGCCATTGACAACAGCGGCAGCCAGCGCGTAACCGCCGTTGGCTCGGTAAGTCGTGTAGTCGGTATGAGCTGGAACATCAGCTGTCAACTGAACCGGAAGTGATTTTTCAGCAAATTCTGCCACTTCAAAATTGATCGCCGACTTTGTCTGACCAAGCTGCGCAACAGGCTTGTTGTGTTCATCCACGGCAGTCTGGACTGACTCAATCGTTGCAAACGGTACCGCTTTCTGATGCACCACCGCAGTCGGTGCCTGTTCACAACGGCCAATACAAGGTGCTGCAATCACGCGGACATCCTCGCTGCCCAGCAAGGCAGGCAGCCGCGCCAGCAAATCAGCAGCCCCCGCCAGCTCACAAGCCAGGCCATCACAAACCCGAACCGTCAGACCAGGCGCTTTGTCGTCACCCTTGATGACTTCAAAGTGGTGATAAAAAGTCGCGACCTCATACACCTCGGCCATCGGGATATTCATCTCTTTGGCCAGCGCGACCAGATGGCGGTCAAAAAGGCAGCGGTATGCGTCGTTGAGCTTGTGCAGATGCTCGATCAGCAAATCACGCCGGTGACCGTCCACTGGCCGCAGCCCGATCAACGCACGAACTTCATCCACCGACACCTCATCCGCCTGCCGGCCCTTGAGTTGGCTTTTTTTGCGAATGCGTGCACGCAACTCGTCTGCGGTAGCAATGGTTACCGCCTTGACTTCGGGCAGATGAGCAGGGTGGTTCATATGGCTTGACCTTAGACCAAACGCTATTTTGCAGCGACTGGCCAGATTGGCTTTTGTTAAAAACTGTGTGGGGTAGGAAATTCATGCGCGCCGCGACGGCTTGGCGCAGTGTCAGTCACCTTGTTGAAAGGGTCAAATTGAATCTGGACATGGGGTGATTCGAAAAAGAAATGGTGCAGTTTGGGTTAACTTTTGCGGACGGCTGATCCGCATCAGTGGCTATGTGTTTCTATTTTCATTTCTTTGCTTCTGCCTCTACCATGAAGCGCCAGCACAAAATCGACTATGCTTGACCGAATTATCTCGTTACAACCGAGGGTACTCGGGAACCTGAAATGGACTTCCACCGAGCATCGCAGGAACCACGGTGCGACTGGGAGAGAGATGTTGTTACAACGCTTTCGGAAACAAGCCATGTCGAATGTTGGCAGCAAGTCATTGACCGGGGTCGCCGCGACTGGCTACGCGATACCTTTAGGGTTGCCCGGCCAATCGAACGGTAGGCCAACTCTGCAGGCGGACCGGGGTGACGAGATACAGCAACAGTTCTCCTATCAAT
>JAZKIK010000080.1:534-939 GCA_040384925.1 Pseudomonadota bacterium | reverse complement strand
GCCGGGGTCGTTTTTCTCTGTGCTGCCGTCGCTAGGAAAAACGACTATACCGCCGTTTGGATGGAGCATCACGACGACCTCTTAGCCGATTGTGGAGGTGGGCGCTTCGATGCCATTCAATCTAAGACTTCAGTCAACGCCGGTTCGCCTTGGGTATGTAGTGACGACGGCTTTATAGATTCAGTGAAAAAACATTGCGGCCATCACGTTCGCCACGGCCAGTCAATACGCAGCTACATTCTGTTTTCGAACGTCAAACCTTACGTGCCTGCGGCCACTGCAAGGAAGCCGAAGACCCTAGCTTCGAGCCCTATGCGCTTGGTTCATGAGTGCAAAAATTGCAGCTCCTTCACCCGGATAGACGAGCCCTACAAATCGGCGCTTATTGTGCTGAGCAAAGCCGTG
>JAZKIK010000080.1:0-524 GCA_040384925.1 Pseudomonadota bacterium | reverse complement strand
CTTTGAGCCAGCAGTTGTTTTCGGCGTGATGCAAAAACTGCTCTTCCATAAAGGGCCGCCGATGGAAGCCTTCACAGACCAGCTTGCAAACCTCGTTGCAGAAGTTCCTGAATGCGCGAGGTTGCCGAATCTCCGTCTTAAAGAGGCCGGGCAAAATCTGTATCACCGTCTGCATGCTGCATCGACCCTAAACGCTTCCACGCTTTCGCTACAGGCTTCCCCTCTTGCTGAGGACGGAAGAGAACTGGCCGCAATCGAAGCAAAGAAGGTGACCGTGGAGGAAGCGAAGGAGATATTGCTGAGACACCCTGGCGAGAACTTCCTGTACGACAACGAGGGAATGCTTCAGTTGGGAAGAATCAACAGTCAAAAGGACGTGCTCCGTCGAAAGATGCAAGTGGGAGGCGTTGGTGCGCAGTTCACAAGTATTTGGCTACAAGCAATCTCTGCGGAGAAGCGACTAATGGAGGAAGTGTATATTGACCCAAGGGGTGGAGTCGAAAAACTCAACCAATTGGAGGCCG
>JAZKIK010000079.1:0-11520 GCA_040384925.1 Pseudomonadota bacterium | reverse complement strand
TTGTCTGCTAAATTACTGACTGGTGAGTAAAGCGCCAGTTCCTGTTGCCGTGATTCACCACCAGGGCCGTGTACATCAACAGGCAAGATGCGCCGCCGGAGGATGACCGCTGTCACCGAGCTTCGTCAAATCGAGCCAAGTGCGACGATCGAAACCAAGCGCTCCCTTGCCGGTGCCGAGCTCCGTCTTCTCGCGGGTGAGGTTCATGAGCAGTTCGATCGAAGCCTCCTCGTTATCGAGCCGGAGGAGTCGGCCTTGGTGCAAGTGAACGGGGCGAGGCCTAACCCGGCAACTCGCGCACTACTTCACCAGCGACCACAAAAATCCGGTCACCCACACACCGGTCTATCGGATGCATGCCCGTAAAGCTGCCAAAGGCCGGCAACACACCGCAGCCATGGGTCTGCGGCTCCCCGAACCAGAAGCAGGGCAAACGCATCCGGTCACGGCCAGAACCATAAAGCGAAACGCAGGGGTGCCAATGACCAGCCAGCACATAAGCACCGGCCACCAGCTGTGGGTGGTGGCACAGTGCCAGGCAGTCCTGAGCCTGATTTTTTAGAAAAAGCGGCTCATCCACTACCGCCATCCCAAGCGATGCGGGTGGGTCACCGGCCTTGTCATCGTGGTTGCCGCGCACCAGCGTCAGCTGCAATTGCGGATTCAGGGCACGCCAGTCGGCCAATGACTGTTGTGTAACCGGGCCCTGCGCCCAGGCTGAGTGCAAAAAATCACCTAAAAAAATAATTCTTTTTGCTGCAGTTTCAGCGACCAGCATATCAAGCTGGTCAAGATTGCTGGCGGTTGTGCCCTGCGGCACCGGCACACCCAGGCTGCGAAAGCTCTGGGCCTTGCCGAAGTGGGCGTCGGCAATCAACAAGTCTCGGGATTTCGGCAAATAAATCGCACCGCTGGCATGCAGTTGCATGGCAAAACCGCAGAAATTGATCAGCAGCATCGTCGTCGAATTGTTATCCGCCCGCAGATGCAGTTTTTACGCATCAAACAGGCCGAAGATCCGAAATCAGCCCAGCACCACCGCCAGGCTGGCATCCAGATGTTCGGAAGGCAGGCGCGAAAAGCCAGAGCGCGCAAAACGCTGCAGGCGGCCCATCATGAAGGCAACGATGACCGAAGCCTGAACCTGGGCATCAACAGTGGGTGTGGCTGCGCCTTCTGCGGCCGCCAGCTCGCGAATGTTTTGTTTGAGGCTGGCTTCCAGCTTGTCAAAAAAGCTGTTCATGCGCTCTTGCAGGCGATCATTTTCAAAAACCAGGGCGTCGCCAACCATCACCCGTGTCATGCCGGGGTTTTTTTCGGCAAATTGCAAGACCATGACCACCAGCCTGCGGTTGCGCAAGGCCGGTTCAGGTTCACGCTCGGCAATCTGGTTGACCAGCGTAAAAACGCTTTGTTCGATGAAATCAATCAAACCTTCAAACATTTGCGCCTTGCTGGCGAAATGGCGGTAAAGCGCGGCTTCGCTGACCTCAAGCCTGGACGCCAGCGCAGCCGTGGTGATGCGTTCGGCACCCGGCTGCTCCAGCATGGTGGCCAGGGCCTGCAGAATCTGCACCCGTCGTTCACCCGGTTTGGGCCGTTTACGCGTCACCGCCTCGGCAATCGCGGGCACCGCAGGCGGGCTCAATTCGGTTTCAGGTGCCAGGTCAGACATGGGTGTTGGGAAGATGGTTGCAATTGAGAAAGAACTGTTTCAATTGATTCTCGCACAGCAAAATTAGCGCACATGGCCGGGAATATGCGGGTTGCAGCACTTGCCGAAGCACTTGCAAACCGGCTGGAGGGATCACAGACTCAGCCGCACACGCAGGCCACGTGGCCGTATCTGGCCGTCATTTTGAGCATCGCTGCCCGGCTGCAACTGATCTATTGAATAACTCAAGTCCAGATGTGAATGGTGCACACGGGCGATTTCATCGGCAATTGCCAGGCCCAGGCCATTGCCCTCGCCGACAGTGCCCAGGACCCGGTAAAAACGCTGCAGCGCCTTGGCCCGTTCAGCCGGGGCTATGCCGGGGCCATCGTCTTCCACCTCCAGAAAAACACCCCAGCGTTTGTGGGTCTGGGCAGTGCTGGCAGGATCAGGCGCTGGCCAGTTGCCCACAGTCTGGGCGGCGATGTCGCTTTCGACCTGGCCACAGCGTATCGTCACCGTCCCGCCGGGCGGTGTGTATTTGACGGCGTTGTCCACCAGATTGCCAAGCAGTTCACGCAGCAACCATTCGTAACCACTGGCCTGTGCAGCCTGCGCCTCCAGCCCCAGATCAATGCCTTTTGCGGTAGCGGCGTCCAGGTGCAAGGGCAAAATCGATTCACACAAATCCTTCAGATCCACCCGCTGCATGGTTTGCGCAGAGGTTGCCGACGAATCAGCGCGCGACAGGGCCAAGAGCTGATTGGCGAGTTGTGAAGTGCGCCGGGTCGCGCTGCGCAGCTTGATGATCTTGTCGGCCGAAAGCGTCAGGCTGCCATTTGCCCCGTTGGCACGGGCCGCCTGCGCCCAGGCTTCTACCTGCGCCTGCAGCCCGGCCAGCGGGGTGCGCAACTGGTGCGCAGCGTCGGCCACAAAACGACGCTGCCCCTCGGCCTGGTCGTTGACCAGACTGAAAAGCCGGTTCAGCGCGGTCACCAGCGGCTGGACTTCGGCGGGTGTGGCCTGCGGATCTATGGCACTGAGGTCACGTGGGCTGCGCCTTTCGACCGCGTCCTTCAGGTCAAACAGCGGTTTGAGCGCCCGCGTGACAGCCCAGTTGACGGCAAAACCGGCGACCAGTACAAGAATGAAGTTGGGCAACAAGACCTTGAACAGAATCGAACGCACCCACTGCTGGCGCGCGTCAGACCCGTCAGCCAGTTGAACAATGAAATCGCCCGCAGCGGTTTTGACACGCTGCACCGCGATGCGGTAGGTCACACCAGCATCTTCCATGCTGTGAAATTCTGGCTCATGGGTGGCGGGCATGACAACGCTTACCCACGGGTCACCGGCCACAAAACCTCCTTGCAGGTCTGAAATGCGAAAACCCGCTGTGCCAGTCGGGTCATGAATAAAATCGTCGATTTCCGGGGCCAGCAACAGCACCGGCGCGCTGTCGGGCGCAATCCCTGGCGCGATGACCGAGTCGGCCAACAGCGGAATCAGCCGTACCAGCCGCGCATCTTTTTGCAGCGCCACATTGCTGGCTGTACGGTAGTCAAAATAAATACTCACCAGCGCAAAAATGCCCAGCGGCAGCAGCAAAAGCAATAACAGCCGGCGCTGCAAGCCAGATTTCATCGCAGCAGGAACCAGCCGACTGCCAGTCAGACCGGTACTCAGCACCTGCCAGCGATTTTTCAAAAAACCGGGCAGGCGGACAGAAAAGTTCATGCCGCTGGACTTCAGGAGGCAAGCGGATCACAAGCAGGTGCCAGCAGTTCAAGCCGGTAACCAAAACCGCGAATTGACCGAACGGCAATACCGTGCGGCTCCAGCTTGCCGCGCAGACGCGAGATATAGACTTCGATGGCGTTGGGGGTGATCTCCTTGTCCCAGCCCGTCAGGGCCTGCAGCAGCTTGTCCTTGCTGGCGGGCTTGGGCGCATTGATCAGCAAATATTCCATCACCGTCCACTCACGCGGACCCAGCTCTATCACCTGGCCATGAGCCCGCGCTTCGCGCCTGGCCGAATCAAGTTCGAGCGCGCCAAAACTGAGGGTCGCACTGGTTGCGGCCTGTGAACGGCGCAACAGGGCACGCAGGCGGGCCAGCAATTCAGGCAGCTCAAAAGGTTTGACCATGTAGTCATCAGCGCCGAGGTCAAGGCCCTGAACCCTGTCCTGCAGGGCATCACGCGCCGTCAGTATCAACACCGGCATCGCCAGCCCGCTGCGCCGGATGCGCCGTGTCAGCTCCAGCCCATCGATTCTGGGCAGGCCAATGTCAATGATGGCCGCATCAAATGTCTCGCCGACCAGCACCTCTTCGGCACGCTCGGCACTGCCCACCCAGTCCACGGCGTAACCGGCATCACTCAAACCCAGCTTGATGCCACTGGCCACCATCACATCGTCTTCAACCAGAAGGAGTCGCATAATTTGTACAGAGTTGAGGAGGGTTGCACGAAAATGCCGGGCCACCAATTCAAAAGCATAGTCTGGCAGAGGTGGACTTGCACAATGCTGACGAAGCACACAGGCAAGCCTTGTGGCCTCAAGCATTCAATCTACCGTCTTTTATGCTTTTTATGCCTTGAACGATCCAAGGACAAACCCTGTAGCAGGCAAGCCAGGCTTCTCTGACAAGGGAATTTCCGGCAACATGAGGACGCTTAAAATCAGCCTTCCGCGAGGATTGCGGTTGGGCACTCGCACAAAAAGCGCCTTTCGTGAATTACCGATTACAAGACAAGGCTCAGACAATGAAAGCAGTTATCCTCGCCGGCGGCCTGGGAACACGAATCTCTGAAGAAACGTATACCAAACCCAAACCGATGATAGAAATTGGCGGCATGCCCATACTCTGGCACATCCTCAAGATCTATTCGGCGCATGGTGTCAATGACTTCATCATCTGCTGTGGTTACAAGGGTTATGTCATCAAGGAATACTTTGCCAACTACTTCCTGCACATGTCTGACGTGACTTTTGACATGAGCAAAAACGCCATGGAAGTCCATCAGCGCCACGCCGAACCCTGGCGTGTGACCCTGGTCAACACGGGTGACGACACCATGACGGGCGGGCGCCTCAAACGTGTTGAATCGTATGTAAAAGATGATGAAGCCTTCTGTTTTACCTACGGCGATGGTGTCAGTGATGTCAACATCACCGCGCTGATAGATTTTCACAAGGCCAGCCAGGTCAAGGCAACACTGACGGCAACCTACCCGCCAGGGCGCTTCGGGGCGCTGGATTTTGACGGGCACAAGGTCCGCAGTTTCCGTGAAAAGCCCAAGGGTGATGGCGGCATGATCAATGGCGGTTTTTTTGTGTTGTCACCACAGGTGATTGACTACATCAGCGACGACAGCACGATCTGGGAACGCTCGCCCCTGGAAAACCTGGCTGACGAAGGCCAACTGGCGGCTTACCAGCACACCGGCTTCTGGCAACCCATGGACACCTTGCGTGACAAGACCTACCTGGAAGAACTTTGGGCCAGTGGCAAAGCCCCCTGGAAGACCTGGAAATGAAGCCTGATTTCTGGCGCGGCAAGCGCGTTTTCATGACCGGCCACACAGGCTTCAAGGGCAGCTGGTTGTCCTTGTGGTTGCAAAACCTGGGTGCGCAGGTCTCCGGTTATGCCCTGGCACCACCGACCCAGCCCAGCCTGTATGAAGCCGCCAGGGTTGAAACAGGCATGCAATCCGTCATGGGCGACATCAGGGATTTGCCGGCATTACAGACTGCCATGCAGCAGGCTGCGCCTGAAATAGTGATTCACATGGCCGCCCAGTCGCTGGTGCGGGAGTCGTATGCACAACCGGTTGATACCTATGCCGTCAACGTCATGGGCACCGTCAATCTGCTGGAGGCCGTGCGGCAGACACCTGGCATCAAGGCCGTGGTCAATGTGACCACCGACAAGTGCTACGAAAACCGCGAGTGGGCCTGGGGATACCGTGAAAACGAGGCCATGGGGGGTTATGACCCCTACAGCAGCAGCAAGGGTTGCGCCGAACTGGTCAGTGCGGCCTACCGGTCTTCATTTTTCAACCCGCTGACCTACGCCCAGCATGGCCTTGCCCTTGCAACGGCCAGGGCTGGTAATGTGATTGGCGGCGGTGACTGGGCCAAAGACCGCCTCATTCCCGACATGCTCAATGCTTTTGAAGCAGGCAAAGCAGCCAGCATTCGTAACCCGCACGCCATACGCCCCTGGCAACATGTGCTGGAGCCCCTGCGGGGATACCTGAGCCTGGCTGAACGGCTTTACCTGGAAGGCCCGGCTTTTGCAGAAGGCTGGAACTTCGGCCCCAGGGACGAAGATGCACGCAGCGTCGGCTGGATTGCCGAAAAACTGGTCGCACAATGGGGCCAGGGTGCCAGTTGGCAGGCAGACGCAGGCGAACATCCGCATGAAGCAAATTTCCTCAAACTCGATATTTCAAAAGCCAGAAGCCGCCTGAAGTGGGCACCTGCGCTGCAGCTTGAAGGCGCACTCGACCTGATCGTTGCCTGGAATAAACAAAGGCTTGGCGGCGCAGATGTTCGTGCTGCAACACTGGCCCAGATCCAGACTTACCAACAATTTGCCACTGCCTGACACTGGCCAGCTATTTAAATGCAAAACGCAAAAACCGACGCACTCAGAACACAAATCGCCGCACTGGTAGAAGAATATGCTGCCATCGCATTGCATCCAGACCCGTTCATGCCCGGCATGACCATGGTGCCGCCTTCGGGCAAGGTGCTGGATTCGGCTGAACTGAAATACATGGTCGAGGCATCACTTGATGGCTGGCTGACCACGGGTCGTTTTAATGCGGAGTTTGAGAAAAAACTGGCCGCGTTCATCGGCATCAAGCACCTCATCACTGTCAACTCCGGTTCTTCGGCCAATCTGGTTGCCTTCAGTACCCTGACGTCACCCAAACTGGGTGAGCGGGCCATCAAGCAGGGCGATGAAGTGATTGGTGTGGCTGCAGGTTTTCCCACCACCGTCAACCCCATCCTGCAGTTTGGCGCTGTACCGGTGTTTGTGGACGTGGACAGGCTCACACACAACATAGATGCCAGCAAGATTGAAGCGGCCATCACGCCCAAAACCAAGGCCATCATGCTGGCCCATTCGCTGGGCAATCCCTTTAATCTGGATGTCGTGACGGCCTTGTGCAAAAAATACGGTCTGTGGCTGGTTGAAGACTGTTGTGATGCGCTCGGAACCACTTACCGGGGACAGATGGTTGGCACCTTTGGCGACATCGGCACCCTGAGTTTTTACCCGGCTCACCACATCACCATGGGAGAAGGTGGTGCCGTATTTACCAGACACGACGAGCTGAAAACCATTGCAGAAAGTTTTCGCGACTGGGGTCGTGACTGTTATTGCCCACCGGGAAAAGACAATACCTGCGGCAAACGTTTTTGCTGGAAGCTGGGTGAGCTGCCTGAAGGTTATGACCACAAATACACCTACAGCCACCTGGGCTACAACCTGAAAATCACGGACATGCAGGCGGCCTGCGGCCTGGCACAGCTTGAAAAAGCACCTGCATTCATTCAGGCACGCAAGGACAACTTTGCATTCCTGAAAGAGCGGCTCAAGGCCTGTGAAGAATTTGTACACCTGCCGCAGGCTACTGAACACTCTGATCCCTCGTGGTTTGGCTTTCCCATTACCCTGAAGGAGAACTGCCCTGTCACAAGGCTTGATTTGTTGACCTATCTGGACCAGAACAAGGTTGGCACCCGTCTTTTGTTTGCTGGCAACCTCACGCGCCAGCCTTATATGGCTGGCGCAAAATACCGCATCAGCGGTGATCTGACCCATACCGACAATGTGATGAACAACACATTCTGGATTGGGGTACAGCCAGCCCTGACACCGGCCATGCTCGAATTTGCTGCCAGCAAGATTGAGGCTTATCTTGGCGTGAATTTCTGACGGATTCCATGCGCCCTGCACTGCCTCCGGATGACCTCGACAAGGTCTTGTCGCTGACAGCCAGTTTCTGGTCTCAGTATGGCGGAGCAAGACTGTTCATCACCGGCGGCACTGGTTTTATCGGAATGTGGCTGCTTGAAGTCATCAAACAAGCCAATCTCAGGCTGGGTGCGCGCATGGAAGCGGTGGTTCTGAGCAGAAACCCAGCGCAGGCCCAGGCATTTGCCTCTCACCTCTTTAACGAACCATGGCTGCAACTGATAGAAGGTGATGTCAGCAACTTCCGCAAACCCACAGGCAGGTTTGATCTTTGTGTTCATGCAGCCGCCGATGTAGCTGACGGCAAAAAGGCGGGTGACCATCACAAGGTATTTGATTCAGCCGTGTATGGCACCCGACGTGTTCTGGATCTGGCCGCCAGCAGTGGCGCAAAAAAGTTTCTCCTGACCTCAAGCGGTGCGGTCTATGGTGTTCAGCCACCCACACTGGAACTGATACCCGAGTCATTCCCCGGAGCACCCAGCCCGCTGGACATCAAGTCAGCCTATGGGAACGGAAAACGGGCAGCCGAGTGGCTCAGTTGCGAAGCGGCGAATCGCCTGGACTTTGACGCCAGCATTGCACGCATATTTGCCCTGGTCGGGCCAGGATTGCCTCTGGACGGCCCATTTGCGGCAGGCAACTTCATCCGTGATGCCATCCAGCAAAAGCCGATTCATATTCAGGGTGATGGCAGGCCGGTCCGCTCGTATTTGTATATGCTGGACGCCTGTGTCTGGCTTTTGCATATTCTCATGAACGGTGAACGCGGGCAGGCCTACAACGTGGGCTCGGAAAACCCGATATCGATTGCCGGGCTTGCAGAAAAAATAGCGACCGCAGCCACTGACAGCCCGCTGCCGATGGCGCAGCAAACGGCACCACAGGCGGGAGAATTGACGGCACCTGCGCGATACGTACCGGACACATCCAGAGCCCGAAAACAACTGTCACTGGCGCAATACACAGCACTGGATGCGGCACTGCAAAAAACCGTTGAATGGAGCCGCAAGGCCATACAGGCATGAAAAAATTTGATTCCAGCCGGATTAGAAAAGCCATTCTTGACATGGCTTATTCAGGTGCAACCGTACACATTGGCTGCGCATTTTCAATTGTCGAGTTATTGGCGGTGCTTTATCGCAATCACCTCAGGCTTGACATCAGCAAGCCGGATGCACCCACACGCGATTACATGGTGCTGAGCAAAGGCCACGGTGTCATGGCGCAATACGCCTGCCTGCATGAACTGGGCTGGCTGCATGACGACGATATGGCGCAATACTTCAAAAATGGCACCCGCCTGAAGGGGCTGGCAGACGCGCATATTCCAGGGGTGGAAGTCACGGCCGGATCTTTGGGACATGGGCTGTCGGTGGCTGCAGGTCTTGCTCTGGCGGCAAAACTCAACAAGACCGATCAGCTTTGTTATGCCCTGGTCGGTGACGGTGAATTGAATGAAGGAGCCATTTGGGAAGCGATTCTTTTTGCAGCCCATTTCAAGCTCGACAACCTCATCGTCATTGTTGATAAAAACGGCTTTCAGGCCATGGGTTCAACAGATGATGTGATGGGTCTGGGCAGCATTGAAGACAAGTTCACCGCCTTTGGCTTTGATGCCATCACCATTGATGGTCATGATGAATCGGCTATTGATGCTGCATACACCACTCTTAAAAAGCAGAAAAATGGCCGACCCAAAACAATCGTGGCCAATACAGTGAAGGGCAAAGGCGTGTCTTTTATGGAAAATGACAATATCTGGCACTACACGCGACTCAACGCGGAAACCCATCAGGCTGCAATCATGGAAATAGGTAGCTCATCATGAGAAACGCTTTTTCCGACGCGCTGCTTGCTGCGGCCATCAACGACCCCAAGGTGCTGCTTCTGACAGGCGACCATGGTTATGCGCTGTTTGATGCCTTCCGCAAGTCACGGCCCGAGCAATATATCAACTGCGGCATTGCAGAGCAGAACATGGTCGGCGTTGCTGCCGGGCTTGCCAAAGCCGGCTTCAAACCCATTGTTTATGGGCTGGCGGCGTTTATACCCATGCGTGTTCTTGAGCAGATCAAGATTGATGTCTGTTACGAAAACCTGCCTGTCATACTGATTGGCGACGGAGCAGGTCTGGTTTACAGCCATCTTGGAACCAGCCATCAATGTACCGAAGATATTGCGTGCACAAGGGTTATTCCGGCATTGACGGTGCTTTCACCATCGGACAGGTTCGAGATGACAGCAACCATGCAACTGGCAATCGGACTGGGAACACCGGTTTATTTACGCATGGGAAAAAGCGACAAGGGCGACGTTCACACCAGCCAGGTCGATCTGACGATCGGCAAATTATTGCCAGTCAGTACCACTGGAAAAAAAATAGCCCTGATTGCTACCGGCTCCATGGTCGTCACTGCATTGCAACTTGTGAAAGACGGGCTGGATGCAGAAGTCTGGAGTGCACCGTCCATCAAACCAATGGACTTCAGCGCACTCGACGACATTGCCAGACGGGTTGACTGTGTTGTGACACTTGAAGAACACTCAACCATTGGCGGCCTGGGAGCATGTGTTGCCGAACAACTGGCAACAGCCCGGCACCGAGTTCCGGTCTATCGAATCGGTATAGAAGACCGCTTTTCTTCACATTGCGGAACTTACGACTATCTTCTTGAAGAACACAGAATTGATTTGCCTTCCATAAAACAGAAAGTTGCCAGTTTTCTGTCCTGAAAATCAAACCACGGGCGAAAAATAGACCGCTGCGGTAGATTTGCAGCCGACGATTCCTACGTCCGACAGGCTCCTAGCTAGTGCGAACGGATCATCGTGCCAAATGCCTGCTCGGTCAAAATCTCAAGCAGCATGGCGTGAGGCACACGGCCATCAATGATATGTACGGAGTTGACGCCACTTTTTGCAGCATCAAGTGCGCCTGCAATTTTTGGCAGCATTCCGCCAGAAATAGTGCCGTCGGCAAACAATTCGTCGATTTCACGTGCAGTGAGATCAGTCAAAAGATTGCCCGCCTTGTCCAGAACACCGGGTGTATTGGTCAATAAAACCAGTTTCTCGGCCTTCAAAACTGTTGCGAGCTTGCCTGCCACCACATCAGCGTTGATGTTGTAACTTTCATTTCCCTCGCCAAACCCAATCGGACTGATAACGGGAATAAAGGCATCATCCTGCAGCGCCTTGACCACGCTGGGGTCAATGCTGACGATATCGCCTACAAAACCAATGTCATGCTCCAAAGACGGATCCTTGTTATCCGTCATGCTGAGTTTTTTGGCCCGGATCAAACCGCCATCACGTCCGGTCAGGCCAACAGCTTTGCCGCCAGCCTGATTGATCAGGCCAACGATGTCCTGTTGAACCTGCCCTGCCAGCACCCACTCAACCACTTCCATGGTTTCTTCATCGGTGACCCGCATCCCCTGAATAAACTGGCCTTTTTTGCCCAGGCGATTAAGCGCAGTCTCAATCTGTGGCCCACCACCATGAACAACGACCGGATTCATGCCCACGAGTTTGAGAAGCACCACGTCCCCCGCAAAATCAGCCTGCAAAGCCGGGTCAGTCATGGCGTTTCCGCCATATTTGATCACCATGGTTTTCCCATGGAATTTGCGGATGTATGGCAGGGCCTGCGCAAGTATCTCAGCCTTGTCGCGTGGTCCAACGTGAGAGAGGTCCGGATCCATAGGTGTCATGTGAGCTGAAGTTAAATCAAGTTCAAGGTTTCATCGTACAAGCTGCAGCCTGCAAGTTCGCTGGTGTGCCAGGCGGCACACCAGGAACCGAAAAATCAGACTGGAGTATCGATCAAAAATTCTTCTTTTTTGTGACCTTGTTCCACAAGTGCAGCC
>JAZKIK010000078.1:0-2355 GCA_040384925.1 Pseudomonadota bacterium | reverse complement strand
CATCTGCATCAGGCTCAGCAGGCCTTCTTGCATACGTGCACCGCCAGTTGCAGTAAAACAGATAAACGGCACTTTTTGCTCAATGGCTGCATGCACGCCGCGCACAAAACGTTCACCGACCACACTGCCCATGCTGCCGCCCATGAAGTCGAACTCAAAACAGGCAACCACCACACCGATGTTGTGTACCGCACCGCCCATGACAACCAGTGCGTCGGTTTCACCCGTGCTTTCCAGCGCGTCTTTCAGGCGTTCAGGGTATTTGCGGCCATCCTTGACTTTGAGTGCGTCAACCGGCAGGACTTCCTGTCCCAGCTCGTAACGGCCTTCCGGATCAAGAAAGGCGTCCAGCCGCTCCCGTGCGCCTATACGATGATGATGACTGCACTGTGGGCAAACATTCTGGTTCTTTTCCAGGTCGGTTTTGTACAGCACTGCTTCGCAGCTTGGGCATTTGATCCACAAACCTTCGGGCACACTGCGGCGCTCGGTCGGATTGGTCGGGGAGATTTTTGGGGGAAGGAGTTTTTCTAGCCAGGACATGGATTGAATTCCTTGTGTGTTACGTGTGTTGACAGAATTATGCGCCGTGTTTTTCAGCAGGACAGGTAGGACGGCTTAGCCGAGCGCGGCGCGAATTTCAGCCAGAAAATCGTGGGCGACCCTGGCTACTTCATGACGGGGCTGGTTTTCAATCAGCTGGATGATCTTGCTGCCTATCACCACCGCATCAGCCACCTTGCCAACGGCCCTGGCGGTAGCTGCATCGCGTATGCCAAAACCTACGCCTACGGGGATGTGTACATGCTGGCGAATGCGTGGCAGCATGGCCTCGACGGAAGCTGTGTCCAGATTGCCCGCACCCGTCACGCCCTTGAGCGACACGTAATACACATAACCGCTGGCAACACGTGCGACCTGTTCCATGCGCGTGTCGGTACTGGTGGGTGCCAGCAGAAAAATCAGGTCCATATTGCTGGCACGCAGATTCGCTGCAAAATCTTCACATTCTTCTGGCGGGTAGTCCACGATCAGCACGCCATCCACGCCAGCGGCTGCGGCATCCCTGATAAAACTGCCTGCACCGGTTTTGATGTCATAACGTTCCACCGGGTTGGCGTAGCCCATCAGCACGACCGGCGTGCTGCTGTTCTGGCTTCTGAATGTCTTGACCATGTCCAGCACCTTGGCCAGGCCTATGCCCAGGGCCAGGGCTTTTTCACCGGCTTTCTGAATCACGAGGCCATCCGCGCTGGGGTCTGAAAAGGGAATGCCCAGTTCAATCACATCAGCGCCAGCCTTGACCATGCCGTGCATCAGGTCTGGCGTGACATCGGTAAACGGAAAGCCGGCCATTACATAAGGAATCAGCGCCGTACGGCCTTGTGCCTTGAGTGTTGAAAAGGTGTTTTGTATGCGGCTCATTTTGCAACTCCAGCCACCTGTTGCAGCACGTGTTCATTGCCCTTGACCGACTGGCCCTTGCAACTTGGGCGGCAGTAAAAGTCTGCATTGCTCAAATCGGCCACGGTGCCAATGTCCTTGTCGCCCCGGCCTGACAGATTGACCAGAATGGACTGCTCACTTCGCATGGTTTTGGCCAGCTTCATGGCATAGGCCACGGCATGGCTGGATTCCAGTGCGGGGATGATGCCTTCGGTGCGACACAGGTAATGAAACGCGTCCAGTGCTTCCCTGTCGGTAATGCCAACATATTCGGCACGGCCAATGTCCTTCAAAAACGCATGTTCAGGGCCAACACCGGGGTAGTCCAGGCCAGCGCTGATGCTGTGGGTTTCCGTGACCTGGCCGTCTTCGTCCTGCAGCACATAAGTGCGGTTGCCATGCAGCACACCGGGCAGGCCGCGCTGAAGTGATGCTGAATGTTTGCCGCTGTCCATGCCTTCGCCAGCAGCTTCAATGCCGATCAGCCGGGTGTTCTCATAAGGAATGTAGGGGTGAAAAATACCCATGGCATTGCTGCCGCCACCTACGCAGGCAATCACCGCATCGGGTTGTTTGCCCGCCGCCATTTCGGGCATCTGCGCGATGCATTCAGTGCCAATCACACTCTGAAAATCCCTGACCATCATCGGGTAGGGATGGGGCCCGGCCACCGTGCCAATGATGTAGAAAGTGTTGTCCACATTGGCAACCCAGTCGCGCATGGCCTCATTCAGCGCATCCTTCAGGGTCTTGCTGCCGCTTTCAACCGGCACCACGGTGGCACCCAGCAGTTTCATGCGGTACACGTTGGGGCTTTGGCGTTTGACGTCTTCGCTGCCCATGTAAACCACACATTCAAGGCCATAACGTGCGCAGATGGTGGCCGTTGCCACACCGTGCTGGCCTGCG
>JAZKIK010000077.1:0-1702 GCA_040384925.1 Pseudomonadota bacterium | reverse complement strand
TGTCTTGCCCAGTGCGGCCTGAACGTCTGCCTTGCTGGATTGCCCTGGCAGGACCAGGCTGGTGGCGGTTTGCATGCTCATGGCCGAGTCACGAAAGGGCGGTGCCGTGTTGCCTGCATTAAAAAGCCCGCCAGGACCAGCGCAGCCTGCAAGCCAGCCCAGGGCCAGCGCCATAAAACCGGTGCAAAAAGTTTGCCGCAGCATGTCAGTAGTCGTCCATATATTCAAACTCCACCAGTGTGTCGTTGGGCCAGCTCAGGTCACCCAGCGGCAGCACATAGGTTCTGTCCACCAGTACCTCGCAGTCGCAATAGGGCAGGTCTTCATTCAGGCCGGGGTCGTCACTGGCAGCGGCGTACAGGTTTTCAATCGGCAAGACTTCGCGGCGCGCACCCGCCACCAGCGTGACGCCAAACAGCGGGCGCTCTGCAAAAAACAGGTAAAGCGGAACCTGTTTGTCGCAATAGGCGGGGGTGTTGATCACCGCCTTGATAAAACGCCCAAACACATTGCTGCTGTTTGAAATCAGGCCAGACTCCATGCCCACACGGCATTCCAGCCGCAAATCGCCGAGCCGCCTTGTATTGGGCGGCAGGCCCGGTGTACGAATGTCGGTGCGCCAGGTCATGCTTTGCGCCTTGCGGTTGGGGATCACCTGCGCATTTTCAGCAAAAGCTTTTGGGTTGCGCTGCAGCGTAAAGCTGTGGTCCGGCGCAATCGGCACGGCAAACTCAGTTTCCGTGCCAAGCACATCCATTTCGATATTGTTCATGTCGGTGTCGCGATGGCGCGGCAGCAGCTTGAAGCGCAGGGCCGCATTGGGTGCCAGGCTGGTTTGCTGCTTGTCAAACAAATCCATGCCGCTGACCATCTTGCGGTAAGACTTTTCAACCGGGTCGCGATTGGCCTTGGCCGAGATGGTAACTGGCGCGAGTAGGGTGCTGGCGGGTTTTTCCTGTGCGTGCGCGCCGATACATGCAGCGGAAAAAGCCACCATCAATGCCGCCGCTGCGTACGCAGCAGGGTACGAATTGTTGCGAATGTCACCAACTGGCATGCTGACCTCATTGAGTCGATTCAGCTGCCTATCGTAGGTCTGCCAGCGCTGATGGTGTGTAGGACGGGTTCAGTGTTTTTGGTCTGCCAGTGCAGAAGGCGGGGGCTTGACCCGGTGGCTGGCGGCAGTTAGTGTTCAAACCCTGTTGAGCCAGCCATTCTTTCTTTCAGCACTTCAAAGGAGTTATCACCAAGAGCTACGTTGACGGATTTGTGACCCCGGTACCCACAGCCAACCGCGAGGCCTACCTGGCCCATGCCCAGGTGGTTGCCGTGCTGTTCAAGGAGTATGGGGCCACCAAAGTGATGGAATGCTGGGGCGACGACGTGCCCGAAGGCAAACTCACATCCTTTCCCATGGCAGTAAAACGCGAACCCGACGAAACCGTGGTGTTTTCATGGGTCAGTTGGCCCTCACGCGCCGTGCGCGACGAGGCCTGGAAAAAAGTCATGGCCGACCCGCGCATGGCGTCTGGCAGCATGGAGATACCTTTTGATGGCAAACGGATCATTTATGGCGGTTTTGAAGTCATCATGGATGTCTGACTGACTGCAGGTTCACCGATTTATTCACACCAAGACAAGGAAAAACCTGATGCCTGCCATCTCAGACCCCAGCACCGCCACCCACGAACTGGTGCTGACC
>JAZKIK010000076.1:0-4137 GCA_040384925.1 Pseudomonadota bacterium | reverse complement strand
CACAAGATGTCATCGGGCAGGTAAGTCATGCTGTCGCGATACATCATGCGTTCGACGGCGGTGAGGTTTGGCGGAGCCTCTGTAGAGCAAACTTCAGCCTCTAATTGCTGACTAAAGTTGGCTTCGCCAAATGTCGATCCGTCTCCCTTAACTACTGCAGCCGGGTCTTGCCACTCCGATACCAGGCTCAGATAAAGATCATCCAGGTTGTGCACGCCGCGTATAGCCCTACCCAGCTTGTTCAGCTTTTCACCTGATCGAACGACGCCCAGCTTGCCACCCAAGCTGTCCCACCCAGTTGCTGGCACGGCAGTCAGTGCAGTTGCCAGCACTTGGCGAGCGGCGTAAGGCAGCCAGGCCAGCTTGGCCCAGATACGCGGACCCCAAAAATAGCGGTTGTAGCCACCGAACAGCTCGTCGCCCGCATCGCCTGAGAGTGCCACGGTCACATGCTGGCGCGCAGCGCGGCTCACCAGATGCGTGGGTATTTGCGACGAATCGGCCAACGGCTCGTCGTACATGGCGGGCAAGCGTGGAATGACGGCCTGCGCCTCGGCGGCTGTCACAAACATCTCGGCATGGTCGGTGCCAAGATGTTTGGCCACGGCACGCGCGTGGGGCGACTCGTCAAACCCGGCTTCTTCAAATCCCACGGTAAAGGTCTTGACCTGGCGCGTAGACTGACGCTGCATCAGCGCCACGATGGCAGAAGAATCCACCCCGCCCGATAAAAACGCGCCCAGTGGCACATCGGCCAGCGACTGCAGGCGCACTGCGTCTAGCAGGCGCTGCTCCAGCTGCTGCGCTGCTTCGGCCTCATCGTTCAGTTGCTTCTTTGCCCCAGCGCGTACCACATCAGCCAGCGACCACCAACGCCGCATCGATAGCGTGCCATGCGTAGCAGGCGGCCGTAGGGGTTGCGCGGGCGCAGCTGCTGGCGGTGTGCCGGTGATGCTGAGCAAACAGCCCGGCTCCAGCTTGTAAATACCTTGGTAAATGCTGCGTGGCGCAGGCACGTACATAAAGCGCATGTACTGCGCCAACGCCTGTCGGCACACCGGGTTGGCAAAGCCCGGAAAGGCGCGCAATGCCTTGAGCTCAGAGCCAAACACAAAGGCCCGCCCTGTATCGCTGCCTGCCCAGCCGTAATACAACGGCTTCTCGCCAAAGCGGTCACGCATCAGGTGCAGCGTGCGTTCCTTCACATCCCACAGGGCAATGGCAAACATGCCCACGGTTTTGACCAATGTGGCTTCGACGCCCCAGTGCTCAAAGCCAGCCAGCAGCGTCTCGGTGTCCGAATGACCGCGCCAAGCCGGCGCGACGCCAGCAGCCCGCAACTCGGCGCGGATGTCGAGATGGTTGTAAACCTCACCATTGAAAGCCATCATGAAACGGCCTCCACTTGAGGCCATGGGTTGGTGCCCTGCAGGAGACAAATCCACAATAGACAAGCGGCGGTGGCCTAGCGCAATGCCAGCTTGCTCGTCGGCCCAGGCACCAAAGTCATCCGGGCCGCGATGTGCAGTGGCTAGTGCCATGTCCGTTACCACCGACGCTATGTCTCCTAATGGACCAGCGCTCGTGGTCAAAAAACCTGCAAATCCACACACTAAAGATGATTCCTGTTTCTCTTACTTTTAGCGCGCTGGCGCATTGCCTGAGGTGCTGTCCCGAGCGCCGCTGCCAGAGCGTAATATGCTGTTAGCACCATAAAGCCGCGCGCACCGTCATACGGCCAAAGCGCCAGCGCGCCGGCCAACGGCATTAGAAAAAAGAACAATCTGAACCCCGGCCGCTGCCGGCCAGGCATCTGCAGAAGCCCCTTGCTGTTCAGGTAACCGAACAGGCGAAATGAAGCATAGGCCATGGCTGCTGCCAGCCCGACGCCCAGGCGCTGGGTGTCTTGCACCACAAACATCACGGGCGCCATGAATCTGAACCACGCCAGCCAAATGAAAGTGGCGGCCTTGAACTCCCGATCCTTCAACCCGTTGTGCAGTGCAAACACCACGCATAGCGCCAGAAAGTACGACCACCACTCCGGGGCTGTTAGCTTGTCCATCAGCATCGTGACGGAGATGAACGCCACCAACCGCGAGACGAACCAGGCTGCCACCCACACGCCGCCAGCACCTTGCGGCCCACGCTGGCGGCCACCGGCCTCTGTGCGCGAGGCAAACAGGTCGTTAACCAGGTAGCCGATTTCATATAGGCTGATGAAAGCGAGGTAAGACAGTCCGGCGGCTGTTAATGCCTGTGCAGGGTCGGCCGCCCCAACCGCCAGCACCAGTACCACAGCGGCCAGCCATTCAAAAATTACATGAAAGGACACGCTGCCGGTACGTAGACGCGTGTCATAGAAATAGGCAAAAGGCAGCAAATAAACCAGCTTCATTCGCCCACCTGTAAAAACGTGGCATTAAGCCCCTGCCAGCGCTGGCGGTGCGATTCGCGGTGCAGGACCACATACGCCTGGGTTGCTTTTTCCAGCAAGGGGCGGTCGCTGAAGTTGTCGCTGATGGCGCATACCTGTCCAGCCAGCACGTCGCGGCCATACTTTTCAATCAATGCCTGCTCCTTGCGGCCTGTCAGGTCGTTCACATAGCGGCCGGTGAGAATGCCGGCCTCTTGACCCAGCCTACTCGCCACATGGCGCACGCCCATGGTCGATGCAAGCGCGGCCACCACCGGTTCTACGCTGGCCGATGCGAGTATCACCCGATGTGCCTGCACCGGCCCATCCAGCAACGGCCAAACAGAACCAACTCGCCGATACGCCAGCAGCCGGGCTGCATATTCAGCAGCACTTTGATCTAAGGAATTCACCTGGTCGCCCGCCAGCAGCCACACGGCTGCATGCTTGAGTAAGTGATGGCCCGTCAACTTCTCCAGAACTGCAAATGTCAGCCGTAGCGGGCTGCGGCGTGCCGTCATGGCGCAGAACAGCATGTAGCGAAAGCGCCGATTCCCGTCACGCGCGAAATGGTGGTGCAGCAACCCTAGCGTGGTGTCGTCACGCACCAAAGTTCCGCACACGTCCACCACATAGACATCAAGCAGGGTGGCCGCCTTCATGCCGCACGTTCCAGCGTCGCATAGACCTGGCGGTAGGACGCCTCGGCCACCTCCAGCCCAAAGCGTTCGCGCGCGCGGGCGCGCAAGCCGGCGCCACCCTTGGCGCAAATCAAGTCCAGTTCGGCAGCCAGTTTGTCAAACGCCTGGGCTTCGCGGAGATCAACCACAGCGCCAGCATCCAGATCATGCGTGATCTGATCCACATCACCCACGCCGGTATTGCTGATGACAGGGATACCCAGCGCAAACGCCTCTGCCAGCTTGGTGGGAGAGCTGGCCATCTTCGAATAAGCCGGCTTGATAAAGCTGAGCATGATGTCCGAGGCGCCGAGCAACACCGGCACCTGATCACGGCTGGCAGACCGCACGTGAATGCGATGACGCAACGTCTGCAAGCCCATGGAATCAAGCAGTGCTTCGTGCTCGTCGCGCCAGTCGCGCGTAATGAAGAGCAGTTGCACATCGTGACGCTGTCGCGCCGCCACAGCAAACAGGCGCAGCATCTCATCCAGCATGTACCAGGTGCCCAGCGAGCCCAGGTAAGACAGCACCAGCGCACCGGGTGCAATGCCCAATTCTGCGCGCGTAGCCTGCCTTGTGGCATCTGCCGGTACCACAAAATGATTGAAATCCGCGCAGCAGGGAATCACGGTGACCGGCGCCGTCATTCCGGGTGAAAGCCGGCGCAATTCTGGCACCACTCGATCCGTCAGCGCCACCACATGATCGGCACTGGCCAGCAGGCCTTTCTCGATGCGTTTGTAGCTTTTGTACGCAATACGGTTTTGCCAGCGGTCTTGCACCCACAAACCACCGTCCACGCGCTCATCAACCCACAGGCCCCGCATGTCGAAAATGGTCCGGGCGCCCGTCAAACGGCTCAACAGCACACCCACCTGCATAGCCTGGTAGCTGCGGCAATGGATCAGACCAAAGCTGTGGCGCATCTGAAGACGGACGGCCATGCCGTACATGCGCAGCAAATCCCACACCTTGCCCACCTTGCCCAGGCGTGATGTAAATGAGATAGGGGTCCAGCCGATGCCAGCCTCAGCCAAT
>JAZKIK010000075.1:0-1800 GCA_040384925.1 Pseudomonadota bacterium | reverse complement strand
CGCCGGACGCACTTCGGGTTTGGAGATCAGGAAATCGGTGGTTTCAGGCCAGCTGAGCGATCTGCGCTGCTGAAACCGGTATTTGCAGCGCGTGGCGCGGTGTGGGGAGTAAACACGGCCTGGAAAAAGCCGCTGTCCTTGACTGAAGCCAGCGCCAGACACAACTCGCAAGTGTCGCAACTGCAATGGGCGCTTGAGGTGGCTGGCTCCTCATCAGCACCAGCCTGGGCCAGCATCGGGCAGTCTGCTGGCATGGCCGCGATGATGTCATTTGCAGCCTGACTCGCTGCGGCTTTTTTGGCTGCAGCGACCTGCAGCGATGCCATGTCCACCGCCATCACATGCCCAGCCCAGCCGCGCAAGGGCAGCAGGGCAATCATGATGATGACGATGAGATAACGCATGGAGTTGAATGACTGTTCAAGACCGTAAAAGTTCAGGATGCAGCGGCTTTATTCTGCACTTTATCGCCAACATTTCCCAACTCGTCCAGAATCGGGCAATCTGGCCGCTCATTGCCGTGGCAGCAGTGAATCAGGTGTTCCAGCGTGCGTTTCATGGCCAGCATCTCATCGATGCGCTGGTTCAGTTCTTTCACATGTTTGACGGCGATGTTGCGCACATCCAGGCTGGAGCGCTGCTGGTTTTGCCAGAGTTTGAGCAGGCCCGTGATCTCGACCATGCTGAAGCCCAGGCTTCGTGAGCGTTTGATGAAGCGAAGTGTATGAACCTCCTTGTCGGTGTACTGGCGGTAACCCGAGTCAGTGCGGTGGATGGCGGGCAGCAGGCCCAGGGATTCGTAATGCCTCACCATCTTGGCCGAGACCTCGGAGCGGCGAGCGGCCTCGCCTATATTGAAATGTTCGCTTGTCATTTTTCACTTCCCTTCCAGCGGCGCAGCAGCAAGGCATTGCCGACGACACTGACACTGCTTAATGCCATGGCCGCACCGGCAACCATGGGGTTCAGCAAACCAAAAGCCGCCAGCGGTACACCCACAATGTTGTAAACAAATGCCCAAAACAGGTTTTGCCTGATTTTGGCGTAGGTGCGGCGTGAAATATCAATCGCATCAGCCACCAGCGCCGGATTACCGCGCATCAGCGTGATGCCTGCCGCGCTCATGGCCACGTCGGTGCCGGTGGACATGGCAATGCCTACATCGGCAGCGGCAAGGGCCGGTGCGTCATTGATGCCGTCACCCACCATGGCAACCGTAGCGCCGTTTGCTTTGAGTTCTGCCACGATGCGCGCCTTGTCTTCAGGCAAGACTTCGGAGCGGATTTCAGTGATGCCCATCAGGCTGCCAACTGCCTGCGCGCTGCCCTTGTTGTCACCTGTGACCAGGACTGAACGGATGCCGTGGGAAGTGAGTTGCGTAATTGCCTGTTTTGCTGTGGGTTTGATGGTGTCGCCAAAGGCCAATAGCCCTCTCAAAACTGGTGTTTCCGTCACATCGGCTAGCCATGAAACGGTGCGGCCTTCTGCTTGCAAAACATCGGCTTTTGCTTTTAAAACACTCAAATCAACTTTTAATTCATCCATCCAAGGTGTGCTGCCGAGCCGCAAATCACGTTCGTTGACCGTGGCCGCCATGCCGCGCCCGGCAACCGCCCTGACTTTGCTTGCTTGTTGTGCTGGGGTTTTTTCGCGTGTGGCAGCGTCCAGCACCGCCCGGGCCAGCGGGTGTTCGCTGCCGGCCTGAATGGCGGCACTGGCTGACAGCAGAGACTTCGCGTCACCGTCCACCGCCTCAAACGCCACCAGGTACATCGCGGTGGGCGCGTACCCCGGCGGCAG
>JAZKIK010000074.1:0-4773 GCA_040384925.1 Pseudomonadota bacterium | reverse complement strand
ATCGTTGGCATTGAGCACATATTCACCCACCATACGACGGGATTCGCGTACATAAAGCCTGTAAGGAAAGTTGCCATTGTCAACAAACTCATCCTTGCACAAACCAAAACGACCGACCTTGGCATTCAGTGCGCCAAAACGTGGCTCGGTCTGCCAGTAATACAGCAAGCCCTGAATGTAGTTGCGGTATTCCAGGGCAATCTGGACGCGGGTTGCGGCATTCGCTTCAGGATAAGCCTGGTTCAGCTTCGGTGCCGTCATGTCGGTTGAAAATACCGAGCCACCATTCAGGTCATGTTTGAAATACGCGCTGTTTTTGGAGCGTACGGTAGGTGCCGGGTTGAAGTACAGCTTGTCCAGCGTTGTACGGCCACTGGCCGCCATGGCCTCGGCAACCCGGCCGGCACCTTCGTACATCCGGGCGTCGTAGCCAGCGGGTTTTGTAAATGGCACACGGTTATTCGGATCGTCCGTCACACAGACGCGGTAGTTGTAGGCCATGACCAGGCGGTCAGCCGACCCGATGGCAGGCGTGGACTTGAGTTTGGGCTGAACAAAGGGAATCAGTCCGCTGCTCGGGACGCCAGGGATCACGTAAGGATCAATCACCAGGCCATAAGGCGTATTGAACGTCCTGCTACCTGCTTCGTCTTCATGAAACTCCTCACCCAGATCAGTACGCCGGCCTTCACGAGCCATCGTGGTACTGCCTCCGGCCATGGAGGTCAGGTCGGCTTCATAACTGGCGTCGATGAACATCTTGGCTGCAACACGCCCGCGTGGGGTTTCAACTGCCGTGATGCGTGTACCGGTTTTCAGAACACCGGTGATGGCCAGATTGCGATGCACCGACACGTTTTTCACTTCAGCCAGCATCGCCTCAAAAGCATCTTTGGCCGCTTTGGGCTCAAAGTCGAAGTACTGGGGGCAGTCGTCAGCGGTAACGCAAGTGCCCAGTTCCTGCCCACGCCGACGGATGCGATCAAACACCTCCATGGAAATCCCGCCCAGATAACCTGAGCCATACCTGCCAATATCGGATTTGGTCAAACCGCCAGACATGACACCACCCAGCCAGGGACTGGACTCGATCAACACCACTTTCTGCCCTTGTCGGCCGGCTGCCAGTGCGGCGGCAATACCAGCTGGTGTGCCACCCATGACCAGCACATCAGGTGCAGCAATTTCCCATGGCAGCACATAAGTGCGCGCACCGGAAGCTCCGGTAATGGTCACATTCAGGCTGTGACTGCCCTGAGCCAGCGTGCCATAGGTCAAGCGCCCATTGCCGCTGACATCAGTACAGCTTGCCGCCGTACTGGCATCAATCCGGCAGGCCAGCGTTTCACCACTGACCAGCGGTGGAACAACATTGAAGTCCAGCGTGCCTGACAGCCAGGGCGTGGAGCTTGTGCCAGCAGGAAAGGACACCGTACGTTCGGTCGATGTACCGCCACCGCCACCACCACCACATGAAGCGCACAGCACCGCAAGACACAAAGAAATACTGGATAGAAGTTTCATGCTTGAAAATTAAAAATAAACCAAAAAAGTAGACCGCCAAACACGCTTGGAGAAGTGCGACACAACAGAACCACTTTTTCATTCAACAGCGCAGAATCAGGCTCTGGTGTCGTTGGCTAAATGCCCGTCATATTGCTTGCCACCTCTGGCAAACAAACGGAGACAGGCATATTTGCTTTTCTTTACCTGGCAGAGGCGACAGATCAAAGTAAGTAAACAGTAAGTTCGAATTGCAAATGCAAGTATCGCACCGGGATGTGACGGAACACTTTTATGACCACCCGGATGTACGGTCATTTGAAACCGCAGACAAGGCCAGACACTGACTTGATGCCCTTACAAACTGGAAAAACCAGCTTCAGGCATCGAATAAAACCATTGCGCAATACCTGCAAGCGTCCAAGAACGTGTTCACGGTCTAAAGCTATCTATCCAGCAGCAAAAAACAAAGCTGAAATAGCATTTCACTTACAGCCCTCTGTTGTTTTTTTGTGTTTCAGCCGAATTACCAAGGTCGGCCTAACGCGGCAGCGACTGGGTTTGTTGCAGCCACTGTTCGATTTCCTCAATCGCCGCATCGGTCGCCAAAGTCAGTGCGCGCACACCGCCGGGAGCATCTGCCGTGGGTGCTGGGCGCTGTACCACCACATTGCGCTGGCCCATGAGTTTTTCACCCACAGGTGTGATTTCCAGCAGACTGGCGCGCATGCGAACCAGGCCGACACTGGTGTCTGCTGCAGTGAACAGATGGCTGAACTCCTCCAGATCAATCTTGAGCTGCAGCGGCAGCACTGTGTTTTGTTTGCGGTTTCTTGCGGCGCTATCACCTGCGTTGAAGACGGCGCGACGCTGGCCCAGTTTTTCGCGCAGGCGCTGACGCACCAGTTGCGCGGGCGGCATGCTCCAGCGGGCCTGGGAATAGGGGCGCAACTGCTGTGCATCGGCGTAAGCCAGCCGGTAAAGCACCGCCATGTTGTCAATCGCACCGCCCGAGGTGCTGATGTCATCAATTGCAATCGCCTCCAGCGGTGCCTGCCGTGTGGTGGCGAGTGTGCTGAGGTTGCCAGGGCCAAAGTCATACATCACGGGTCGAACAGGTTTGTCAGGCAGCGCCGAGCAGCCCACCAACACAATACCCGCAAAAATCAAGCCCAAAAGTCCTTTTGCACCAGTGCAGAGGGCACGAGAAACTGCTGATTCAGTAGCAAATCGCCTGTCTTGGTAAAAAGAATGAATCATTTTGAAACTCCGTTTGCAGTAAATCCGGGCTCACCCGGCCCTGGTGTCGGCGGACCGTTGCCAAAAATAAGTGATTGAGGGTTGTCATCCACCGCGTTGACGGTACGCCGCAGTTGGCGCATGGTGCGGGCGGTTTCGTCGGCGACTTCACCGAGTTTGGGCAAGGTGGCAGCGCTGAAGGTTTCAATGCCTGCTGCCAGGGCGGTGCCACCTTCGGACAGCCGGTCCAGTGGACCGCCTTTTTCATTCAGGCGGCTGGCCGTCAGACCAACCTCGTCTGCGGCGCTGCGCACCGATTTAAGTGTGACGGTCGCATCACGCGACAGCGCGGGCAAGGTGGCGATGGTGGGCTCCATGCTTTTGGCCAGGCGGTTGATGCTCGCTGCAGCATCGCCCATTTGCTGCACTGCGCCCGTGATGGCTTGCTGGTTCTCGTCAGACAGCAATTTGTTGAGCCGTATGCTGGCCTGCTCGACCTGGTTAAAGATCACTTCGCTCTGTTTGAGCAGTTTGTCGAGGCCGCCGGGTTTAAGCGGTATTCGCGGCGGGTCTTCGTCGTTGGGCACCAGCCTTTCTGTCGATTCACCCTTGTCTTCCAGCTGGATAAACCCGAGGCCCGTCACGCCTTGCGAGGCGACAGTGGCGAAGGCTGACTTGGTAATTGGCGCACTGCGGTCAATCGATACCCGGATCAGCACATTGCCCTTGATTTTTTCGTCAAACCCGATCACCTCGACCTTGCCCACCGGTACACCCCTGAAACGCACGGCCGCCTGCGGCTGCAAGCCGGAGATGGTTTCAGTCGTGGACATTTCATAAAAATCACGCTGCGTGTTGTCACGCATCAGCCAGATGGCCAGCACGGCAAGCAAGGCTGTCACCACCAGTACAAACGCACCGGCGGCCATGGCATGGGCTTTGTTTTCCATAAGAATGTCCTTTGCTCTTGTGATCTCTTGATCGTCTAGGCGTTTGCCGGGGCCTGATGCAGCAAGGCCATTGCGCGCTGCCCTCTCTCGCCCAGAAAAAATTCTTCAATAAACGGGTGCGAAAACGCCACCACTTCTTTGGGCGGTGCATTGATGATGACCTTTTGCTGGGCCAGCACAGCAATCCGCGTGCTCAGTTCAAACAGCGTGTCCAGGTCATGCGTGACCATCACCACCGTCAGCCCCATGTCCTGATGCAATGAACGCAGCAGCGCACAAAAGCTGTCCGAGCTTTCCGGGTCGAGCCCGGCTGTGGGTTCGTCCAGCAGCAGCAACGGCGGGTCCATGATCAAGGCACGCGCCAGCGCCACCCGCTTGATCATGCCGCCCGACAGGTCACTGGGCATCTTGTCGGCAGCGTCCGGGCCCAGGCCAACCATTTGCAACTTGACCATGGCGGTTTCCCGAATCAGCGATTTGGGCAGTGTTTTGAGCTCACGCAGCGGAAAAGCGATGTTCTCCAGCACGGTAAAGGCAGAAAACAAGGCCCCCTGCTGAAACAGCATGCCCACGCGGCTGGCCGCCCCCCTTTTGCCCAGCTCGGCAGCCGGCTTGCCCAGCACGGCAATGTCACCTTTGGTCGGTTTTTCAAGCCCCAGCATTTGCCGCAACAACACGGTCTTGCCTGTGCCCGAACCACCAACCAGCGACATCACCTCACCACGCTCAACCCTCAGGTCGAGGTCCTTGTGGATGACTGACTCCTTGTCGCCGTTTTTAAAGACGGTCCAGAGTTTTTTGATCTCGACAACAGGATCTGTCATGCGTATCCCGACGGGGCAACGATTGGAGTGGGTGAACTGAGCAACTCATCCTTCAAGTCGGGGCCGCGGAACCGGCCTTGGCCTGTCCTGAGCCTGTCGAAGGGCCAGGCCGCAGGCGCAGCGCCCCCCTCGCGGGCAGGAAGCGACACGAAGTGTGCGAGCGTGGGGGTCACATTCCAGCAGGGGCCGCGGAACTGGCTTTGCCAGGCCGCAGGCGCAGCGCCCCCCTCGCGGGCAGGAAGCGACACGAAGTGTGC
>JAZKIK010000073.1:0-2708 GCA_040384925.1 Pseudomonadota bacterium | reverse complement strand
GTGGGTGCGCACGACACGTATCACAAGCGGCGTGACGACTTCCAGATTCCCGAAGGCGATTTGCGCAACCTGATTCAGCGGCGCATACAGCAGCGCGTGCGGCCGTTGATACGCCGCGCCTTTTCATTTGAAGCCTCGCGCATGGAGCGCTACATCGTTGGCTGTTACGACAGCGAGAGCGGCGGCCACTTCAGGGCGCACCGCGACAACACCACCAAAGGCACGGCGCACCGGCGCTTTGCCCTGTCGCTGAACCTGAATGATGACTTTGATGGAGGTGATCTGGGTTTCCCCGAATACGGCCCCAGAACCTACAAGATACCCGCCGGTGCAGGCATTGTGTTTTCAGGCGCCTTGCTGCATTCAGTCACGGCTGTAAGACGCGGCCAGCGTTATGCGTTTTTGCCATTTTTGTATGACGACGCAGCGGCGCTGGTGCGCGAGCAGAACAGCCCGTTTCTGGCGAATGGGGCGGATGGGTACAAGGCTTGAGCCAGGGCGGCACGCCGTGGCCTTGAAGTGGTGTGCCGGTTAAACAGTGCTGGCCCCCAGCAGTGAAGCAGCAAGCCCGCGCCATGCGGTCATATTCACATCAAAAAACAATACCCACGCGCATTTCGTCACTCCATAATTTTGGCTCAGGCCGGGCTGCGCTCTATAGCCAGGGCCTGCCAGCTAAAAACATCAGCAATTTTGTACGGAGGCAAGCATGAGCAGTGACAGCGGCGACAACACCAGCAACGAAGACACATCGGCAGACACCCGCCCCAACATTCTTTTCATCATGGTTGACCAGATGCGTTACCCGCCGCATTACCCGGACGATCCGAATGACGCGCTGTTTCAGATATTGCGGTTTCAGCAGGGTGATTTGGCTGGCAATCCGTTTGCCGATCTGTTTCCGGGTTTCAGGCTGCTGCGTGAGCATGGGGTTTCGCTGCAGAACCACACCTGCTCCAGTATTGCCTGCGTGCCGGGCCGGACCACCATCATGACCGGGCAGTACAGCGCCCGCAGCGGCGTGACGCAGACCGAAGGCATGTTCAAGATAGACACCGACCCGGCTTTTCCGTGGCTGCCGCAAGACGGTGTGCCCACCATGGGTGACTGGTTTCGGGCTGCAGGTTATGACACCCATTATTTTGGCCGCTGGGATTTGTCGAACCCGCCCATGGGTGACATTGAGCAGTGGGGTTTCAGTGACTGGGAGTATTCTTTTCCATCCGACCAGCGTTTTGGCACTGCCAACCTGGGTGTGTACCGCGACAAAAGTTACACCGATCTGGTCAACACCTTTTTGCGGCGCAAGGCGCTGGGGGTGGAGGCCAATATTATCAACAGCAACAACCCGACCAATGCCAGCTTCAAACAGCGGCCCTGGCTGGCCGTCGCCTCGTTTGTCAACCCGCATGACATTGGTGCCTACCCCTTCCCGTGGCAACCGGCCATCGAACAACCCGGCCCCGAGACACCCGCACCGACCTTGCAGGAGCCCATCAGCCCCTACGGCGCACCCGTCAAGGGCAAGCACAGCCAGCCGCCCACTTATGGCCAGGCACCCAACAATTTCACCGGCACTTATCGTGTGCCGCTGAACCCCGGTGGCTTCAGGCTGGATGGCGTGAAGTTGCCTGCCAACTGGCAGTCCGACCTGGCTGGCAAACCGGATTGCCAATACGACTACTCATACAAGTTTCAGCTGGCCTTGACGACCTTGCGCGCCCAGAATGCGGTGATACCGTCGCCTTACCCCTTCAAGATGCAGGACGACGCGCAGGACTGGTACAGCAAGTACCTGGAGTTTTATCTTTACCTGCAATACCTGGTCAATCTTGAGATCAGCGCCGTGCTGGAACGCCTGCATGAAAGCGGCCTGGATAAAAACACCATTGTTGTTTTCACCTCAGACCACGGCGAGCTGGCCGGTGCCCATGGCGGCCAGCTTGAAAAGTGGTACGGCGCGTATCAGGAAAGCATTCACATCCCGGCCATCATCTCGTCGCCACTGGTCAACCCCGACAAGGCCATGCGCACCGTTGAAAGCCACACCATCCATGTAGACTGGGTGCCTACCCTGCTGGGCCTGGCCGGTTTCAGCCCTGACGAGCAGACCGTTCTGGGCAAATGTATACAGGGCCACACCGTCAAGCCACTGGCAGGCATTGACCTGAGCCCGCTGATCAAAAACGGCACCGAGCCACAGCGCAAGGGCGTGCTGTTTGTGAGCGACGACCACATCACCGCACCCCTGGACACCAACTACAGCCCCGACCGCTACGACTGGTACACCACCATCACCGAACGCCTGACCAGCCCCACCGGCGAGCCCACCACACGCCAGCCGCTAAAGGTATCTGGCCCGGTGGTCCAGCCCAATCATGTGCAGTCGTTTTTTGAGAAACCCTGGAAACTTGTGCGCTACTGGGAGCCGGGTAATCCTGTCAATACACAGTGGGAGCTGTATAACCTGAGTGCTGATATCAATGAAAACCAGAACCTGCTGGGCTGGGACGGTTTGACTGGTGCGCCTGTTATAAAGCCTGATGTGGTGGAGGCGCTTGGGCTTGAGCTGGCAGAGGTTGAGTCTGCATTGGGGCGGATGCGGGAGTCGCTGAATCGGGCGCTGCTTGGGGCTGGGTATAACGCGCAGAGTGTGCAGGCGATGGGGATTGTGGCGGCTGGGGATGTGCCTGCTTGAGTAGGATCGG
>JAZKIK010000072.1:0-2012 GCA_040384925.1 Pseudomonadota bacterium | reverse complement strand
CCGGACGTGCTGGCCGCCATGCATGCGCAGATTGACCGCATCGCTTACGCCCACACCAGCTTTTTCACTACCGAGGTGGCTGAGCAACTGGCAGCGCAACTGATACAAAACGCACCCGAGGGCATGAGCCACGCTTATCTGCTCAGTGGTGGGTCGGAAGCGATGGAGGCCGCGCTCAAGATGGCGCGCCAGTATTTTGTTGAAATCGGCCAGCCGCAGCGTACCCACTTCATCGCGCGCCGCCAGAGTTACCACGGCAACACCCTGGGCGCGCTGGCAGTGGGTGGCAATGAGTGGCGACGTGAGCCTTTTGCACCGATTCTGGTGCCCGCAACCCATGTGTCGCCGTGTTATGCCTACCGCGACATGTTGCCAGATGAGACGCCCGAGGTTTATGGATTGCGGCTGGCGGCAGAACTTGAAGCCGCCATCACCAGCTACGGCAGCGAACGTGTGATTGCCTTTGTGGCCGAAACAGTGGGTGGTGCCACCGCCGGGGTGCTGACGCCAGTGCCAGGCTATTTCAAGGCCGTGCGCGAAGTCTGCGACCGCCATGGTGTGCTGCTGATTCTTGACGAAGTGATGTGCGGCATGGGACGTACCGGCACACTTTACGCCTGTGAACAGGAAGAGGTGGTGCCCGATCTGCTGGCGGTTGCCAAGGGGCTGGGCGGTGGTTACCAGCCGGTGGGCGCAGTGCTGGCGCACCGCCGCATTGTTCAGGCCATGTCTGAAGGCAGCGGGTTTTTTCAGCATGGCCATACCTATCTGGGCCACCCAGTGGCTTGCGCAGCAGCGCTGGCGGTGCAACAGGTGATTCAGCGCGACGGCCTGCTTGAAAAGGTCAGAAACGATGCGCCGGTTTTTGCCGCCATGCTGTCTGAAGCGCTGGGCAGCCATCCCAATGTGGGTGATATTCGCGGGCGCGGTTTTTTTTGGGGTATTGAACTGGTCGCTGACCGTGCCAGCAAAAATCCGTTTGATCCGGCTCTGAAGTTGCACGCCCGCATCAAAAAAGAGGCCACAGCCCGCGGCCTGCTGTGTTACCCCGGCGGCGGCACGGTCGATGGCAACAAGGGTGACCATATTTTGCTGGCACCACCCTACATCACCAGCCGTGAAGACCTGCAGGAAATCGCCACACGGCTTGCCGAATCTGTGCAGGCTGCCATCAAAAGCATAGATACCTGAGCTGCTTCAAGCCGCCTTTCCGTTTTTTTCGTCCCTTTTTGCCTTGTTTCATTAACCTGAAGGAGTACCCATGTCCGCTTTTTCCGCACTCATCTGCCGCCCACTAGTGCTGGCCCTTGCCGCAGCTGCGCTTTTTGGTGCCTCCGCTGCATTTGCCCAGGAGGGCAACGACACCCTGAAAAAAATCCGTGAATCTGGTGTCATCACCCTGGGTCACCGCGAATCATCATTCGGCTTTTCATATCTGGACGGCGACAAGCCGCTGGGTTACAGCATGGACATCTGCGCACGCATTCTGCAAGCCATCAAGGCCGAAAAAGGCATGCCGGCGATTGAGGTGCGTTACCAACTCGTCACCTCCCAGAACCGCATGCCGCTGGTGACCAACGGCACGGTGGATATTGAATGTGGCTCCACCACCAACCTGGTCGAGCGCCAGAAACAGGTGGCTTTTTCGCCCGATATTTTTCGCTACAACGTGCGCATGGCCGTCAAGAGCAACTCCGGCATACGCAGCATTTCAGACCTGAACGGCAAACCGGTAGCTACCACGGCCGGCACCACGTCTTTCCGGCTGCTGAAAGAAGCAGAAAAAGGCCAGAAAATAGACGCCACCAACATCATTGGCCGTGACCATGCCGATTCGTTTTTGCTGCTCGAATCAGGCCGTGCTGCGGCTTTTGTGCTTGACGACATACTGCTGGCCGGCCTGATTGGCAGCGCCAAAAATCCAAAGGATTTCGCCATCGTCGGTGAGTCGCTGCGCACCGAAAATCAGTCTTTAATGTTTCGCAAGGACGACCCCAAATTCAAGGCCTTGG
>JAZKIK010000071.1:4213-7893 GCA_040384925.1 Pseudomonadota bacterium | reverse complement strand
GAGAGCGCCGAGTTTCCCACGCAGATATTCTTCGTCTCTATTTGGAACGGGTGGCAGGTGAAGGATTGCTCGCATTCAATCAGGCTGAGATTGCCTGGGGCCTGATGACTGATGCCGACGCGTTCTCGGCGCATCTCGGCGGCTTAGATCGCGATCAAATCGTGGACACAATTGTTTCCCTTGAGGCATATGAGGACGAAGTTACGCCTGAACGAGTTCTGCCCGGGGTTACTACCCTACTCAACATGCTCCCAACACTTCCAGAGAAGGAACAGGGAATGTTCGGCCTCGGCACACAGATGGCCGTTGGCCGAGTAGTCTACCGCCTGGTTCGTTCGCAGAACTCAGAGACATTTGTTGAGAGCTTGGTTCGAGAAGCACTTCCGCTTCTGGAAACGGCATTCGGCAAACTCACCCTGATTCAGATGGTCGGGCATCGGGAAGGAATTGGCCACAAGCTTGTCCCTGAAGAAGTCGCCAAAGAATTCGAGCGAACTTGGCGATCCGAATTCCGAGGACTAAGTGTAGATGCGCTCACCCGCGAATCGGAACTGCTCCGCTCCGTCCTGATCGCAAACAGAGAAAGAGAAGCTGAAGCCAACGAACCCGCAGCGATAGTGCCTGCTGATGTCCGGATAACTCGGGGCCTACTGCTCTCAGCACGAAGCGAAAGTCGCAGTCAGGCGATGGGGAGCCGCGCAGTAACCAAGTCGGCACGGCTTGCATGGAAGGTCTTGGTAGATGTCTACGGAACTGAGGAAGTTCTGCGACAACGGATTGACGAGCTACGGTCGGCAAATTTCGAGGATTGCTCTGAGTTGCTGCAACTCGCTGATCGTTATTTGGGCGGGTGGAGACCCAAGAACTTTGGTGAAGAGTAGATGGACTCACTGGTCAACTCGGCGCGATGACGATCCTCGAAAATACTACCTAACTCATTGATCTAAATAATATTTACAAGCGGAATGTTCGTTGGGCACAAGCCACACGCCCAGAGCCTTGGCCCGCTACTCCCGCTAAATCACCGGCTGCAACAACCGCTGCACCAGCGGGTGATGCACCTTCTTCTCAGTCCCAATAGCAAAAAAGTGCTCGGCAACCCCTTCGCAGGAGCCCAGGCGCTGCACAGCGTAATGGGCCAGCAAATCCTCATGCGCCCACTCGGCAGCCGGAAATATGCCCATGCCGCTGGCACCAAAAGTGCCCAGCAAAGCGCTGTCTTCAAACTCTCCCACAATGCATGGCCGGATGGCGCGCTGTTCAAACCAGTGGTCGAGACGGGCGCGCACTGCAGTATGTGCAGTGGGCAGCAGCACGGGCACAGTGGCCAGGCTTTGCGGAAAGTCCTTGCCTGCTGCCTCTACCATGTCTGCAGTGCCGTACCAGGCAACCGTGGATGCCCCCATGCGGTGGCTGTACAGCTTGATATTGGGGTTGGCCGGTGCAGGCCGGTCTGACAACACCACGTCCAGGCGATGCAGGGCAAGATCACCGAGCAGTTCGTCAAACTCCCCCTCATGGCACAGCAGGCGCAGGTGCGGTTCAGCAATCACGGGTTGCAACAGGCGGCGCACCACGACCTTGGGCAGGCCGTCAGATATACCCACGGCCAGGCGCACAGTCGGTGCGCTTACCGCATCGCGCACCAGGGACGGAAGGTTTTCGCCCAGTTGAAAAATCTGGTCTGCCTGCCGCATGGCAGCCAGGCCTGCTTCGGTCAATACCAAACCCCGCCCGGCCGGTTTGAGCAAGGCATAACCCAGCGAGCGCTCAAGCTCGCGCACCTGGGCGCTGACGGTTTGCACTGCCATCTCCAGTTTGTCAGCAGCCCGTGAAATGCCACCTTCTTTTGCCACGACCCAAAAGTAGTACAGGTGCTTGTAGTTGAAAGGTGTGCTCATGATCAGGTTTTTTAAGAGTCTGGATGAGAAATTATCTGCTTTTTTAGAATGTTTGCGCCTTGTACCGTGGAGGCTTCCCAACCCACTGGAGACTATTCAATGCAGATCATTTTTGAATCCCGCGATGCAGAGGGCAAGCAGATGCGCGACTTGTCGGTAGCGCGTGTGCGTTTTGCCCTTCGCCGCCTGACGGCCTGGGTACCGCGCGCCAAGGTGCAGTTTTCAGACGTCAACGGCCCGCGTGGTGGGGTGGACAAACGCTGCCAGGTCGAGTTGAGCACCGATGCCGCAGGCACCGTGGTGATTGCCTCGCTGGCAAGCGACTGGCGCACGGCGCTGGATCGTTCGCTTCGCCGGGCTACACGTGTACTGACACGCAGCTTGCAGCGCAATCAAAAACCCATGCGGGGCCGCAGCACCCGGCTTGCGCTGGAGTCCTGACCAGAGTGCACAGTTCAGGCATGACCCGCATAAGCCCGAACCGCCAGTGCCCTGGCGAGCATGGCTGCAGGGTCAGCCAGTTCCAGATCGTCCAGCCCTGGCACACGAGTCAGGGCCAGGGGAATTTCGGTACAGCCCAGAATCAGCGTTGACAGCCTGAAGCGCCTGGCCAGGGTTTCAGCAACACGGGTGAAACATTCACGTGCCAGTTCGATGTTACCGACCTTGACGCCCTGATATATGCCACGCATCAGCTCGTCGCGTTCGTCAGGCAGCGGGATGTGGCATTGCACACCGGCTTCCCCCAGCGCCTGGTCGTATAGGCCGGCTCGGTAAGTGCCTTCAGTAGCCAGCAGGCCGACTTCACGCACACCACGGCCGGCCAGGGTCTGGGCGACTTCGCGGGCTACGTGCAGTACTTCGAGTTGCGGAAACCTCTCCTGCAGGGCGCCATGCCAGGCGTGGGCAGTGTTGCAGGCTACGGCAACACTGGTGGCACCGAGTGCTGCCAGTTTGCCCATGGCCTGCAGCATGGGTTCAAGCGGCTGGTGGCTGCCAAAACCGGGCGAATCAAGTGCGCTGCTGCGGTCGGGCACTGGCACCTGGGCCAGCCAGTGTTCAGGAAAAGCCTGGTCAGACACGGCGACACCGCTTTCAGACATGTGCTGGGCGCAGGCCTTGACAAAAAGCCGCGCAAAGTCAGCCCCGGCTGCCGGGCCCATGCCGCCCAGAATGCCGACAACCCTGGTTCTGTTGATTTGCTGTGTATTCATGCTGTTTTGTCCACTTTCTGCCCGCATCGGCTACCTTGCGCCCAGGCTTGCGCCAGGGCGGGCCTGAAAAGACCCGCCTGCTTAAAAATTTAAGGGAATTGGCTGGCTGCGCGGCCTGGCGTGGGGCCAGCGCAGATGCTGAATTTGAAGTCGCCGCAGACCCTGCACTGCGCTAGCGACTTCAAGTGCCTTTACATGGCTGGTTTGTCGCTTTGCGCTTTCAGATTGGCCTTGAGCTGTTCGCTCATCGGCAGGCTCAGGTTGGTGCCTTTTGGCGCAATCGGGGACTCAAACCATTTGGTGTACAGCTTGCTGTATTCACCCGACTTCATCAAACGGCTGATGGTGCCATCCACCAGTTTTTTGAATTCGGGGTCGTCCTTGCGCAGCATGCAGGCATAGGGCTCGACCTGCAGCGAATCACCAACCACTTGCAGCGATGATGGGTTTTTGGAATTGGCCATCAGGCCGAACAGCAAGATGTCGTCCATCGCAAACGCCAGGGCGCGGTCGCTTTCAACCAGCAGCAGCGAGTCGTCATGGTCTTTGCCCAGAATCAGCTGCA
>JAZKIK010000071.1:3065-4203 GCA_040384925.1 Pseudomonadota bacterium | reverse complement strand
TCGAGGTTTTTCTCGGCGCTGTATTTGCGAATGACCTGTGCGTTGGTGGTGCCGGTGGTGCTGGCTACCGTCTTTTTGGCCAGATCAGCATAGTTTTTGATGCCGGATGTCTTTTTGGTCAACAAACGGGTGCCGGTGTAGAAGGTGTTGATGGAAAACGCCACGTCCTTGCCACGCGCCGAGTTGTTGGTGGTGGAGCCGCATTCAAGGTCATAAGTCCCGTTGACCAGCAAAGGAATGCGGTTTTGTGAGGTGACAGCCATGTAGGACACCTCAAGATTCGGTTTTTTGACCTTTTTGCGCACGTCGTCAATGATGGCTTCGGCAATTTCCACTGAAAAACCAATCGCCTTGGTTGAACCAATCAGGTAACTGAAAGGCACGGACGCCTCACGGTAAGACACCGTGATCTTGCCGCTGTCGGCCACTTTTTTGAGTGTGGGCACAGTTTGTGCACCTGCTGCGCTGGCCAGGCCGAGGCAGACAAGGGTTGCGAGTGTGAGGGTAGCGAGTTTCATGCGAATCCTTTCGGGGGCGGTGGGTGAATGGTCAAAAGAGGTCGGCTTGCAAAGCTAGTGTAGGAAGAAGCGTGCCAGCCCCCTCATTCATTTTGAGGACAGGGCCATGACGAAAACTTATGGATTGCAAAACGGGTCACCAAAAGCCGAGAAACAGGTCGGGCATAACCTGAGGTCATGGCGACCATGGTTTGGGCATTGTTCAAACCGCAGCCCGCTGCGTAAAGTTGACTTTTCAATCGAGGGAGCAGATATGCGGGTGTGTGTTTTGGGTGCGGGCATTGTGGGCCTGGCGAGCAGTTATGCGCTGAGTTGCGCGGGACATGAAGTCACAGTGATTGACCGCGCCCTGCCCGGCAGCGGTGCCAGCGGCGGCAATGGCTCGCAGCTCAGTTATTCCTACGTTCAGCCACTGGCAGACCCCGCCATATGGGCGCAATTGCCCAAACTGCTGCTATCGCCCACCTCACCACTCAAGATCAGGCCGCAACTCGATGTGCATCAGTGGTTGTGGGGCCTGAAGTTTCTGGCCGCGTGCAATGCTGGCACTTCACGCGCCACCACAGTGCAGTTGCTGCAACTGGCCGCCGAGAGCAGGCTGGCGTTTGAGCACATGATGG
>JAZKIK010000071.1:0-3055 GCA_040384925.1 Pseudomonadota bacterium | reverse complement strand
GAACAAAATGCAAGTCTTTTCCCGAATGGCGGCCTTCGTAGCCGTCATCATGCTCGTCTCGTCACCCGCTATCGCTGGTGAACGAGGTCGTCGCATCGAAATGTCTGGATCCAACACTGCAGAGATCGGCGCCGCGCTTCTTGCGCAGTGCCTTCAGATGCTGGCGCATTTGCCTCAGCACGCCGGCAAATGCTGCTGCAGCGCGAATTGGGCAGCACACAGGAAGCAGTGGATGCCAATCGCAGTGTAGAGATTGAGCCGGCCCTGGCACATCAGCATGCAAAAATTGCCGGGGCCATTTACACACCGGGTGAATGCGCTGCCGATTGCCTGAAAACCTGCGAAGGCCTGGTCGCCATATTGCGCGCACGCGGGGTCAAATTTTTGCTTGATACCCCGATTGAGCAGTTGCTGGTTCGCGGCAAGGCCATGGTTGCCGTCCAAACACCACAAGGCCCGGTGGAGGCCGATCAGTTTGTCATGGCGCTGGGTGCGGCGTCTGCCCCCATGGCGCGCAGCCTGGGTGTGGATTTGCCGGTTTACCCGCTCAAGGGTTACAGCATCACGGTGGAAGTTGAGGACAGCACACGCGCGCCTGCAGTCAGTGTGACAGACAGCGCGCGCAAGGTGGTGTTTGCGCGCATAGGTTCACGCCTGCGGGTGGCGGGCATGGCCGAGCTGGCCGGTTACGGCACGGGCGTTGAAGCGGCACAAATCGAGTCGCTCAAAAACTCGACACAATCAGTTTTTCCAGGCTGCAGCAGGTTTTCCGAGCTTGATCCCTGGGCCGGTTTGCGCCCCGCCACCCCGACAGCCAGACCCATCATAGGCAGGCACGCCAAAGGGCCTGACAACCTGCTGTTCAACGTTGGCCACGGCGCGCTGGGGTTCACCCTGGCCTTTGGCTCGGCCGGGCGAATTGCCGCCTTGCTGAACCAGTGACCTGCTGGCGATTTACAGGCTTTTGCTGGCAAAGGTCAGCGCCTGCTGAAAACAGCGCATGAACGCCCTGACCGTGACAGAGCCGGGTTTGCCAGCCGGCAACAAGGCCTTGATGGGTACAGCAATCAGCGGCTCCAGCGCCAGCACATCCACCCGCTCCAGGTCGGCCGATGCAGCAGTGCAGCTGTCAACCAGCGCAATACCCAGGCCGTGGTGCGCCAGGGCCAGCGCCGAATGGTAGGTTTGAACCGTGATGTCGAACTGCAGGCCCACATCAGCCTCGCGGCAAGCCTGGTTCAGGCTGCGGCCAATCGGGTCGTGTACATCCAGCCCGATCACCGGCAGTTTGGTCAGGTCAGCCAGCACCACACTGCCCCGCTTGAGCAGGCGCGCACCGAGCAAACCCTTGGGCGCAATACAAACCATGCGGCCATCAGCCAGATGTTCATAGGCCAGCGCTGAATGCCCCGAACCGGGCAGCGGGCTGAACAAAAACCCGACATCGGCCTCCTGCAAAGCCAGCGCAGACACAATCTGCGGTGAATGCAGGGCCCGCACAGAAATCGGCACGTTTGCATGCTTGACCCGAAACAGCTTGAGCGCATGCGGCAATATCTCGTAACTGAGCGCCAGCACCGTCAAAATGCGCAGTTCCTTGGCCCCATCCCCCGCCTTGAGATTGGCCGCCAGCCGCTGCACCTCGTCAAGCTGCGCAAACAGGCGCTCAATATGCGGATACAAGGTCAGCGCCTCGGAAGTAGGCGTCAAACGCCCCTTGCCACGCTGAAAAAGCGCAAAACCCAGCTGCAATTCAGCATGCTGCAAGGTACGGCTGACCGCAGGCTGAGTCACATTGATCAAACGCGCCGCCCCACTGACACTGCCAGTCAGCATCACGGCATTAAAAACTTCAATGTGGCGCAGGCGCATGGGTTGGAAGGGCTCGGACGTGAAAACACCCTGAATTATGGTGTGCGCTCTGGACAAAACCAGACGGGCACAAAAAAGCCACCCGAGGGTGGCAGTTTTGTTTTGGCGGAAACGGAGACGTCCATAACCGACTTCCCATATTGCCTCGATGAATCTCATTTTGCATCAAAAAAGCTCGCAAAGCCGCATGAATGCTGCATTCTTCGGAAAATGAGCCGTCGTATTTCGTCTCGTTTTGCCTCAATGGATAGCGTTTCATCGCCACGTCAATTATGGTTAGAATGATGGTTTTATAACCAACTGATTCCATCATGAGTAGAGCACGCGAGCGACTTTCTGCAGCGGCGGTAAGGCACGCCACCAAGCCGGGCTTCTACCACGACGGCGGAGGCTTGTATTTACAAGTCAGCCAGTTCGGCACCAAGTCTTGGATTCTGCGGTACACGATTGACAAAAAAACTCGTGACATGGGTCTGGGTCCAGTTGCCGACTGGTCACTTGCCGAAGCTCGTGAACGGGCCAAGAAATTTCGGCAGCTGGTGGACGACAAGATTGACCCGATTGAGTTTCGGCGCAAAGAGCAGGAAGCCAGGGCCACTGCACGCGAAAACCTCAAGACATTCGAGGAATGCGCGATTGCCTGCCATGGCAAGCTCAAGCCGACCTGGAAAAACCCGAAACATGGCGACCAGTGGATCAACACCTTGACTACCTATGCGTTTCCGGTCATCGGCAAACTGAA
The DNA here is from genome assembly GCA_040384925.1 of Pseudomonadota bacterium. Taxonomy (GTDB): domain Bacteria; phylum Pseudomonadota; class Gammaproteobacteria; order Burkholderiales; family Burkholderiaceae_C; genus Polaromonas. The sequence continues at coordinate 441 of JAZKIK010000071.1, read as the reverse complement.
TGTGGCCAGCGTGGGTAAAAAATCAGTCGCTGATGTGCTCACGCCGATCTGGCTGCTCAAACAGGAAACGGCGAGTCGCGTGCTGCAGCGTATCCGTGCGGTGTTGACATACGCCTCGGCACATGACTATTACCCAGGGTATGACTTGAAGATGTGGGATGAGTTGCCGCAGCTTCTTCCGCAACGTCCTGAAAGAAAGCAAGCTCACCATGCGTCCTGCCCCTATCTGGAAGCGGCAGAGCTGATCAAGAAACTGCAGGGGTCTACGCTGTCAGAACTGCTCAAGCTGGCTTTTGAATTTACGGTGCTGACGGGTGTCCGATCCAGTGAGGCCCGTGGTGCGCTAAAAGCCGAAATCGACTTGAAACAGAAGGTGTGGAACATCCCGGAAGACCGGATGAAGATGGGTATTGCCCATGTGGTTCCGCTATCGGATCGGAG
>JAZKIK010000070.1:0-2453 GCA_040384925.1 Pseudomonadota bacterium | reverse complement strand
GAAAAGCGCTGTTCCTTGTAAATGTGCTCACTGCGCGCCAGCGCGGCAAAAGCTGGTGTGGCCAGGTGGTAATCCAGCCGCCAGCCGACGTTTTTGGCATAGGCCTGGCCGCGGTTGCTCCACCAGGTGTAGGCGGCGTCGGTGGTGGTGGGTTGCAGCTTGCGGTACACATCGACCATGCCGCCGCCGCGCAGGGATGGGTCGGTGCGCTGGGTCAGCTCTTCTGCGGCTTCGTTGACAAATTCTGCGTCGCGCAGCAGTTCGGTCATCCAGGCGCGTTCTTCGGGCAGGAAACCGCTGTTCTTTTTATTGCCCTTGAAGTTTTTCAGATCGATTTCCTGGTGTGCGATGTTGATGTCGCCACACAACACAAAGTCGCGGGTTTCCTTCAGCGCCAGCAACCGGGGGTACAACTCGGCCAGAAACCTGAATTTGGCGGCCTGGCGGTCTTCGCCTGACGAACCGCTGGGAAAATAACAGCTGATGACCGAGAGTTTGGGGCTGTTGGCGCGGCCGGGGCGGTCAAAACGCAGTTCGACATAACGGCCTTCGGCATCAAACTCGCTGGAGCCGTAACCTGTGATGACGTCGCTGGGTTCATGCCGTGTGTAAATCGCCACGCCTGAATAGCCTTTTTTCTCGGCAAAATGAAAGTGCCCTTTCAGGCCGGCCATTTCTTCAAAACGGCCGCTGATGTCGGGTGCCTGTGCTTTCAGCTCCTGTACACAAATACAATCCGGCATCGCGCTTTCAAGCCAGGCTTGCAGCCCTTTGCTGGTGGCAGATCGGATACCGTTCAGGTTCAGGCTGGTTAATTTAAACATGGGACTTTCGATGAATGACAAAACGGCTGTGCCCGGCCAGGCCAACACGGCAAGCGGCAACACACAGATCCAAAACGACAGCACCCTGGCACTTGAATTTGTGCAGTTTGCGCTTGAATCCGGGGTGCTGCGTTTTGGCGAGTTCAAGACCAAGGCAGGGCGCTTGAGCCCCTACTTTTTCAACGCCGGGCTGTTTGACGACGGTGCCAAGCTGGGGCGGCTGGCGCAATTTTATGCGCGCAGGCTGCTGGCCGAAGAGAAAACCACAGGCCTGCAGTTCGACATGATTTTTGGCCCGGCCTACAAGGGCATTCCGCTGGCGGCAGCGGTGTCGGTCGAGCTGGCCCGGCTGGGCCGGAACCTGCCTTTTGCCTACAACCGCAAGGAAGCAAAAGATCATGGTGAGGGCGGAACTCTGGTGGGCGCGCCAGTCAAAGGCAGGGTGCTGATTGTGGATGACGTGATGTCGGCAGGCACCGCCGCCAAAGAGTCGATTGCCATCATCAGGGCGGCTGGGGCAATACCGCATGCGGTGGCCATTGCGCTCGACAGGCAGGAAAAAGCCACAGAGAATGGACAGGATGTGGACTACAGTGCTGTGCAATATGTCACAAACCAGCTTGGTTTACAGGTTTGTGCGATTGCCCGTTTGACCGACCTGCTTCAGTATCTTGCATCGCAAGATGCGCTATCGTCAGCTGATGCGCCTGCGGGGCAGTCCTTACAAGGCCATCATCAGGCCGTATTGGCTTACCGTGAACGCTACGGCGTGGATTGAGACTACTTAGGGTGTTTATGCAAGCGTTTGTCACGGCTGGTTTGTTGATGGCAGTAGTCCTGTACGGCAGCGCCATGGCGCAAGGGGTGCAGGGATCGACGGGCATTTACACCTGTGTGGACGCCAAGGGCCGCAAACTCACGTCTGACCGCCCGATGGTGGAGTGCATAGACCGGACCCAGCAGGAAATCACACCTGCGGGTACCGTCAGGCGGGTGATCGGCCCTTCGCTGACCGCGCAGGAGCGTGCTGTGCAGGAAGAAAAAGACAAACAGATTGCCGAAGAGCGCGCACGTGATGCTGAAGAAAAACGCCGCAACCGGGCCTTGCTGCTGCGTTACCCGAACCGCGACACGCATGACAAGGAGCGTGGACTGGCGCTGGCGCAGATTGATGAGGTCATCAAGGCTGCGGCCAAACGAACCGTCGAGCTGGCCGAGCAGCGCAAGGTCATCAACGCCGAAATGGAGTTTTATGCCAAAGACCCCAGCAAGGCACCCCCAGAACTCAAACGCAGAATCGATGAAAACGAGGCCAGCGTAGCGGTGTCAAAACGGTTTATTGCCGAGCAGGACATGGAAAAGAAGCGGGTCAACACCCGTTTTGATGAAGAGCTGGTCAAACTCAAACAGCTCTGGGCCATGATGGGTGTGCCTTTGGTCCCCGCGCGTTCCCGCTAGGCACATCAAGAGGCTGTTCGAGCTTTTGCCGCTGGTCGGGTTTCCGGCCCAAGCTGCCGGAACCCTTGTTTTCAGCCTTTACCCCAGCTTTTTCTTCAGCAATTCATTGACTTGCGCCGGGTTGGCCTTGCCTTTGGTCGCCTTCATGGCCTGGCCGACCAGCGCGTTGAA
>JAZKIK010000069.1:0-2471 GCA_040384925.1 Pseudomonadota bacterium | reverse complement strand
GGCCGCCATGCAGTGCTTGCCGCCAGGCTCAGGCTCCCAATCACCAAATGAGCAAATGGCCTACCTGCAAAAACCCTGGCTTCAAGCAGAATTTGCCCATGCAAAACCGTCCTCGTTTCTGGCTCCCTGGAGTCATCAGTTTTTTTGTGGCGGTTCTGGCTGTGCTGCTGGTTTTGAACTTTTCGGCAGGCGAGAAAAAAGTCAAGCAACAATTGCCGCGGCTGATCCACAGTTTCACCGGGCCATGGGCAGCCTGCTCGGGCCGGGCATCGCAGGTGGCAACAGGGTGGTGGAACTGCTCAATGGAGACAATATATTTCCGGCCATGCTGGGGGCCATCCGGGGTGCCAGGCACACCATCACTTTTGAAACCTATATTTACTGGTCAGGCGATATTGGCAAGCAGTTTGCAGATGCGCTTTCTGAACGGTCACGTGCTGGCGTGAAAGTTCATATTCTGGTGGACTGGGTTGGCAGCGCCAAAATGGATGATGCGCTGCTTCAGGAAATGCGTGATGCAGGCATCGACATCCGCAAGTTTCACGAACCCGCCTGGTACAACCTGGCCAAATTCAACAATCGCACACACCGCAAGCTGCTGGTGGTGGACGGTGCAACCGGATTTACAGGCGGTGTTGGCATCGCACCCAAATGGACTGGCGCGGGCCAGGACGCCGAGCACTGGCGCGATTCGCATTTTCAGGTCGAGGGCCCGGTGGTGGCGCAAATGCAATCGACCTTTCTCGACAACTGGCTCAAGGTCAGCGGGCAGGTGCTGCATGGCGAACCCTACTTTCCCCTATTGCAGCCCGCCGGACAGATGCAGGCACAGATGTTCTCCAGTTCACCGACAAGCGGCAGCGAAAACGTCGAACTGATGTACCACCTGGCCCTGACGGCCGCAGCGAAAACCATAGACTTGTCCATGGCCTATTTTGTGCCGGACGATGTCAGCATGCAGATCCTTATAGCAGCCATGCGCCGGGGCGTCAGGCTGCGCCTTATCACGCCTGGTGAAATCATAGATACCGAAACCGTGCGTGCTGCATCACGTGCAAGCTGGGGAAAGCTGCTTGAAGCGGGCGCTGAAATTCACGAGTTCCAGCCCAGCATGTACCACTGCAAGGTCATGATCATCGACGGGCTGATGGTGTCAGTGGGCTCCACCAACTTTGACAGCCGCTCCTTCAAACTCAATGACGAGGCCAACCTGAACATCTACGACGCAGACTTTGCAGCGCGGCAGACACAGGTATTTGAAAACGACCTGCGGCAGGCACGCCGCGTCAGCCTGCAGGAGTGGAAAAACCGGCCGCTGACCGAAAGATTGACCGAGCGCCTTGCATCGCTGCTGAATTCGCAGCTTTGAAACTCAGGCATTCGAGCGATGCTGGCGTTCGGCACTGATGATCTGTTTGAGCACTGCCGAAGGATCTGTGTTGTCGGCAAAACCAAGAATTTCTGCCTGGTCATCAGCGGAAATATCCATCCTGTCAGCCATCTTGGCCAGCAGGCGAAGAACGGCTGTGGTTTCGCGTTCGGTCAGCAGATTCATCTGCAGATCAAGGTGGTGGCGCCGCTCACTTTCAATGGTGGAAAAGTTCTGGCTGATCAGAATGAGCACTGACAGGAATATTGCCTCCAGCGACACCACCAGCATGAGGAACTGGAATGGATAGGGATCAAACCCCTTGAAAGCGACGTTGTAGCCTATCCAGACGGCAAACCAGACGACCTGGATCAGCAGAAATGACAGGCTCCCACAGAATGCCGCAATCTTTTGCACTGTCCGGTAAAAAACCGACTTGCGCTTGCGCCGCTCGTCCTCATGGCACAGTATGGTTTCAATATTCTTTTCGGTAAACTCCGCGATGACCCGGTTGACCTTGCCGCGGTACTCATCGCGGCCATTGAGGCCATTCAGGCACTCGGAGGCGTGTGGGCGTTTGTCCTGATTTTTGTCCGCGCTGTCTGGCATGAATCACTCCTTTGCGCGGTGAAGTTAACACTGCAACATCAGGCACTCCAGCGCCTTAGGCTTTTCAGCATGTAGGCGGTTCGCCAGACTGCATCCATCGCGCTGCCGTCACCAGCGGCCTTCAGTCCCCGTCGCGGACTTTTCCGCGCTGCTTTTTCACATCACCACGCGTGGTTTTGGTGTCGAGGCGCTTGCGCTGTGAACTTCTGGTCGGTTTGGTGGCCTTGCGGTTTTTGGGCAGCACGGCCACACTTTCAACCAGCGCCTGCAGGCGTTCCATGGCACCAGCCTTGTTCTGCTCCAGGCTGCGGGTGGTTTGCGCCTTGATCACCACCACGCCATCGGCTGTGATGCGCTGGTCGCTCAGCGCCAGCAGCCTTTCCTTGATGGCCTCCGGCAAGGACGAATCGGCAATCTTGTAACGCAGATGCACTGCGTTGGACACCTTGTTGACGTTTTGCCCGCCAGCACCCTGTGCACGTATGGCGCTGAA
>JAZKIK010000068.1:0-9547 GCA_040384925.1 Pseudomonadota bacterium | reverse complement strand
TTTGCCCAAAAGCACCCTGATGATGCTGGTCAGCGCATTCTCGGGCTATGAACACGTCATGGCGCTCTACCAGCACGCGATTGCAGAGCGTTACCGCTTCTTCAGTTATGGCGATTCGATGCTGCTGGCGCGTCGCGGGTAAACGGTTCAGGTCAAGGCTGGTTTGGCAAAAAACCGCACACCCGGCAGGCCTTGATAGTCCACATCCTGTGTCCAGAAGGTGGCCTGGTGCTCCTGCGCGATGCTGTACATCGCGGCGTTGGCCATGGCCAGGCGGTGCTGGCTGGCGATTTTTGAGGCAGCGATGGCGCGACTGTCAGTCAGGTCCAGCACACGGCCCAGGCGCATGACATCCAGGCAGCGATCCACCAGTTCTGCAGGCAGTTTGCGGCTCAGGACCTTGTGGACTTCAAACAAGCCGATGGTGGGGACGAGCAACTGGTCGCGCTGCTCGATGACGGGTTTGAACACTGGCCCGTTGGCACCAGCCTGAAAAAACTCTATCCAGCCGGATGAATCAACCACATTCATTCAAAAGTCCGATCAGCTTCTTTTTCAGGTTCAATGTCACCCAGGTCATAACCTTTAAGTATGCCGTAGTACGCACTCATGGGCAGTTCGGGTTTAATCACCAGTTCGTTTCCACGAACTTCAAACTGTATATGTGAGCCGGGCGTGATACCCAGTTTGGCGCGCATGGCGGCTGGCAGGGTGACTTGCCCTTTGCTGGAAACAACGGCATCTGCATGCATGGTGTCCTCCTGTTGAAAAGTAAAGAAAATCAAAACGCTTGATTCAAGCACAAAAGTAAAGCATACCCTAATACCAAGCGCCGTACAATTGAGTTAACTAAAGACTTTCATGCTGACATTTCAAGTTCTGGCCAAAGACACCAACAGCCACGCGCGTCGCGGCACCCTGACACTGAACCACGGCGTGGTTCAAACCCCTATCTTCATGCCAGTGGGCACCTATGGCACGGTCAAGGGTGTGATGCCCCAGTCGCTGCAAGACATGGGCGCACAAATCATTCTGGGCAATACTTTTCATCTGTGGATGCGTCCGGGACTGGATGTGCTCAAACAGTTTGGCGGGCTGCACCGTTTTGAAAGCTGGAACAAACCTATATTGACTGACAGCGGCGGTTTTCAGGTCTGGTCGCTGGGCGGCACCGACGGCAAGGGCCGCAAGATTACTGAAGAAGGTGTGAAGTTTTCATCGCCCGTCAACGGCGACAAGCTGTTTCTGACGCCTGAAATCTCGATGCAGATACAGACGGTACTCAACAGCGACATCGTGATGCAGTTTGACGAATGCACGCCGTATGACACGGCCGGACACATCACCACCGAAGGCGAAGCACGGACCTCGATGGAACTCAGCAAACGCTGGGCCAGCCGATGCATGAAGGAGTTTGAAAAACTTGAAAACCCGAACGCATTGTTTGGCATTGTGCAGGGCGGCATGTTTGAAAACCTGCGTCAGGAGTCGCTTGAGGCATTGGTCGAGCTGGACTTGCCTGGTTATGCGATTGGCGGCGTCAGCGTGGGTGAGCCGAAAGAAGAAATGCAGCGCATCATGGCGCACACCCCGCACCGCCTGCCCGAAAACAAACCGCGCTATCTGATGGGTGTGGGCACACCTGAAGACCTGGTGGAGGGTGTGGAGGCCGGTGTCGACATGTTTGACTGCGTGATGCCGACCCGCAACGCCCGCAACGGCCACATGTTCACGCGTTTTGGCGATTTGAAGATCCGCAACGCACGTTACAAAACCGAAGACGCGCCGGTGGACATGACTTGTAGCTGCTACACCTGCAAGAACTTCAGCCGAGCCTATATGCACCATCTGGATCGCTGCGGCGAGATGTTGGGCCCCATGCTCTCAAGCATTCACAACCTGCACTACTACCTGAACCTGATGCAGGAGATGCGTGATGCACTCGACGCAGGCCGGTTTGCCGAATTTGCCGTCCAGTTTCGGGCTGACAGGGCGCGTGGGGTCTGAGGCGTGAATATCAATCTGCAACGCTGGGTTGACCGCTGGGTAGGCATTCCGCTGTGCGCGGCGGTATCTGCCGTCGAGGCCGTCAAATCGCGCTTCTGGCCAGCTTCAACAACAGTTGACACGGCACCACGCGCCATTGTGATCATTTTGCTGTCTGAAATGGGCAGCCTGGTGCTGGCGCATGACATGTTCACGCGGCTTAAAACACGCTACCCGAACGCACAGCTGCATGCCCTGCTGTTTGGCAAAAACCGCGAAATCCTTGACCTGATGCGGGTGATAGACCCTGCCCATGTGCATACGGTCGATGACAAATCGCTGGGCGGCCTGCTGCGCAGCCTGTGGAAAGCGGTAGGCGACCTGCGCCGCGCCCAGGTGGACGTGGCGATTGACTGCGAGCTGTTTTCACGCATCAGCAGCCTGTTGTCGTATGCGAGCGGGGCGTCTGTGCGTGTGGGTTTTCACCGGCATACACAGGAAGGCCTGTACCGTGGCTCCCATATCAACCGGCCCGTGCCCTACAACCCTTACCGCCATATCAGCGCGCAGTTTCTGACTCTGGCGCGCGCCATTGACTCGACGGCCAGCCCCAAGTCCAAACTGCCTGTGGTGGTGTCCAGCAAAGCGCCGCCGCATGTTCAACTGGACAGCACACTTATTGAGGGCATTGCCAGACGCCTGGCTGGCGACTTCCCGGCCATTGCGGGCAAACCGCTGGTGCTGGTCTACCCCGGCGGCGGCATTTTGCCTATACGTGCCTGGCCGCTGGCCTCTTACACGACCTTGTGTGAAGGCTTGGTGGCCGATGGCTGTGCGGTGGCGGTAATCGGGCTCAAGGATGACCAGGCGCTGGCGCGTGAACTGGTCGCCAATGTCAACCGTACCCACCCAACCAGCGCCGTGATTGACTTGACGGGTTACACCCGCTCGATTGCCGAGCTGCTGGCGCTTTTTCATATCGCTCGCCTGCTGGTGACCAATGACGGCGGGCCGGGGCAGTTTGCCGCACTCACCCCGATCTGGACACTGATGCTGTTTGGCCCCGAAACACCGGGCCTCTATGCGCCACTAACACCAAAATGTTATTCGTTTTACAGCAACTGGCCCTGCTCACCGTGCCTGACGGCCTACAACCACCGCTCGTCCTATTGTGATGGCGACAACCAGTGCCTGAAGGTGATAGAGCCTGCAGCGGTGCTTGCCAAGTCGCGTGAATGTCTGGGCGAGAGCCTGACCAGCGCCTGAACCTTCATATTCCATGTCAACACTCCGTACCTTTGCAGAAGGGCTGATCCAGCGCCTGCCGCCCAGACTCCAGCCCATGGCGCGCTGGCGTTTTATCAAGTTTGGTCTGGTGGGTGCCAGTGGCACGGTCATCAACGTGGCCATTCTTTACCTGGCGCAGGAGTTTTTGCTGCGCGGCATTGAAGACTTCCATTCGCGGCTCAATTATTCGATTGCGCTGGCCATCACCTGCGCCACCATCAGCAACTTTTACTGGAACCGGCGTCTGACCTGGCGTGACCGCCGGGCAGAAGTGCAACACCACTCGGCGCTGTTTTTGTTCTTCAAATATGTGATGGCTGCCGCACTGGCGATCACCGTGCAGTCCTTGCTGACCAAATGGCTGGCCCTGTACCTGCATTACATTCTGGCCAATCTGGTCGGCATTGCATTGGCCAGCGTCTGCAGTTTTGTTGCCAATGACCGCATGACCTTTCGCCGGCGCAAAACCTGAGCAGAACCATGCCAAACCGTTTTCAACCCCACATCATCTGGCTGGGCCTGGCCATCATCGTGGCGCTGGGCTACGTTTTTGGCCTGGGCGGTGACCATATTCCACGCAATGGCGATGAACTGGTCTACGCCAACATCGCCCGGCTGACAGCCGAAAGCGGTCACTGGCTGCCGCTGCGCAGCGCCTGGGACTTCATGCGCAATACCAAACCACCGGTTTTGTTCTGGCAGGCCATGGTGGCCGGCGGCTGGGGCGAGCACTGGACGCTGCTGAATCTGCGCATACCGAGCCTGATTTATACATGGCTGGTCACGCTGATGGTGGGTCTGTTGACCTGGAAGGTGGTGTTGAATTCGGGCAACCCTCCAGCAGATGAAGGCCAGAAATCCCGCAACGCCATCACCTCGGGTGCCATTGCCGCTCTTGTTTACCTCTCGTTTTTCAGCACCTACCGTTATGGCAGGCCTTACCTGACCAGCGGACCTGAAACATTCTGGCTGTTTGGTGTTTTTTTTGCGATGGCGTGGTCTCCGGTCAAACTGCTGGCCTCAAAGTGGAAGTTTCCATTGATCGCTGCTTTGGCCATTGGCCTGGGCTGCCTTTACAGATCATTTGCCATGGTCGTGCCTGTAGGTTTTGGACTGGCGCTTTGTTATCAGGTAGTGGGCGCGCAAAAAGCGCCGTGGCAGGTTTTCAGGCGTGGCCTGGTTTTTGATGCCTTCAGGGTTGCAGCCATCTGCGTGCTGGCGCTGGCGGTTTTTGGCCTGTGGTTTGCCCTTGACCCGCAACCTGACGCAGTGTGGCGTGAATTTGTGGTGGGTGAAAACGCTGGCAAGTTCAAGTCCTCACCGGGCTACCTGGCAGTGGCTTTCAGCAGCCACGGATTCATCACCATCATCACTGGTTATTTTTCAAATGCTGGCCTGCTGCTGCCGGTGTCGGTCGGCTGCGTCTGGGCGGCGTGGAAAAGTTATCGCCAGCAAAATGTCATCAGCGATTCTGAAAAAGTGCTCTGGCTCTGGCTGCTGGCACTGGCACTGGTCTTCATGCTGCCAAACCAGCGTTCCACCCGCTACCTGATTCCGGCCATGCCTGCGCTGGCAGTGCTGATCTCACTGTACTGGAGCCGTATTGGCCGCATCTGGTTCAGCCTGACTCTGGTGCTTTGCGTCCTGGGTGCGCTGGCAATGGGCCTGATTGGCTATGGCGCGGTACGTGCCACCGGGCAAGCCAGTATCTACTCATTGTTTTTCTGGGTGTTTCTGGGCTTGATTGGTGTTGCCTGCCTGCTCGGCATGGTCAAAAAGGACTGGACCCGCCCGGTGTCGGCACTCGCAGGTTTTGCCGTTTTATTTGCCCTGGCCTGGGCCAGTGCGCCATTCAATGGTGAGCTGGGCCGCTTCAAACCCGAAACCATCACGCTGCTCAAAGGCCAGCCGCTGGCTGTGCCGAGCAACTTCAACGGGCATTTTGAGCGTTATGAGTTCATCACACCGGGCGCAAAAATCACGCCCTACTTTGCCGAACAGCCGGTTGACTACACCGATGTGGACACATTGTTCAAAACCAGCCGATATGCCCTGGTGCAGCGCCGGGTAGGCCAGCCGCCGTGTGCACAGTGCCGCATCATTGATGTACGCTGGGACTTGCGTTCGCGCCAGGACAAAAAGGATGGCACCATGGCCGCCTTCAAATCGCCTGAAACCTACTGGTATGCACAGGAGTACCTGGTAGAACGCGCCACACCCTGACCTGCCACCAAGGAAACACCATGCCCCTGCCCCATCGCCGACTCGGAAACAGCAACCTGAAAGTCTCCACCATCTGCCTGGGCACCATGATGTTTGGCCAGCAGACCCCGTTTGACGAAGCCGCCAGCATCGTCGCCTCGGCGCGCGAGCACGGCATCAACTTCATTGACACCGCCGATGTGTACAACAAGGGCCAGTCCGAGATCGATGTGGGCAAACTGCTGCAGGGCCAGCGCCACCAGTGGGTGCTGGCCAGCAAACTGGGCAATGCAGTCAGCAACGCGGTCAATGAAGGCCACTACTCACGCCGCTGGATCATGCAGCAGACCGACGCCATTCTGGCGCGGCTGGGTACCGACTTTCTGGACATTCTTTACCTGCACCGCGACTACCACGAGGTCAATCTTGAAGAAGCGGTGCGCGCTTTGGGCGATTTGATCAGCGCTGGCAAGATCCGCAGTTTTGGCCTGTCCAACTTTCGCGGCTGGCGTATTGCGGAGGTGGTGCGACTGTGCGCGAAGCTCAATGTTCCGCAACCCGTGGTCTGCCAGCCCTACTACAACCTGCTCAACCGTGCGCCGGAAGTCGAAATATTGCCGGCCTGCGCCAACTACGGCCTGGGTGTGGTGCCCTACAGCCCGCTGGCGCGTGGTGTGCTGACCGGCAAATACCCACCCGGCCAGCCGCCTGCAGAAGGCACACGTGCCGGCAGTGGCGACAAGCGCATTCTGGAAACCGAGTTCCGCGAAGAATCACTGGTGATTGCGCAAAAAATCAAGGCTTATTGCGAGGCCAAAGGCTGGATAGCCGGGCAGTTTGCCGCCGCCTGGGTGCTGGCCAACCCCATCATCAGTGCCGTCATCGTCGGGCCACGCACGCTGGCACATCTTGAAGATGTGTTTGGCGCGACAGACCTGGTGCTGGGTGCGGACGATGAAGCCTTTGTCAACTCGCTGGTGGTGCCCGGCCACGCATCCAGCGCGGGTTACAACGACCCGGCGTATCCGTTTTTCGGCCGGCCCGTCTGAAGCTGAGCCAGGCTCAGTCAAAGGCGGCTCCATGGCCGCCTTTTTTATTCATCAGGCCTGTTCAGCCTTCAGCTTCCAACATGCATGGTAAACAGCGCCCCGTTGGAAAGCTTGCATTGCCCGGTTCCCAGCGTGGCGGTATTCATCTGGTAATTGCAATTGATATACCCGCCACGGTTGCCCGCACCGTTGGCCACCCCGGTACGGGCCGAACCACCGCCCACCCTGGTGGCTTCGCCGTTGAAGGTTTCGCCATTGATATTGGTGGTGAAAACGCCGCGTCCGTTCAGGTCGTTGGTCACCACGGCGTTGACAACACCGTAAGCGGTGGCCAGGTCATTGGCCGGGTACAAACGGGCTGAAAACGTCATGCTGCTGGGTGCCGGTGCGGGTGGCGTGACATATACCGTGGTGACAGGCGGGTTGCGGTTGACGGGCACCACATAACAGGCGGTCAGCAGGGTGCTGGCCAGCGTCACACCCACCAGGGCCAGCCGGCGCGTCAGCAATGGCACTGAAAAAACGGACGACACAGACGAAGAAGACTTCATATATTCCCTTGTTGCACAGGCATTTGCCTGTAGAAAACAGTGTAGCCATCTGATATCAGGCGCTACACCCATGCCGTCCCGGCAAAATTGCCTGCGGCCTGAACCGCGATATCACGGCAATCGCACACCAACAGGCGCAGCGCCCAATCCTGAGCGTTGCATCCAGTGAAAAACCGAGTCAACCGTAACGGTTTCAATCCGGTCAGAAAAACGCTTGTCGTTCGGGTGGTCGTCAAACGCCACATTGGCCGCCGTCACCCTGCCACCCAGGCGGGTCAGGGCACCAATCCTCAGTGTGGCTGGCTCGTAGCCCTTTTGCTGCAGCCAGGCCTGGGCCTGCTCACGTGTCTTGATTTGCGGCTCCATCGCGGCCGCCAGGGTTTCAATTGCCCACTGGTTGGACTGCTGGTATTTGCTACCCCAGACGTAGCTGACGATGCTGTAGGGCCTGCTGTTCATGGCCAGGGCGCGACTGCCGCGGCCAGACTCCAGCAGCATCGGCAACAAGCGATTCTGCACCTCAAGACTGGGAACAACCCAGGCCGCTTCGTAACGCCACAAGTCATCCAGAAAAAACTCGCCCAGCCCCTGGCTGTAGACAAAGGCATCAGCGGTGCCGCACTGATTGAGCTTGTGCAGAACACGCCAGACATGGCCCGGTTTGCCGTTGGCCATCATTTGCGGCTGCTGGTAGGCAAAACCAAAATGTGAGTAATAGACACCATATTTGCTCAAGTCCTGGCCCACACGCGCCAGCAAAACCACCTGCTGACCACTGGCATCCAGCACCGCCAGCGTGCGTTCAGCCAGGTTCAAACCCCGTTCGACCACTTTTGCCTGCGGAGGATGCTGCGCCTCACACGAACGTCCGGCATAGGCAGCAGCGCTGCTGGCGAGTAGCACGCACAGGAGCAGGCGAGCACTCCACGCTTTGAACACGGAGTGATTGGACTTGAACATATGGCGCAATCCTGGTTAATAGGTGCGACGTTCGTTATGCAACAAGGCGCGCCCCAACTCGTTTGGAATAAAGGCAATCGCCTCACCGGCTGCCGACAGCACCACACCTGCGCCGATCACACTGACCGTAACCAGCGTGCCAGCCACGATGGACGCACCGGCTACACCCCGACCAACCACCTCAATACTGGCCCGAGCACCGTCGGACGCCCTTTCAAGCACATACACCGTGCCTTGCGCCGAAACCTCAACCGCCTTGACGACCAGCACCGCACCGGCTGCAGAAAACACAAGAGGAACAGCAATCGCGCTCCCCGTGGCGGCTTCGAGAACCAGAACCGACGCCAAGGGCAATGCCGACACCGCACTCAAAGTAGAGCCATCAATCCGCGCTTTTGCATCAAATGAGGCTATTGCGCCCGTCATCGCCACACAAGCGGCTATCAATAAAGAAGCAAATCGATTTTTCATGTAAATCCCGTTTTTGCCAGGTAAAACCTCCCGGCCTTTCATGCTGACTGACCGCAACCTTGAGCAGGGACTTCATTTCAGCCTGTTCTGCCTGCAACAAAGGTGAAAATGCAAACCTTAGCCGGTGCCTTTGTGAAAGTCAGTGTCATCCAGCCTGTTCACAAAGTCTTGCAGAACCACTCAAGTACGGTTTGGCAGAGCTGAAAGTATCACCCATCAATACTTTTTGTAGTCCAATTCGTTTATTGCAGCATTTGAGAGCCAGAACATGAGCCAGTCAGATCCCAAATACGTCAGTGCCCCACAGCCCGTCAATCGGCGCACTGCAAAACCTGAAGCTCGTACGGAGCAGATCAACCCGGTGGTTCAGGAGCGGCTGGCGGCCAAATGGGCCAACCAGCAAATAAAAGGCCGGTTTGGCGCGCCGCTGGCCGAACAGTTGCAGGTTTCCGTCAGGCCGACTCAAACGCCAGCCATTAGCCCCTTGTTTATCACCGGCGGTGTGGTTTCTGCAGTGTCGGCTGTCGGCCTGCTGCTGGCCGCGATCCAGCATTCCCTGCTTTTGGCCGGGGCTGGCACGCTTGCGTTCGCAAGCGGTGCGGGCCTGATGTTTTTAAGCCGTCGTTCTGGAGCCATGGCTGAACTCGCAGTGCCTGCGGCTACAGCACTTTTTGATGAAACCAGCCTTCTGGCTTTTGACCGTGCGCTGGAAAGCATGGCAGCCGACGCGCCGGATGCTGTCGTCACAGCGCTGACAGGGATCAAACAGCAACTGGTACGCATTGCGCAGCATGCAGCCAATGCCCCGATTGACGAACATTTCACCATGGATGACAGGCTGTATCTGACTGAACTGCTGCGCCGCTACCTGCCAGATTCACTTCACGCCTACCTGATGGTGCCCAAAGACCAACGCTCGGCCCAGGTGCTGGAGCGCGGCGAAACTGCAGCATCCCTTTTGCTTGGCCAGCTCAAACTGCTCGGTACAGAGCTGGACAAGCGCGAGAAAAAACTGACAAAAAGCAAGGCCGAAAACCTGCT
>JAZKIK010000067.1:0-3369 GCA_040384925.1 Pseudomonadota bacterium | reverse complement strand
TTTCCTGAAATTAGCGCCGCAGCAATTGTCGCAGGTTCAAGCCCGCGGCCCATATTGCTACAAAATAGATAGCAATACCGCCAGATACATAGAGGGCTAACCACCCGATTCGCTGAAGCTTCTCGGCTTTCAGGGTCAACCAGGGCACCGAACCGTTGGCCCACATCAAAAACACCGCCAACAGTGCACTGGCCGCCAGTACCTGCAGCGCAAAGCGGCCCCAGCCCGGCAGGGGAATATAGGTGCGGTTGCGCAAAAGTCCAATTAGCAGCCACAGCGCATTGACCATGGCGCCAATGCCAATGGCCAAGGCCTGCCCGGTTTGCGACAACAGCGGCACCAACACGAAATTGAGGCCCTGGGTGATGACCAGAACTGCAATACCGATCAGTGCCGGGCCTTTGATGTTCTGGCTGGCAAAGTAGCCGGGTGTCAGAACCTTGATAGCTACCAAGCCCAGCAAACCTGCGCCATAACCCATCAATGCAAGCGTCGTCTGCAGGACGTCATTGTCTGTAATGGCTCCGTTGTGGAACATCACCGCCACCAATGGCTGGGCAAAGGTCACCAGTGCAATGGCGCTTGGCACGGCCAACACGAGCACCAGACGAAGTCCCCAATCGATCATGCTGGAGAATTTTTCGGCATCATTGGCTGCTTTGGCGGCGGCGAGCTGCGGCATCAGCACCACGCCCAGCGCAACCCCCAGCATGGCGGTGGGAAACTCCATCAGCATGCTGGCACTGGTCAGCCAGGACACCGAGCCCACTGCCAAGTGCGATGCAATTTGCGTGTTGATAATCAGGGAAATCTGGGACACGCTGACACCCAACAATGCCGGCCCCATCAGATACGCTATTCTTTTGGTAGCTGGTTGCGCCCAGGCAGCGCGGGCTGCCGCTATATTAAGCCTGACCTTCAGGGCCAAGCCCATGCGCCACATGGCCAGCAAGATAGCCCCCAGCTGCAATATCCCCCCCAGCATCACACCGCCAGCCATGGCGTAAATCGGTTCAATGCCCAACTGCTGAAACCAGGGCGCGCCCAGCCAGGCCGCCAGAATCATGGCCACGTTCAGCAAAACGGGCGTGGCGGCCGGAATGGCAAAGTTTTTCCAGGTGTTGAGCACCCCGGCCCCCAGCGCAACCAGCGACATGCAAGCAATATAGGGAAACATCCAGCGTGTCATCAGCACAGCCGCGTCAAAACCCTCGGGCTTCAAGCCGCTGGCCAACAGGTAAACCAGGATGGGCGCCCCCGCAATGCCGACCACACAGGTCAGCAACAGGATCATGGTTAGCAAGGTGGCAACGGAATTAACCAGCGCGCGGGTGGCTTCCTCACCGTCTTTTTCCTTGCTGCCGGCCAGCACCGGTACAAAGGCCTGGCTGAAGGCGCCCTCGGCAAACATGCGACGCAGCATATTGGGTATGCGAAACGCCACCCAGAATGCATCGGTCATGGCGCTGACACCAAAGGTGGACGTCATCAGTACATCCCGCACCAAACCGGTGATACGCGATGCCAGGGTCAATACAGAAACGATGGAGGCGGATTTGATGAGGCTCACCGTGCCAGTGTAGCCCGCGTGGATGGCGCATCTGCGCTGGGGGCGGTCCCTGGATTGCCTGCCCAGCCCCAAAATGCTACAATCGCGGGCTTTGCTGGCATCATCCTCAGACACAAGGAATACTTAATATGGCATCTACCAAACCCAAGAAAAAGAACCCGCGCCTGGCGTCGGGCCGTAAGCGCGTCCGCCAGGACGTCAAAATCAATGCAGCAAACACTTCCCTGCGTTCCAAATACCGCACCGCGGTGAAGAACGTCGAGAAGGCAGTTCTGGCCGGCGACAAGACCAAGGCCACCGAACTGTTTGCGAAGATGCAAGCCGTGGTGGACACCGTGGCTGACAAGGGCATCTTCCACAAGAACAAGGCAGCACGCGACAAGAGCCGCCTGTCCACCAAGGTGAAAGCCTTGGCTATTGCAGCTTAAAACCCTGCAGCCTAATTAAAACTTAGGCAACTCGCACGAAAACCTGAGACATTGCGGGACAGACCGCAGCGGCTACGCCGCAAGCTCTGTCCTCAACTGATTAGGAATTCGCCGTTTGCACCGGGTGCGCTGCCAGCAAAGCAAAAAAGCCGTTCATTGAACGGCTTTTTTGTTGCCTGGACAAAACCACAGCCGGCGCTATAGTGGCGCGATGCCTCTGCCCGCCCGCCTGCCACCCCGCTGAACACGCACCATGGACCGCATCACCCTCGCGTTCTGGTCTCTGGTGCTGGGTTTGTGCGCCGCCACGGTCTTTTTTGTGACCGGCATCTACGGCCAACAGGCAAACCAGCAGCAGCGCGACGCCAAGCTCGACAGCGGTGACCTGGTCCAATTGGTCAAGGTGGTGGATGGCGACACCGTCGTCGTCAGCAAGGAAGGCCAGGGCAACGCCACCGTGCGCCTGCTGGGCATCAAAACCCTGGAGTCCAAGCACGGCAAGGACGAAGTGGCGGTTTATGGCCGGGCGGCTGAGGATGCCCTGAAACGCCTGGTCGGCGACAAACCCCTGCGCGTGCTGCTGAACACCCCACCCCGCGACCGCCATGGCCGCACCATTGCCACGCTGTATGCCGGCGACCAGGACCTGGGCCTGGGCCTGATCAGCGAGGGGCATGCGCTGGTGTATTCGGTCTACCCGTTTGCGTCCATGCCGGTCTACCTGCAGGCGCAAACACTGGCACGCGCCAAGAGCCTGGGTCTGTGGGGCAACCCCGACGTCAGCAACAAGGCCGAGGCCATGGTCAGCAGTTGGGCGAGGCAAGGATCATGATGCAGGTGCTGCTGCGGCTGCTCCAGCGCAATCTGGTCGTCAACCCATCGATGCAGTTGCGCACGGTGGTATTGCTGACGGCCATCCTGGCCTATGGCACCAGCGGTTTTCTGTATTTCGAACTACCCGCCAATCCGGACCTGACCTGGACCGACGCCCTGTGGTACTCACTGGTGACCCTGACCACCGTGGGCTACGGTGATTTTTTTCCCAAGACCCCCGGTGGGCGCTTTCTGGTGGGCGTTCCGTTGATGCTGATAGGCATAGGCCTGCTGGGTTTCATCCTGTCCGTAGTGGCCACCGCGTTGATCACATCCAAGACCAAGGAGCTAAAAGGTATGAGCAGCGTCACATTTTCCGGGCACCTGGTGCTGATCAATTTTCCGGGCCTGCCCAAGCTCCTGCGCCTGCTGGATGAACTGGGCAATGACCCGCGCATAGGGCGCAATACCCAGGTCGTGCTGGTGGACAGGGACCTGGACGAACTCCCCGGGGAGCTGGCTGCACGCCATGTGCGTTATGTGCGGGGCGACCCCACG
>JAZKIK010000066.1:0-5543 GCA_040384925.1 Pseudomonadota bacterium | reverse complement strand
CAGCACCTTGATCGAGCAAGGCCTGAAAGACATGGTTTACGGCGAATGGTTTGGCTTTTTTCTGACCGGCAAAGCAGCTGCTGATGTCGTACAGAAAACAAATACCGCCCTGCGCGCTGCTCTGGCCGACAAGGACGTGATTGATGGCCTGGCCGCGATGGGCCTGGAAGCCCGTTCGTCCAGCGCCGCAGAACTGGCAGCTCTGCTCAAGGCTGACACTGAAAAGTGGGCACCGATTGTCAAGGCGATTGGTTTTACCGCCGATTCCTGAACTGAGCACTGCCATGACCACAAGCCTGACAACTCACCACCACCGGACAAGCCATGTTTGACAAACAACTGATCCAGCAACTGGCTGCAGAACTGCACCAGTCAGAAAAAACCCGCGTCCAGGTCGAGCACTTTTCAAAACGTTACCCCGGCATGACGGTACAGGACGGGTATGCGATTTCGCGCGCCTGGGTAGCCATCAAACTGGCCGAGGGCCGGGTGGTCAAGGGCCACAAGATTGGCTTGACCTCCCGCGCGATGCAGATTGCCAGCCAGATCACTGAACCCGACTTTGGCACCCTGCTGGACGACATGTTTTTTGCCGAAGGCAGTGACATACCGATGCAGCGTTTCATCGCACCCCGCGTGGAGGTTGAGCTGGCTTTTGTGCTTAACAAACGGCTGCAGGGTGACCCGAAAAACCCAAACGTGACGCTGTTTGACGTGCTGCGCGCCACTGAATATGTGGTGCCCGCCATTGAAATCATTGACGCCCGTATCGAGCAGTTTGACCGCCATACCAAGGTCATGCGCAAGGTGTTTGACACCATTTCCGACAACGCGGCCAATGCCGGCATCATCACCGGGGGCCGGCCTGTCAGGCCCGATGCAATTGATTTACGCTGGTGTGGTGCGCTGCTTTACAAAAACGGCGTGATTGAAGAAACCGGCCTGGCCGCTGCCGTGCTGAACCACCCAGCTACCGGTGTGGCCTGGCTGGCCAACAAGCTTGCGCCTTTTGGTGAATACCTTGAAGCCGGTGAAGTGGTGCTGGGCGGCTCATTCACCCGGCCCGTGGCGGCGGCTGCGGGTGATACTTTTCACGCCGACTTTGGTCCGCTGGGTAACATCGCTTTCAGATTTACCTGAACTTTTCCGGAGCTGAAAATATGCAAACCCCCGTCAACACCTTCAAACAGGCGCTGCAGGCGCGGCAAACCCAGATCGGCCTGTGGTTTGGGCTGGCCAACGGTTACGCGGCTGAACTGATAGCCGGCTCAGGTTTTGACTGGCTGGTGCTCGACGGTGAACATGCACCCAACGATGTGCCGCGCATTCTGGAACAACTGCAAGGTGTTGCAAGCGCCAGGGCCATGCTCGGGTACGGCCCGCATCCGGTAGCTCGCGTGCCAGTGGGCGAAACAGCCCTGATCAAACAATACCTTGACCTGGGCGCTTTAACCCTGCTGGTGCCCATGGTGGACACGGCCGAACAGGCAGCCAGGCTGGTCAGCGCCATGCGTTACCCACAAGACGATGGCAAGGGCGGCATACGCGGCATGGGCGCAGGGCTGGCCAGGGCTTCACAGTGGATGCGTTTCCCCGACTATCTGCATGAAGCCAATGCACAGACCTGTTTGCTGGTTCAGGCTGAAACCGTCACGGCCATCAAAAACCTGGATTCCATTGCCGCAACCGAAGGCGTTGATGGTGTGTTTTTTGGCCCGGCCGACCTGTCAGCCAGCATGGGTTTTGTGGGCAACCCTGCCCACCCGCAAGTGCAGGCCGTGATTGAGGATGGCATCAAACGTGTGCTGGCAGCCGGCAAGGCACCCGGCATATTGATGGGTGATGAAAAACTGGCCCGCCGTTATATTGAACTGGGTGCGGTTTTTGTGGCGGTGGGGGTCGATACCAGCGTGCTGGTCAGGGCCACTAGTGAACTGGCGGCCAGGTACAAGGACTGCAAGGGCGGCGCAAACGCGGCGCCAAACGACAAACCGGCTTCGGTTTACGGCTGAAGCAGCGCCTCGGCCCGTCGCAAATCGTCCAGCGTATCAATATCTGTGACCACACCGGCATCATCAACATCCACAAATGTCACCAAACCAATAGCTGCTTGCGCCCGCAAAATACGCGAAGCGCCCTCTTCTCCCTTTAAATTCACCAATTCCGGGCCACAAACGGCCGAAAAGCGCACCGGATGGCCACGTTGGCCCCGATACAGCGGCACAGTCGTGTTTGCATCTGGCGCAAAGGCTATCAGGCGAAGCGTTTCAGCACGAAGCAGGGGCAAATCAGCCGGCAGAATCAGCCAGCCAGGTGCATCCGGCGTGGCCCGCACACCTGCGGCTATCGAGTCCCCCATGCCGGGGCGTGAAACATCGGCCTGCACCACATGAAAAGGCAGCCCGCTGGCCTGAACTGCATCAAGTACATGGTTTAAAACAGTTTTACCTGCCAGCAAGGCCTGCAGTTTGTGAACCGTGCCGCCAGATGCAGCAAAACGTTCACCACGGCCAGCAGCCAGAATAATCACGACGGGAAGGTGGGGCATTGATACAGCGCAGGGCAGTCAGAAAGGGGCTATCTATACTTCAAGTATGTCAGACCCTACACCCTCCAACACCGCCATTGCCGACCTGCGCAAAAGTTACGAACGTGCTGAACTTGACGAAAAAGCCTCGCACGCCGACCCCTTCAAACAGTTTGGCCAATGGCTGGACGAAGCCATAGCCGCCAGGGTGCCAGAACCCAATGCCATGACCCTGGCCACCGTCAGCAGTGAGCTGCGGCCCTCGACCCGCGTGGTGCTGATCAAGGGTTTTGATGAACGCGGCATTGTCTGGTACACCAACTACCAAAGCCGCAAGGGCCAGGAGCTGGCAGGCAACCCTTTTGCCGCGCTGCAGTTTCACTGGGTGGAACTGGAACGCACGGTGCGTATTGAGGGCCTGGTCGAAAAGGTGTCGGATGAAGAAAGTGATGCCTATTTCAACAGCCGCCCGCTCGATTCAAGAATAGGTGCCTGGGCCAGCCCGCAAAGTGAAGTCATCAGCGGACGCGGTGTGCTGGTCGCCAACGCAGCCAAATACGGTGCCAGATTTCTGCTGCAGCCCCCACGCCCGCCACATTGGGGCGGTTACCGCCTCAAACCCGACAACTGGCAGTTCTGGCAAGGCCGCCGAAGCCGTCTGCATGACCGTTTGCGGTACACCTTGCAGGCTGATTCAGGCTGGTTGCGCGAACGCCTGGCACCCTGAAAGCGGCTTCAATCAGCCGGGCAAGCCACCTGAACGGATGATTGCCTGGTGCGCTACCGCCTGCAACTGCTCCCTGCTCACCAGCCCAGGCGCAATTTCAGCCAGCGGCACCAGCACAAAAGCCCGCTGCATCATGCGTGGATGGGGCACGGTCAAACGGGCTGAATCAATGCTGGCGCTGCCGTAAAGCAGCAGATCAAGATCCAGCGTGCGCGGGGCGTTGCGGTAAGGCCTTTCACGGCCTGCGGCCTGTTCTATTTGTTGCAGGCCATCCAGCAGCGCAAGCGCATTCAGGCTGGTTTGCAGTTCGACTACGGCATTGAAGTAGTCGTCACCGGGAGTACTCAGGGCATTGCTGTCCAGCGGGCCGGTTTTGTAGATGCTTGAAACTCGGCTGACCTGGGTCAAGGGCAGGTTTTTGATGTCCGCCACGGCCTGAACCAGTGCGGTGGTGGCATCACCCAGATTGGCACCCAGCGCTACATAAGCCGTCACCATGGCAATGCTCTGCTTTTTCAGGTGCCAGAAGCGGCACCATCGGGTGATGAACTACCCGGAGCCGCCGCATCTCCACGGTTGGCCGGCTTGCGACGGCGGCGGCGTTTTTTGGCCGGTGCAAATTCACCCTGCTCTGCTGCTACCTCAGCCTGGTCCGGACCAGCATCACCCGGCGGAAAGCGAACGTCATCCACAGAACGTGGGGCTTCCACACGTTTGACACGCACCCTGGCCTGCTGCGGTTTTTGCAGCTGTGCCTGGCGCATGGTTTCAATCATGGTGTGGCGTTCATCGTCGTAGGCAGTGCTGAATTTTTCCCACCATTCGGCCAGTTCCATGTCAATTTCACCGGTTTGGGCACGCAGGCGCAAAAAGTCAAAACCGGCACGAAAACGCGGCTGCTCGAGCAGTGAATAAGGTGATGAACCCGTGCGTTTTTCAAAACGTGGCTGCATGGTCCAGATTTCGCGCATGTCGGTGCCAAGTTTGCCGCGACCTGATACGTCGCCTATTTTGGCGTTGAAGGCGTCGTCAATCGCATCAAGCAAGGCCGGCATGGTGTGTTCACCACGCTTGAGGCGGCGCTCCCAGCCGTCGCGCACATCCACCCACAACACACAGGAGAGCAAAAAGCTGGGAGCCACAGGTTTGCCCTCGCCCACCCGGCGATCTGTGTCTTTCAATGCCAGATTCAGAAACGGCTCGTCGGCGGCTTCAACCACCACATCGAGCAAGGGGTAAATGCCGGTATTGAGTCCCAAAAACTTGAGCTGTTCAATGCTGGCCAGTGAATGGCCGGTTTGCAGCAGCTTGAGCATTTCGTCAAACAGGCGCGACTGCGGCACATCTGCCAGCAGGCTGGACATTTCGCGCAGTGGCGCCGCGGTTTTGTCTTCAAAACTGAAACCGAGCGCACTGAGCTTGGCGCCAAAACGCACGGCACGGATGATGCGCACGGGGTCTTCACGGTAACGCACGGCCGGATTGCCAATCATGCGTATGATCTTTTTCTTCGCGTCCTTGATGCCGTTGTGGTAATCGACCACGATTTGTGTCTCAGGGTCGTAATACATGGCGTTGATGGTGAAGTCACGCCGGGCGGCGTCTTCTTCCATCGGGCCCCAGACGTTGTCGCGCAACACCCGCCCAGACGCATCCACCGCGTGTTTCATGCCGGCCAGCTCACTTTTGCTGGTGCGCTCGTTGCCGCCAACCTGCTCGGCCAGGCTGCTGTCAAGGTGGGCCCTGAAGGTTGAAACCTCGATCATTTCGTGTTCGCGGCCACGGCCATAAATGACATGGACGATACGAAAGCGCCTGCCAATGATAAAAGCACGCCTGAAAAGCGACTTGACCTGCTCGGGCGTGGCGTTGGTGGCCACATCAAAGTCCTTGGGACGCAGGCCAACCAGCAAATCACGCACGGCACCGCCAACGATAAAGGCCTCAAAACCAGCTTCTTTCAGGGTATGAACAACATCCCAGGCCCGCTGGTCCACCAGTTTGGGATCAATGCCATGTTCGGTGACGGGAATGTCGTGACGTGTGCCGAAAGGCGATTTTTTGACCCGTCTGGCCGCTGCTTCCCCGGCATCGGGGCTGGGAGTTGTCTTGCCAAACAGTTTGTCTATGAATTTTTTGATCATGAGTACGCGAAATGTCAGGGTACGGCTGCGGTGGGGCGCTGCGGCTCAACCCAAGTGATTAAACCTAGAAACTGCAGTTGGACGCACCCGAGGGTGCTGTGATTGGCGCGCCAGACAAGGCGAGACAACGCAGTGGGCTACTGCC
>JAZKIK010000065.1:0-2631 GCA_040384925.1 Pseudomonadota bacterium | reverse complement strand
AGCGCTGCAATTACGCCCGGCAGCAATTGGGCGTGGCAAACGGCGGCAGACCCATCTACTCTTACGACAACAAAGGCGAACGTCAGTATGTCGACGACGAGAATCGCAAGGCCACGATCACTGCAGCAGAAAAACGCGTGGCCCAGGATTGCAACTGAGCGGATGACTTTGGCGGGCGTTGTCGCTATCGGGCAAACACGCCTCGCACATCCTTGGCCGTGATCGAATCGGGAGACCTAAGCCCACGTAGCCTTGGACATTTTGATGCTGACTTCATAGTTACTTGTGACCGCAGAGATTGCGCAAGAGGCCAATTTGGTTTGAAATCTTGCAGCCCGGAGCATCTCCAGTGCCGGATGCGTTCGGGCAAGCAATCACAGCTCACCGACGCCCAAAGCTCAGTCATAATTTGATCTGCTGGTCGCCTGGAAATTACAAACCCTTATCAGCCATCAAATCAACATTCAACCGCCTCGTCTAGCGCGTCAATCCGACAAGGTTTATCCCCCGCTATGAGTCGGCTCCTGTTTCAAACATCACCTTGCGGCAAATAATCGCTGTTCATCAGGCATCGCAAACACAATTTGCCAACCACCACCCAACATGAACTCCATGCCTCGCGTTTCAATCATTGTTGCCGCCGTCTCCGTTCTCGCCGGATGCGCCTCCGCGCCAATCACGCCCTTGGCTCGCCCTAGTGCAGACTTGCAGGGGGAGGTCATAATCTTTCGGGAATATGCTTTCGCAGCAGGAGGTGTGGGCGTAGCTGTAGGAACTGACAAAGCTGCCTTTGCCATCATCAGTAATGACGAAAAGGTGCGAGCACTACTTCCCGTTGGAAGCCAGGAACTTTATGTGCAAGCAAGAAGCGCTGAACCAACCAAGTTGCATGTAAATGTTCAGAAGGCATCGCCGGTCTGCCTGCGCACGAGTGCAAACCCGAACACTTACGCAAAGGTGGTCATTCCCCTTACTCTCATCGTTACCGGCTACCACTTCTACCTGGATAAGGTCCCCTGTCCTTCTTCCGAAGAACTGGCCAAGTACAAGGACGTGCCAGTCACCTACAAATAGCGATACTGCACTGAAAATGACTGTTAGTCGAAACTATCGCAGAGGCGCCTGGCTACAGGCGGACTTTTCGAGTCTTGTTGCTGCACTTGAAACGACTCCGCACAGCTTCATCGAGCACGGTTTGGGGCGATCAACGGCGTGCGAGATCGCACTTCCGAACGAGCGCTTTGCCCAACTTGTCTGGAGGGAGTTGCAAGCTCAGCATGTAGAGGTCTGGTTGAGCTATGACGCTTCATTCAAGTTGCAGGACTTGGCCGCAGTTGCCCGTGCCCTTGAACTGCCGGCGGAACAATTCAATCAGGAGTCGGGGAAGTTGGCGTGGAGCGATGACTTTCAGGGAACAGCAATTGATTGATTTAGATAGTGTTGTCAAACGGGTTGCTCGCCAGGCACAAACTGCATACTCATAACCCAAACGTGCCAAGTCAGGCGGCGCACGACCCGCTGGCGGTAACGCCTCTCGAAGTAGTCTTGCTATTGCAGGTGTAGTACCCATCCTTTGATGAGCATTGCATAATCAGTCGGGCACCATTCATGCTCATCAACAGTCGCCAACGCCCTATCCATGCGGGTACATATGCTAGCCGCCCACAAAAAACAGGGTTCATCATGGAAAAAATCAGTTATGGCGCGGGCCTTTTCACCATCAGGGGGTTTCTGACGCCGGAACAATGTGCGGCTTATATCGCGCACAGTGAAAGCACGGGTTACGAAGAAGCGACCATACAGACCGATGCCGGATCGGAAATGGTCAAGACCATCCGAAACAATGATCGCATCATTTTTGATGACCCTGCACTGGCGGCCAGCCTGTTTGAAAGCGCCAGACTGCAACTTCCGCCAGAGCTGAATCAATGGGTTTTGTCAGGTTTTAATGAACGTTTTCGTTTTTACCGTTATGTGCCGGGCCAATACTTCAAGTGGCACAAGGACGGTTTTTATTGCAAGACCGATGACGAGGTCAGCCTGCTGACCTTCATCATTTACCTCAATGATGCGTATGAAGGCGGCAACACCGAGTTTCAGTGGGAAGTCATCAAGCCCGAAGCCGGCATGGCACTGGTGTTTCCGCATGCCATGCGGCACCAGGGTGCGCCCATGGACAGTGGTGTCAAGTATGTTTTACGTACCGATGTGATGTACAAAAAACAGGCAGCGGCCTGAGCATTCTGCACATCTTTCGACAATCGCCCCCTGTCATTCAAGACTGCCAAAAAGCACAACATGCGGCCTAGCCAGAATGCGCGACACAGCAGAGTCCGCTTCTCGCCGGCGCAACGCAAATTCGGCCTCGGTGTACAGCCTGGGTTCGACACGTCGGCCAAGGCGCTTTTCTACCGGCAAACAGCTGGGCCGTATGTCATGCAATAACAAGGTGTTGGACACCAGAAGAATATCAATGTCGCTGGCAGCATGCTCGCCTTCTGCCATGAAACCAAAAACCAGCGCCAGATGCAGCTGGCTGGCTACCGGGCGCAGGGCTTCGGTCAGCATGGGAACCACACCAAGCGCCTTGCCGACCAGTTTGACCAGCTCCTGAAACACCGGGCTGTCCGG
>JAZKIK010000064.1:3211-5647 GCA_040384925.1 Pseudomonadota bacterium | reverse complement strand
CCCCCTGAACCAGCGTGCCAGCCGGGGCCACCAGCATGCCGGTGCAGGAGCCGGTCGTCACGATCTGGCCTTTGCGCAAGGGCTGACCGCGCTGCTCGCAGTGCAGGGCCAGCCAGGCCAGCATGGGCCACAGGTCTTCAGCCGGGTTGCCACCACGGGTGGTGGCAACCACTTCACCATCAAAAGACAGGCACGCTTCAATGCTGCGCAAATCCACATCGGCAGGTAAAAAAGCCGATGGTGTGCCCAGAACCAGCGCGCCGTGGTTTTGCAGATCAGCCAGCTGGGCCAGCGGGTCGCTGCCCTGGCGGTCGTCAAGGCGCGATTCAACCACTTCAATCACTGGCAAAACTGCATCAAACGCAGCGGCCAGCTCTTCAGGTGGCAGCAAGCGGCCTTGTGGATCCAGGTCACGGCCGACACGCAGGGCCACTTCAAGCTCGACTCCACGCAAACGCCAGGCGGGGCCAGTCAGCGTTACACCTGATTCCAGCAGACAGGCAGCGGGCAAAGGCGCGCAACCAGGCTCAAAACCTGGGCCTTTGGAGCCCACCTTCCAGCCACCCCCCACACCAAAAAGGGCGATGGTGGCGTCCTGGATGGCAAAAGCATCAGCGCGGCTGGCCGGAACAATGTCTTGCCAGGCGACGGTGCTGGCGTTTTTGCGCGCGAGCATGAACAAGTCGGCGGTTTGTGATGCGGTCATGGCTGATGTCTCCTGCTTGTTGACGGTTGATTCTGCATGTTGCGGGCACTTGTCAGACGGGCGGCCAGTGTGTATTGTTGCGCCATTGCCAGAAGAGCAGCATCGACACCCGTCCGGCCCACCGGCTGAAAGCCGGTAAACATGGGGAAATGCACCAGATTGTCTACCTACGGCGTGACCAGATCACCAGCGACAAAAAGATCAAGCCGGTCCACAGCGGCGACCAGGCCAGAAACGTGGACACCCACGAGGTTTTGCCCACACCCGACCAGACCTCTACCTGGATGCGGTCCATGCGAATGTTGTTTGCACCTGCCAGGCTCAGGGTTGGCGCAAGCTGCCTGTCGGCCTTGAAGCTCAGCGGCATCGACGCCCCTTCCAGCTGGATAACATCACCGGCTTTGGCCTTGGGCTGCCCCATGATTGTCATACTGCCACCCACGTCAGTCCAGAAAGTCTGCCAGCGTGCGCCCACATCACCATCCCTGATGGCCGTGCCCGACACCTTGATCACCATGCGGTAAGGGTTGCCGGCACTTGGCGCGCTGATTTCTTCACCGGCCCAGTCTTTGGTCTGGACATTGTTGTTTGTGCTGCCTGGTGCCTGTGATTGCAGTGCTTCAAGGTTGTACTGCGCAACCGCCTCAACCGGCAGGTCATAAACCCGGAGCAGGGCTTTGCCATGAACCGTAGCTTCGTCCCTGGCCTGTGCCAAACCTGTCAATACCATCAGCAGCATCAGCGCGGCAACTGGCAGACTCGCCACAAATCGCGTATTTTTATAAAAAGCCGGAGTCAAAGTTTTACCCTGTTGTGTAGATGGAAGAATTTTTCGAACCCGATTGTGCAGGGTTCAGGCATGAAAGCCCAGCAGTTCAACAAGAAACTAAAAAGGCAGCGTCAAACCCTGGTAGTCAAGCAGCGCACCGGTGCTGGCGGGGCTCAGACTGTTCAAAACCCGCAGCAGATCTTTTGCGGCCGCCTCTGGCGGCCTGACATTGAGACCGGTCTTGGCAAAAGGTCGGCTTAGCGCGCTGGCCACAGTGCCGGGGTGCAGTGCGACGCAGATGCTTTCCCTGTTACGGCGCGTCAACTCGATTGAGGCCGTTTTGACCAGTTGATTCAAAGCCGCCTTGGAAGCCCGGTAGCCATACCAGCCACCCAGGGCGTTGTCACCCATGCTGCCGACCCTGGCCGACAAAAAACCGGCCACACAGCGTCCGCGTTTGGGCAGCAGCGGTAAAAAATGCTTCATGACCAGCGCCGGGCCCAGCGTGTTGATTCTGAAAACATGCTCAAGATAAGTGGCATCCAGATCGGCCAGACTGCGCTCGGGCTTGCCCTGCGCGCCATGCAGAAAGCCGGTGGCGACAATCAGCAGGCGCAGGTCAAGCGCCGAATCGGTACACAAGCTTGCCACAGCCTGCGCTGCTGTGGTGATGCTGGATTCGTTTTGATAGTCAATGCTTGCTTGCGTGCTTCGACCAAGACCAAGCGCGTTGGCGTAGAGGCCATCCTGTTCAAGCTGAGTCAGCAAGGCAGCGCCAATGCCGCCGCTGGCGCCTATGACAACGGCCAGGCTTTGGGTTTGACTTTGAACGGCCATCGCGTTTTCACCCGAGTTAACCAAGATTCGATCCCTCAATCTAGCGGCTGCGGTGTGCCCAGTCGCTCAAATAAGTCAATCAGTTCGTGAATCCGGGTGCTGGGATTCAAGGCATTCTCATCGA
>JAZKIK010000064.1:0-3201 GCA_040384925.1 Pseudomonadota bacterium | reverse complement strand
GCTGCGCGCTGCCGGGCGACAGGCAGCCTTTGAATCAGCTTGTCAAACAGTTTTTCAGAACCGCCTTTGTCATAAGCCGCCATGCCATCTTCGTCACATAAGGCCCGAACAAGTAGATCACCTGCCGAATTTTTGCCAACTCCAATGTAAGGGCTGCGAGTCATGCGAAAGTGCAGCAAAAGCCAAAATTCATAACACGGGTAAGAAACGATAACGGACAGCCATTGCGCATTTTCTGCTGCAAGCGCCAGCGCAGCATCAAAACCCTCATGACGATCCCGATCAATGGCGCAATAAACCTTGTCGTAATTCCGTCGCTGCTGGATCGCCTCCCTGACGATATTCAGCGGATCATTTTTTCCGCAATGAACAATTTCCACTTCTGCGTAAGAACGAAAGTGACGGGCTGCATCCTGTAAATAAACCAGACTGGACTTGGTGTCTTCACAAAGCACCAGTACCCGTGCCTGCTGTTTAAAGCTCGGCTTTTTGCGGTCAAAACGTGAAGCGCTGCGGGTCACAGCGATTAACTCCGCCTGACTAACGGCAAACCACGATACCGACCTTCGTAATAACGCTTTTCAATATCTTCGCTTTCCCGCCCTTCAAAGTCATGAATGGATCTGAGCTGGGTTGCACCGTTGATATCTCGTTCTGTTATCCAGAACTGGTCACGGCGCAGCAGTTTGGTGTCCATGAGGTGGGTGTCGTGGGTGGTGAAAATCAGTTGAGAGGATACGGCAGAATTGATGTGATTTTTTATTAAAGCCGCTACTATTTTTGGGTGTAGGCTACTGTCCAGCTCATCTACAATTAGAAGTCGTTCGGCACTTAACGTCGGGTCTTTGGTAATCCACGGGAGCCAAAAACCAATAAGATTTTTTGTTCCTTCTGACTCATCTTCATATTCCAATTCAGCATCACCCATTGCTGTTTCATGAGTAAATACAGCTCTCTTCTTGATCACTGGTACTGCACTCTTTGATGTACTGTTTTTCTCAAGCAACCTGCTCAGCCGATTTGCACCAACTTGTGCTAGCTCAGTCATTTCAACCTTCATTTTCGAAATAGGCACATCAACATCACGAAGAAACGATGCAATCTGAATCGCACAAGACTCATTTTCTTCAGCAAGTTCTAGAGCAGCGTCAGCCATAGCTTGCATACCGTTCAATACCGAAAAAGTCGACTCATTAAGCCATTCAAATGGCTTGTTCAGCGCCGTCGGTACCTCACTGCTGTTAGCCATTGCCTGCGCAATAAACAGCAGCCTTGATGGAGTCAGTTTTTGCCAAGCATCAAGCAGTTCCGTGGTCAATGTGTTTTTTAGAAGCGCACCAAATTGGTAGGTCTCAGACTTCTCAGAATACGTCCGTTCGTAAAGTAGCGCCTCACGACCGCCCGGATACGCATGTAATTTTTCCCCAATAATGCGCTCACTAGTAGCAGACAACGTAAAGTGGTAACGCATGCCGAAATGAATGAAATGCAGCTCAAACACACTGGGCTGGTCTGCCAACGCTTCATCAAATTTAAACGGAGATATCGGCAGAGGTATATTGCGGGTGCTAGGTTCTCGGTCAGTCAATTCCCGGACAATATTTAGAGCCTTAAGCAGGTTGCTCTTGCCCGACGCATTTGGCCCATAAATCACTGCGACCTTGAGCAAATCAGGAAACGTCTCGCCCTTTAACTCCGACTTAAAGACGTTTTCACGCTTGCGCAGCCGGGGCGCTGCCACCATCGACAGTGTTTGTTTCCCACGAAACGAGCGGAAGTTGGTGACAGAGAATTCAATCAACATGCAGAAGTCTCACGGTTAGAAAAGAGGTTTAACCGTAATTTTGACAGCTTTGACGATGAACTGCAGATTTTCTGCAGTTGACCATCACCAAACCTCATCAATGAACCAAAAGGTTGGTCTACGCCAGACTCATAAAAGTCAGAAAAATGCTGCGATGCGTATTGACCATCACGGTTTGCCTTGAGTCCGCAATTTGGCACGCGACTCCAGCATCAGCCGCGTTTTTTCAAGCTCGCTTTGCAGCAATTCGGCATCAGGCAATACCGTCTTGTAATTGGCCGCCATGATCTTGTTGGGCAGTCCATCCAGTGCGTAGCGGGCCAAGGCGTGACCTTTATCGGCGCACAGAATCAGGCCAACGGGCGGGTTTTCATCAGGCAGCGTCCAATGCTCTTTGGCGTAATTGCAATACATGTGCATCTGGCCAACGTCGGCGTGGGTCAGGCTGCTGAGTTTTAAATCAATGATGACCAGACACCGCAAACGGCGATGAAACAGCAGCAAATCAACGCGATACCAAGTCTGGTCAATACGCAGACGCCGCTGCCGCCCCACAAAGGTGAAATCGCTGCCAAGTTCCAGCAGGAAATCCTCAAGACGGTGAATCAGTGCCTCTTCAAGCTCTGCTTCGGAATACTCGTCCTTGAGGTTCAAAAACTCCAGCACATAAGGGTCTTTGACGGCTTCGTCTGGGCTTATTGCATCTTCAGGCTTTGCGATTGCGCCTTTGGTCAGCATCGCTGCCTTGTTTTTTGACAAGGCGGTGCGTTCGTAAAACTGGCTTCCGATCTGGCGGTCAAGCTGGCGCACGCTCCAGCCGCCGCGCAGGGCTTCGGTTTCGTAGAGGTGGCGGGCGTGGTTGTTTGTCACAGCAAGAAGCCGCACGTAAGCCGACCATGGCAACGGAAAAACTGCGGCTAACTCGTGCGGCCCGAATTTCCGAGACGGTGTTTCGGAAATCCCGGTCAAAGCGTTTTGCTCAGAAATCCGAGACAGTGTCTCGGAAATGATTGGCGCGGGGTAGATGCCATAAAAGCGGCGCATGTTCTCCAGGTTATCTGCACTGAAACCACGGCCAAACTGGGCAGTGAGATCACTGGACAGACGTGCAATCAACTGCTCGCCATACCCAGCCCGGCGTTTGCCTTTTCGGCCTCAACGATGCGCCGGCCAATCTCCCAGTAGCTGGCCGTCATCAATGCATTGACCTGGCGGGCCGCAGCTTGCCGTGCGGCGCTGAGCAAATCGACAATTCCGCTGCGAATATCTGCGTAGCCTGCAGGCACAGCGGCTTTTGTTGAGGCGGCTCCAGACGAAGATTTCACAGTGCTGGCGGCCATGATTTAGCTCAAACCTCATCCATAAACCGAACCTTCACACTTTTCCCCTTCACCCCG
>JAZKIK010000063.1:0-5246 GCA_040384925.1 Pseudomonadota bacterium | reverse complement strand
AGGACATTGCAGAGGCTTATGTGGCGGCTGTGCGCAGGGATGCGGAGGTCAGCTCTATGGATGGGGATGTTGGGTTGTCGCTTCGGCGTAGTGGGGCTGGTCCCAGGAATGTCTAGGTTGCGCCTGAAAAGCTACCGAAAATAGTGAAAACCACTGAACCAGGTGGAATCAAATTGCACAAAGGTGTCAGCCCGCCGGAGATGATATATGTTGAGCCGGAGTTAGAAAGGGGAATTGGAAACAATAGTGAAGCGCGGGCCAGTTTCATGAACTCTGGCGCGTCCGATTCATATCGGTTTCAGTTGTATAAACATCAATTGTTAGCTGAAGAGCTTGCGAATCCCGGTCAAGCGATGTCGGGACCTGTTGTGTTCAGAGATCCAGTGGCCGGGGCAACGCTGGCTCAGCGGGCACAAATCAGGGAAGCTGTTGACTACGCCAATCTGGCATTGGATGAAAGGTATATGTCTCCTACCGGCAGAGTCTCAACCTCTGGACTAACGCGAGCTGCTGCTACACGAGCTGCAGATGCTGAACGCGCCTCTGCGGAGGCTGCCGGTAAACCCATCTCGTTATACACAACTCCCCTGAGCCAAAAGCTCACGTGAGAACTTGATGCCAGCAGCGAAGTCGATGATGCCTTGCATGCCAAGCCAGATGGTTTGCACACCCGGCTCCCCATCGCCTTTGCGCGCCAGGAAACCACCCAAGCGGGCCACCAGGCGAATCACCGCATTCAGGCTGGGCGGCTTGCCAGGCAACTTCTCCTTGTTCAGGATATAGGCAGCCTGCCATTCATCTTTCTCGAACATCAGCGCAGCGTCCAGATCCGGACAACTGCGCCCCAGCCGCATCAGCCTGGCAATGCGCCAGACGACGATCATGTACATCACCACCGCACGCTCTATCCTGTCCATATCGCCCAACTGCAGTGCCTCCACCTTGCAGCCTGCTGCAGGCGACGATGTCTCGCGTGCCACGATGCAACTGGCGGTGGCAAAACCGCCTTTGCCGTCGGGCAGTTGCACGGCCCTGGCCCACACCTGCTGCTCCATCTGGCGAGCGGCTTTGCCCTGTCGCGATGGCATGGTAAAGCCAATGCTGCCCAAGGCCTGGATGGCCGCAACCTGGGATCACAGCTTGGCACCCTCAGCCAGCGCTCGGTTATGTTGTGAGCGCACCGGCCAGTCCACCGGGGTGTGAAGTTCGCGGGCGCACAGCATCAGCGCCATGACGCCGGCCTCGCGGTCTGCCAGGTAAACCAGCCGGGTTGGAGGCAGCTGCGGGGCCATCTCGGCCAGGCGTTCGTAGCCTTCTGTCCAGCGCAGGCTCTCACCGACCCCGGGACTGATTTTCTTTACTGCAAGCGGACGCAGCCGCCTCACCATCAAACCCATAATCACGCTCGACCCTGGCAATGCGGGTTTTGTAATGCGTATACCACTCGCGGCGGCCGGTCTGCTGGGCTATGAGGTGTTCGGTGTTGGCTTTCCAGGCGCGTATGGACTCCAGATCGCGCCAGTAGCTGACGGTGATACCCACCTCTTCACGGGCTGATTCCACACCCAGAAAACCGGGTTGTTGCACGGCCAGTGCCATCATGCGTTCGGACATGTCTCCATAAGCCTTGTCACCCTCGGTACGCAGGGAGGTGAAGATGACGGCGTAATACGGTGTTTGCGGGGTGGTGGCAATCATGGTTTCCGGCTTTTCAAGGACTGGGCTTATTCGCTGTCAACCACGCAGCGGCTGACATGTGGCGGGTCTTCGCCCAGGTGAAAGGCCAGCTTGCGTTCGCGCAGGCTGACGTCACTGGCGGTGACGCGGTCAAAACGGCGCAGATGTTCTGTCCAGGACTCGTCCACGATCTGTTCGACATAACGCCCTGGTTTGCCCACGTCGCGCAGCAGCGCCCAGTCCAGTGCGCCCTGGCGCAGGCGGCTGCGGCGGCTTTCCTGCATCACCGCGCGAAATTCTTCGGTGCGCATCGGGTCAATAAAATATTCAATCGACGCCACAACGTGGCCGGTGCCGGGCGGCTCGTCGGCCACCGGCACCTTGAACTCGCGTGAAGGGGTCAGGTCTTCCTCGATGCTCAGGTCCACCACAAAATGCTGGGCCAGCAGCATGGTCAGGGTGCCGCTGACGGCTGCCACCAGCAGGCCGGTCTGCACGCTGCTGACGGTGGCCACCTGGCCCCAGACGGCCGCACCGAGCGCGCTGGCACCCATGATGGCCATCTGGTACATCGACATGCCGCGCGCGCGCACCCAGTCAGGCAGGGCCAGCTGGGCCGATACGCTGAGCGAATTGGCGCAGCAGATCCAGGCCGCGCCATTAAGCAACATGGCCGGCACGGCCACCCAGGCGTTGGGCGCTATGGCCATGACGGCGGTGGATACCGACTGCAGCATGGTTGAACGTATCACCAGCGTGTCACGCGGCATCAGCTGGCGCAGGCGCGGCAGGTTGAGGGCGGCCACAATCGCGCCCACACCCATGGCGGCCAGCAGCAGGGTAAAGGTGCCGGCATCACCACCATGCAGGCCGCGGGCTATCAGTGGCAGCAGCGCCAGCAGTGCGGTTGAATGCAGAAAAAACAGCGCCACGCGCAGCAGCACGGCCCGCAGCCGGCTGGACTGCCGCACATATTGCAGGCCGACACGCATGGCGCTGAGCAGTTTTTCCCGGCCCAGCGGACTGGGTGCATGCACACGCCGCCAGCGCATGATGACAAAACCCGATATCACCGACAACACGGCATTCAGCACAAACACATATTCAGTTCCGGCGCTGGCAATCAGCGCCCCGGCCAGCAAGGGGCCGACAATGCGTGAGGCATTCATGGCAATGCCGTTGAGCGCCAGGGCGGCCGGCAGTTGTACCCGCTGCACCAGCTCGGGCACGATGGCGGCAAACACCGGCCAGCGCATGGCCAGGCCCACGCCGTTGGCAAAGGTCAGCGCCAGCAGCAAGGGCGGCGTCATCACCCCCGACACCACAGCCACACACAGCAGGGTCGCCACCGTGGCAATCCAGAACTGCGTGATGATGAAATAACGCCTGCGATCCAGAATGTCGGCCAGCGCACCGCTGGGCAAACCGAGCAAGAATACTGGCATGGTTGCCGCCGACTGCACCAGCGCCACCCACAGCGGTGTGGTGGTCATGGAAGTCATCATCCACGCGGCCGCCACGTCGCTCATCCACATGCAGATATTGGCCGTCAGCCAGGTGCCCCACAACATGCGGAACACCGGCACCTTCAGGGGTGCCCAGGCTGAGAGTTCCTGCGGGTCGATGGGTGTGGGGTTTGGGCGTAGTTCTTCAGGCATTCAGTGGCATGGGTTTCTGGCAGGAGGGGTTGTCAAATATAAGACTTATTTGCCGCATTTACCGTCGCCAGATATCTGAAAAACTGCCCGCTTTACATCAAAAAACAGCCTGTTTTGACCACCCTTCCCGTTATAGAGCAAAATCTGCACCTGTAAATATTGCCAACTTTGGAGAATTCATGTCTTTACCCGCACCAGTCCTACAGTCCCTGCAGCAAGCCGGCCAAGGCGTTCACAACGCTACCGTGCAGATTGCCGAAGCCGTCAAGAGCCACGGACTGAAAGTTGTTTCGTCAATTGCAAACGATCCGTTCAGCTCTGAAGGTGAAAAAGCCTTTGGCCAGTTGCGCACGCTGGCACGCCTTGGGCGCGAGCTCAATGGGGTTGAAGAAAAGCTCAGGGAACTCTATCAACTGGCCGAACAGCTCTCGGCCAGCGAACTGACGGCCGTGCTGGTGGCACTGGCCCCGGCAGCCAAGGAAGTGAGCAGCTCATCAAACAGCGCCGTGCAGGACGTGGTGGCCAAAACGCCAGCCAAAACCGCGACCAGGCTCAAGCCGAAAGCGCCAGCCAAGGCACCCGCCAAAGCCCCGGTCAAAGCCCTTGTGAAGCCTTCTGCCAAGGCCGCAGCAAAGGCACCGGCCAAAACAGTCAGCAAAGCCCCTGCCAAAACCGCAGTCGCCGCGCCAAAACAGGCTGCAGCAGCACCGGCAGCCTCACCAGCAGCAGCACCGGCAGCATCGGCAACCCGTCCGCTGTCGGGCAATGACGCCAAGATACTGGACACCCTCAAAAAGAGCCTGAGCCGCAAGAGCTGGACAAACATGACGCACAGCGCCATCGGTCAGGCGGCTGGCGTGCCTTCAGGTTCCATCGGCATCTCGCTGAAGCGCCTGATCCAGGCCGGCAAACTGGCGATCAATCCGGCCGGTGCCTACCAGCTCGGCGCTGACTGAGAAAATGGCCGGGGCCGGGGCTGGGGCGGCCCTGGGTGTCAGTGACCCAGGCTTCCCAGCGCCAGCCTTTCAGGCGCGGCCACCGGCTCAAGCAGTTCCAGTGGCGTGCCTGCACTGCTGAGTGCCTGCTCAACGATGCTGCGTGTCAGCATGGGCGCAAAAGACTCGACAAAGGTGTACACATAGGCCCGCAGATAGGTACCGCGCCGCACTGCCAGCCTGGTCAGGTTGATGCCAAACAGCTCACCGGCATCAATGGCGCGCAGCTTCAGGTCGCGCTCGGCCTCAAAGGCAATCGAGGCCACAATGCCAACACCCATGCCCAGTTCCACATAAGTCTTGATGACATCGGCATCCATGGCATTGAGCGTGATGTCTGGTGTCAGCTGCTCGGCCTTGAAAGCCTTGTCGATACGGGTGCGGCCGGTAAAACCGGTGTCATAGGTGATCAGCGGGTAGGCGGCCAGCCGCTGCAAGGTCAGGGGCTGATCCAGCAAGGGGTGGCCTGGCGGCACAATGACAGAGTGGGTCCAGCGGTAGCAGGGCAGCGCTATCAGCTCTTCATACTGCGCCAGTGCCTCGGTGGCAATGCCCACATCGGCCGCGCCTGACAGCAGCATCTCGGCCACCTGCTCGGGCGAGCCCTGGTGCAGATGAAGCTTGATGTCCGGAAACTGCTGGCGAAATGCCTGCACAGCCACCGGCAGTGCATAACGCGCCTGCGAGTGGGTGGCGGCCACCGACAGCAGGCCGCTTTGCTGCGAGGCAAACTCGGCCCCTGCCTGACGCAGGTTGCTGCTGCCCTGCAAAATGCGTTCAATGATGGGAAGCACGTGGCGGCCAGGGTCTGTCAGCCCGGTCAGGCGTTTGCCGGCACGCACAAACAGTTCAATGCCCAGTTCTTCCTCCAGCTCTCGTATCTGCCTGCTCACACCCGGTTGTGAGGTGTGCAGTG
>JAZKIK010000062.1:0-14501 GCA_040384925.1 Pseudomonadota bacterium | reverse complement strand
CGCAGCGGCCCCCTCGGGGGGCAGGGCGCTACACGCAGTGAGCAACCGTGGGGGCATTATTGCGGTGGCTCACGAAACTCCACATAAGCGCGGCCACGCACTTCCTGTGCCCAGAGCCGATAGGCCTCGTCCATCTTTTTCTCGCGTACGGCGTTTTTGGCCATTTCTCGCTGCTCGCGGGTAGATAAAGCGGTTTCGCGGCGTTCGTTGACCTGCAGCAAATGCATGCCAAAACGCGACAGCAAGGGGTCGGAAATCTGGCCAGGTGCCAGGCTGTTCATGACCTGCTCAAACTCGGGCACAAACATGCCGGGGTTGGCCCAGCCGAGGTTGCCGCCGTCCTTGGCCGAACCGTCTTCGCTGTTTTCGCGGGCCAGCGTGGCAAAGTCGGCTTGACCGGCGAGTATGCGTTTTTTGAAGTCGGCCAGTTTTGCGCGTGCTGCCTCTTCAGTAAGCTGGGGTGTGATGCGCAGCAGGATGTGGCGGGCATTGGTCTGCGTGATGTTCACACCAGGCATACCGGCCTGATTTTTCTCTATGACCTTCAGGATGTGGAATCCGGCACCGCTTTGCACCGGCCCGGCAATGCCGCCTGCGCGCAGGTTCTGGGTGGCTTCGACAAAAAGTGTCGGGTAACGATCGGCGCTGCGCAAACCCATCTGGCCACCGGTGTCGCGGGTAGGGGCATCTGAATATTCAATCGCCAGTGCCACAAAGTCGCCCCCGGCACGTGCCCTGTCAGCCGCGCGCTGGGCTCTGGCCTTCAAGGCGGCAACCTGCACGGGTGTTGCGCTTTCAGGCACGGCAATCAGGATCTGGGCCAGATTCAGCTCCAGTGATGAAATATCGGTACCGCCTTCCAGGTCACGCAAAAACTGGTCAACGTCCTGCTCGCTGACAGTCACACGGGCCTCGACCTCACGCTGGCGCACCCGGCTGACCAGCAACTCGTCACGCAGGTCAGAACGAAACTGGCTGTAAGAGATGCCGTCTGCCGTCAGGCGGCGGCGCAGTTCTTCAACTGAAATCTGGTTTTGCCGGGCGACTGCACCCATGGCGTTGTCAACCGCGTTGTCATCAATCCTGATACCCGACTGGCGCGCCAGCTGCATCTGGGCCTTGTCGCTGATCAGGCGCTCCAGAATCTGCGGCACCAGCTCGCTGCGCGGCGGCAGGGGTGCCCCCTGCTGTGTCAGCTGTTGTTCGGCCCGCAGCAGTTTGCTGCGCACCTCATTGTTGGTAATCGGGTCGGAATTGACCACCGCCACAATAAAGTCTGCCTGCTGTGAAACCGCTGAGGCGCTACGGCTGCTGGCCGCCGGTACTTCCGGCATGCGCAACTGTGTGGATGGCCTGAGCCCTTGAGCGGTGGCCAGCAGACCAGACATCGCCAGCAGCGCCGCTATGGAAGTCCGGAAAAACCGGGCCAACAGGCCTGCGGCAGGAAAGCGTTGGGAGCAGTGTTGTTTAGTCATAGTTGGTAAAGCGGCTTGGCGCGGGGACTTTGTCGCGCAGGGTCTGGTAGCGCGGAATGTTGGTCTTCAGGGTTTCGAGCGGGCTGGAACCCAGGCGGGAAAAACCAACCAGTTCCAGTTGGAAAAGAATCCGGGTGGTGGAGGTTGCCGTGCCGTTTTGCGAGCGTTGCAGCACAACCCGGCCAATCCAGCAGCAGCCATCGTACTCAACGCCGATGACACCATCGACCAGCTTTTTGTCCTGAATGCTGTAGTTGAGGCGGCCCACGCCATAATAACGTCCGCCGCCCTGGCCCCGGCCCGGCCCCAGATCCTTGCCCTTGTCACCCCACAAGTCATTGAGCGGCCACTGCACGCCGATATCAATGAGGTTGCTGACATCACGCTGGCGGCGCAGCGATGCGCTGATCGTGTGGTAATCGCTGGGTGTGTAACGCACGCCAAAAGTGCTGCGCTCCGAATGCCGGGTTTTGGGGTTGTACTGCACGGTGGAATCAAACGACCATTGCGGCACCCAGTTGATGGAGGTGCCCACCAGCAGGTCACTGATGCGGTCAGTGACGGGCAACACACCAGGCAGTGTCACTTTCTGGTCTTCAAAACGCAGGCGCTGGGCAACGCCAAAACGCACTGCCTCCGCGCCTGTGGCCGGGTCCAGCAGGCGCGATGTGACGCCCAGGGTCAGCAGATTGGCGTCTGAAATACGGTCGTTGCCAACAAAAGCGTTTTCCGTGAAGACGGTGGCAAAGTTGAAGTCATTGGCACCCGAATCGTAATTTGGCAGCAGGCTCTGGTCACGGTAAGGTGTGCGTACGTAAAAGGCGCGCGGCTCCAGCGTCTGGACAAAAAAGCGACCCAGAAGGCTGGCCTCACGCTCAAACTGCAGGCCGCTGTCCAGGCTGAAGGTCGGCACCACACGTGATGCCGATGTGTTGCCATTGGCCAGCGCCGAGTCAAACTGGTAGTTGGTGGCATGCAGTTGCAGCTTGGGTGTGATGAACCAGCCCGGTGCCACCCAGGGGCGGCTGATTTGCGCCTTGGTGACGGCCCGATCAGCGTTGGCCTGGCCGGTCAGCTGTTTGTCGGCAGAAAACTTGGTGAAGTCACCCTCGATCGACCAGTCAAAACCGCTGAGGCCACCAATCGGCGCATTGATGCGGGTATAGGCTGCGGTCAGCTGCGGCAGGCGGTCATAAGGCGGCACGATGGGCGACGAGGTGTCCTGCAGCGTTTGCCATTTGAGGGTGCGCACACTGGATGAAAAATAGCCCTTGCCCCAGCTCAGGGTAGCGTCGCTGGACAGCAGACGCTGGGTCTGTGAT
Organism: Pseudomonadota bacterium; assembly: GCA_040384925.1. GTDB lineage: Bacteria > Pseudomonadota > Gammaproteobacteria > Burkholderiales > Burkholderiaceae_C > Polaromonas. Next base: position 11,704 of record JAZKIK010000062.1, on the reverse strand, counting down.
GAAAAAGTCAGCGGAAAGTCGCGCCAGTAGTCGTTGTCGCTGACCCGGTTCAGGTTCAGATTCAGGCCAAGGCTGCCAACGGCGGCCACACCCGTGTCGATGGCACCCGCGTGCTGCAGCGAATAAGACCAGCGATCGGCATTGCGCAGTTTGTCGCCAGGCATGACGTTGGCATTGAGCTTGCCCGAATAATCGTTTTCAAGGTAACGGTATTCAGCCGCCATATCCACACCACGCTTGCTCATCACCGTGGGCGAAAACGTCGCGTCCCGATTCGGCGCAATGTTCAGGTAATAGGGTTGCGTGACCATGACACCGCTGGTGCTGTCGAGACTGATGCTGGGCGGCAGCAGGCCGGACTTGCGTTTGTCGCTGAGCGGAAAACTGAGCGTCGGCAAAGCCAGAATCGGCACGTCCTTGAAGCGCAGCACCGCACCAGTCGCCACACCGACTTCTTCTTCCAGGTCAAACTTGAAGCTGGTTCCGGTCAAGACCCAGTCCGGATTCCAGGTTTTTTCATCATCACGCTCGCAAGTGGTGAAGGCTGCATTGCGTGCGATGAAATGTTTGTCGTCAATAAAGTCGATGCGATCTGCCTGGCCGTTACCGCCGCCAGACAGAAAACGAAAGCGCGGCTGGTTAAAAAAGCCTTCAAAAGTATCCAGCCTGATCTGCAGCTCCGGGCCCTGAAACTGGTTGCCCGAGTTGTTGATGCGCACATTGCCGCGGGTTTTGACGGTGTCCTCAGGCTGGTAATACTCGATACGGTCAGCTCGGATGGCGGTCGGGCCGCGGCGCAGCTCGGCATTGCCCTCGACCACGGTTTCCAGATCCGGCCGGCCCGTCAGCCTGTCGCCAAATACAAAGGTCGGCACCTCATTGCCCGGCCCTTCGGGCGGTTTTTCGGCCAGCATGGGCGTCAGCCTGAGAGTTGAGGACGCTTCTGGGCGAACAACAGCTGGCGCGACCTCCTGCGCACGGACGGCGCTTGCAGGCACCAAACCCAGTGCCGCCAGCGACAGCAAGGACGCAAGGCAAAACACGGCGTGAGGCACAGGGCACAGAATAAAAGGCGAGCGGGATGCGCGGTGCATCGTTTGTATGAGATAAACCCGTTTGTAAAATCAGGCCCGATTATCCATGACGCCACAGCCCGCCTGAGATGGGCTGGTCTGGCCTGATTTTGGGGTGATTTGCCTGTGATTGCAGATTGCATGAACCCTGCCCATTTTTTCTTCTGCCAGCTGACGGGAACCCGGTCAGCACACGCAGCCAACTGGTTTTGCCATGAATTTGCCTGTCAACACACCACCCGAAGCCACCGCCAGTCCCAACACCGTTGTCTGGGCCGATCCGGCGCGCGCCAGCGCCTTTGCACACTGGCTGGCCAGCATTGCCGGGCCACGGCAGTTGCAGTCCGACAGCCTGCGGCTGGCTTCGGCCGATGCCAGCTTCAGGCGTTATTTCAGGCTTGATGCGGCCGATGGTGCCAGCTACATCGTGATGGACGCGCCGCCTGCACTTGAAGATTGCAAACCCTTTGCCAGGGTTGCTGCGCTGATGGAAGCCGCCGGTCTGAATGCCGCGCGTGTGCTGGCCTGGGACGAAGCCGGCGGCTTCATGCTGCTCAACGATCTGGGTGCCCAGACCATGATGGACGTGCTGCAACCGCCGGGTGCCGTTGACGCCATTGCACAGCCCACAGCCGCGCACGAAGCCCTGTACATGAGCGCTGTGGACACCTTGATCCGCTGGCAGCTGTCCAGCCAGCCCGGCGTGCTGCCGCCCTATGACGAAGCGCTGCTAAGCCGCGAGCTGGGGCTTTTTCCAGACTGGTATGTCGGCAAACACCGTGGTTTTGTGCTTGACGCAGCGCAGCAGAACACGCTGGACACGGCTTTTGCACAAATCAGGGCCAGCAACCTGCAGTCACTCGACGGTGCCAGGGTGTTTGTTCATCGTGACTTCATGCCCAGGAATTTGATGATCTCAAACACGGAGGCGCAATTTTCCGACGGGCCGCCCCTAGGAAAATTAGCCCCCTCGGGGGGCAGCGCAGTACGCGAAGCGACAAGCGTGGGGGCCCAATTACTTGGGGTGCTGGATTTCCAGGACGCAGTTTACGGTCCCATCACCTATGACATCGCCAGCCTGATGCGCGATGCGTTTTTAAGCTGGGAAGAAGATTTTGTGCTCGACATCACCGTGCGTTACTGGCAGCAGGCGCGCAAGGCAGGCTTGCCGGTTGGGGATGATTTTGGCGAGTTTTACCGCGCTGTCGAGTGGATGGGGCTGCAGCGGCATCTGAAGATTCTGGGCATTTTTGCGCGCCTGACACTGCGCGACGGCAAACCCCGATACCTGGCCGACACACCGCGGTTTATAAAATACGTCAGGGCCACCGCTGCGCGTTACCGCCAGCTCGGGCCGCTGATGGTGCTGCTCGACGCGATTGAAGGCAACGAAACCCGCGTGGGATACACATTTTGATGTTCAATCCACTTCTTGCGCCGCTGCAGCAGGCAATCATGGCTGTCGATTCAGTGGCCTTCAAACTTCCTGATCCCTTGAAAGTTCCATTGTGAGCGCCCGTTTTTACGCCGATATCGAACTGCAAAGCGGCTGCAGCGTGGTCTTGCCCGAGCATGCTGCCCGCCATATCCAGGTCCTGCGCCTGCAGCCGGGCGGGTCGATTACGCTGTTCAACGGCAGAACCGCTGATGAGGGTGAGTTTGAAGCCACGGTCGTACGCATGGGCCGCAGCGATGTTGAAGTGAGCGTTGGCACCTTCACCGCCACCCAGCGCGAAGCACATCGCGCCGTCCACCTGGTTGTGGGCATGCCCGCCAACGAACGTATGGACTGGCTGATTGAAAAAGCCACTGAGCTGGGCGTGGCCAGCATCCAGCCACTGATGACAGAACGCAGCGTGCTGCGCATCAAGGGCGACCGTGCTGACAAAAAAAACGCTCACTGGCGCGGCGTGGCCGTCGCCGCCTGCGAGCAATGTGGCCGCAGTCGCGTGCCGCTGATTCATGACGTGAGCACTTTGGGTGACTGGCTGAAAGCTGCAGACAGGCTGCCGGGTGCCGACACCACCAGACTGCTGCTGTCACTGCGTACAGGCAGCCAGCCCCTGTCGGCGGCTATGGCCGGCCATACAGGCGACTTGATGTTTTTAAGCGGCCCGGAAGGCGGCTTGAGCGCAGCCGAAGAAAACGCTGCCATCAACAGCGGATTTGCCCCGGTCACCTTGGGGCCGCGCATCTTGCGGGCAGAAACCGCGCCGCTGGCTGTCTTGGCGGCCTTGTTGTGTCAGGCAGCCTGAAGCAAAGTCAGCCGGAGCTGTGAACAAGCTGATCACACCCCGCGCCAGCGCTCCTCCATAAACGCCAGCAAGGCCTTCAGCGCTGCACTGTTGTGGCGACGCTGGGTGTAGGCGGCATATAACCACAGGTCGCCAGGGTCAAAGGCGTCCAGTACCGGTTGCAGGGCACCGCTGGTGATGTGTTTTTGCATCAGCAGCCGCGGCATGCAGACCACGCCCAGGTCCTGCAGCGCCATTTCTATCAATGGCGCGCTGTCTGTGGCGTCCATCCGGCTGTGTATCGGCACGGTGTGCGCTTCACCATTGACTGTAAAACGCCACTCGGGGGCAGTGCCCAGCAATGAATAGGTCAGCGTGTCGTGCTCGGCCAGCTCGTCGGGGTGAGCGGGTTTGCCGCGCTTTGCCCAGTAGGCGGGGCTGGCGCAAACCGCCATGCTGACCTGGCGCAGCTTGCGCACGATCAGGTTGGCGTCTGTGATGCGGCCTATACGCAAGGCAATGTCCAGGCCTTCGTCCACCATGTCGATCACGCGGTTGTTCAGGTCCAGGCTGATGTGTACATCAGGGTAGCGGCGTATGAAGTCAGCCAGCAGCGCTGGCAGCTCGGTGGTACCCAGGCCAATCGGCGCAGTCAGGCGCAGGCGACCACTGGGCAGGCGTGAACGCTGCTTCAGCTCATCACGTGTCAGGTCAATCATTTCCAGCAAGGGTGTGCTGCGTTTCATCAGCAGGCTGCCGGCATCGGTCAGGCTGACGGTGCGGGTGCTTCGGTTCAGCAGCCGACTGCCGAGTTTTGCCTCCAGCGCTGCCACATATTTGCTGACATTGGCTTTGGACACATCCAGTGTTTTGGCCGCCATGGAGAAGCTGCCGCGCTGGGCCACTTCACGAAAGGTGCGTATGAGTTCTAGGGTATCCATTGTTTCCATGCTCGAAACGGACTGGTTCCGCTTCGACCTGTTTAAAGCTGCAACCTGGCACCTATCTGCTAATCACAGGGAAGGCAAGCTCGTTAACCCTTGCAACCCTGAGAGTGTGCTTTGAATGCGATGCAGCCCTGATAGAAGGGTTATTGCGCAACAAGGTTCCCTCTATATCTTGTAAACATTGAAAAAGGAAAAATCATGAAAGCATCCAGACTCGCAGCATCTACCCTTGTCGCTTTGGCCACCCTGGCTGCCGGAAGTGCATTTGCCGATAGCGGCGTGAGCTTTCCGGAGCAGGCACCCAGCACGACCAGCAGCCTGACGCGTGCTGAAGTGCAAGCCGAAGTGCTGCAGGCGCGCAGGGACGGCACGCTGGACCAGCAGTTTGAAAACCACAACTACCCCACCGTGACGGCCCAAAGCGCACCAAGCGGCAAAACCCGGGCTGAAGTGCAGGCCGAATACCGCGCTGCCCGCCAGGCTGGCCTGATTCCGCAATACCGCAGTTAAGCGGTCCGGGTTTTGTCCAGCAATAAAAAAGCGGTGGCAACACCGCTTTTTTGCATATAGCGCCTTCTGGGGCCGAGTTCTCGCCATATGCATCACAACATTCTGAAACCAGCTCCTTCTTGAACTTCAGGCGGACAGCTCATATTCTCTTGCCGGATGTGTGATCAACCACCATGAGCCGCGTGCTCACCAAGCAGAGAAAGGAGTCTGTTCATGAATTCACATTCCCCAACACCTTCTTCGGAACGAGGGCCGGGCAGCCGCAGGGCTGCAACGCGATCCGGTGGGGTACCCTACATGTCGGAGCGGCAAACCGAGGCCTATCTGCTGGCGCGTGATGTCGTACGACGGATTCAGCGCACCTCATCGCTCATGGATGCGATACCGCAAGGGGCGACGCGATACGCCAGCGGGGCTGCGGGCCATCGGCACCAAAACCATTGACATGAAAAAACCGCCCGGACAATGCCGGGTGGACTGGAATTGTCCGAACAGGCTGTTCGGGTAGTTCAACAACGATGCATACATATACGTCCTCCGATGGCTTGAAAAACATCGGCCTGAGACCATCCTCCGCCGGGTCGATTCCAGAAATAGGGGATGCGCAAATGGTTTCAAGAGCCGATGTTCATGTTTCGCCTGGCGATTTTTCGATGGCTTTCTATGCTGCATTTCAGCCCAGCTCAAAACTGGTGATGCCGTAAATCCGCTGCATCTCCAGCACCGGTGCCTGGCCGCAATACATGCGGGCGGTTGCAAAAACGCGCTGCATGTTGTGGTTTTCAGCCAGCTGCAGCGCAGCGCTGTTGGGTACAGGCACATCCAGATAGACCGTGCTGCCAGCCGGAACCAGTTGGCAAAGCCCGCCATACAGCGCCGTAGCGATGCCGGGTGTATCGGCCAGCAGCGGACCTATCTTGTAGCCCCGCTGGCAGGGCCGGATCAGCCCCCAGCCTGCAAGCTGGCCGTTTTTGATCCAGGCGAGGCCCTGGGTGCCAGGCATGCTTGTCCAGGCGCGCAAAAATTCCTCACGCGCGGCCGGGAAGACCCGGCGGTCATCTGCACACAGCGCTGCAAAGTCAGCTGTGTCCAAAGCAAGCATATGGCTGTCGGGCGCACTGGATGAAGCTTGCGCCACAGCTTCAAAACGCAGGTTTTGCCAGGCCAGTTCAAAGCCCTTGCGGCTGTAATAGGCCTGCTGCTCTGGCACACCATCGAGGCCAATGACCTGGCCAGCCAGCCTGGCCATGCCCGCATCCCATAAAAACCGTCCCACACCCTGGCCGCGCAAATCGGGTGCGACGATAAACAGGCCGATAAAACCAAATGTGCCGCCATAAGACACTGCGCTGATGCAACCCAGCACACGGCCCGCAGACTCGGCCACCAGAAAACCCTGTGGGTCAGCCGCGTAAAAAGCCTCGGCGTCATGCGGGCCGGGATTCCAGCCTTCACGGGCGGCCATGTCTATGACCAGATGCATTTCATGGCTATTCAGGGTGCGCAGGGTGGGTTTCATGGCTGCATTATTGCGGCCAGCCGCCCTGTTGGGTGTATAACCTCAAGCCCTATAAAGACAGATTCAAGACACATTCAACAGGAAAGACAGACATGGGCGCGCAATGGAAAGCAAAAGGCAAGGAACTTGCCGCAAATGCCAAGGGCCGGGTATTCGGCAAACTCTCCAAGGACATCATGCTGGCCGCACGCAGCGGTGCCGACCCGGCGGCCAACGCACGCCTGCGACTGCTGGTCGAGCAGGCGCGCAAGGTGTCCATGCCAAAAGACACCCTTGACCGCGCCATCAAAAAAGGTGCGGGCCTGACTGGCGAGGCGGTGCATTTCGAGCACGTCATTTACGAAGGTTTTGCGCCGCACCGGGTGCCGCTGATGGTCGAATGCCTGACCGACAACCTGAACCGCACCGCATCCGAGGTACGGGTGCTGTTTCGCAAGGGCCAGCTTGGCACCTCGGGTTCCGTGTCCTGGGATTTTGACCACGTCGGTCTGATTGAAGCCGAACCGCTGGCCGCAGGCGCTGACCCCGAACTCGCCGCCATAGAGGCTGGCGCGCAAGACTTCGAACCCGGTGAAGAAGAAGGCACAACCGTGTTCCTGACTGACGCCGCCGACCTCGATCTGGTCAGCCGCGCCTTGCCAGCCCAGGGCTTTAATGTGCTGTCAGCCAAACTTGGCTACAAGGCGAAAAACCCGGTCAGCGCCGCTTCATTGGGCGCGAGCGAGCTGGAGGAAGTTGAGGCTTTTCTGGCTGCGGTCGATGCAAATGACGATGTGCAGAATATTTTTGTGGGTCTGGGTGACTGATTTTGCGCCTCGCGCAGCGCTCATGCTGCGCCACCAGGGCCGGGTTTCCAAAGGTAATAGTTGTCCCATTCAGCCTCCCCGACCAGCTTGAAACCGCAGCGCAGGTAAAAACGGTTGGACTCGCTGCCCCGCAGCGCACTCACTCGCACGGCCAGTTCTAACTTGGTGGCCTGCTCAAAAACACTGCGGATAACCGCCGCGCCCAAACCCCGGCCCTGATGCGCCGGGTGAACATACAGATGGTCCAGCAGCAAATGATCTGCCTGCGGCTTGAGCACCACAAAACCGACTCTTTGTGTCTGCCAAAGCAGGTGCCGGGTGTGACTGGCCTCAAAACCTGTCAAAAGCCGGTCGCGCGCTCGTTGCGGATCAAACCGGCCTATTTTTTCCAGGCTCTCCCGCATGGCAAGAATGCGCAGGGCAACAAGCTGTTCGGTGTCTTCGGGTAAGGCAGGTTCAAAAAACATGTTGTGCAGATTTGCCTGATGAGTCCAAACACTGCATTTTTACAACAGACAGCGTTTGGATGCTCTTGTTACGGTTTGTTTACCTTCCCACCCCTCATTTAAGGGGTGGCAGCCATTTGACCAATAAACATGGGTATGAATTGCTATAAAAATTGAAGTATTTCCACCGTCTGGAGCGCTTGTCGGAACAGGATGGGGTCTTCGCCTACAGCGTGTCGCGGCTGTTTCCACGACAGTTATAGCGTTAAACACGCCAGCCCGCCAAGCCGAGTGAAACCTTTCCACCACTTCATCCTGCCGTGACACTACTCACCATGCTTTCCACGCGGCCGTCCCCGCTGCAAAAAACCGCACCGGCACCGCTGCTGCCAGCGTCGGGGCAGCCACCTGTTTTTCGCAGTGTTTTAAGCAATCTGCTGAAAGACCCACTGCTGCTGCTTTTGCTGGCCGTGCTGGCGCTGCTGACGGCTTTTATACCCGGCAAGCTCAAAACCTATCCGGCGCTGGTCGATTGGCCGACCATCGCTGCACTGACTGGCCTGCTGGCGCTGACCAAGGCACTGGAAACCAGCGGCGCACTGTTGCGCCTTGGCAGCTGGCTGATGCGCTGGATGGCCAGCGAACGCGCGGCAGCCCTCAGCCTGGTGCTGGCCGCCGCCCTGCTTTCCACCGTGCTGACCAATGATGTCGCGCTGTTTGTGGTGGTACCGTTGACCTTGGGCGTGTGCCGCATCACCGGCATGCCTGCCACCAAACTGATTATTTTTGAAGCCCTGGCCGTCAATGCCGGCTCCAGCCTGACGCCCATTGGCAACCCGCAAAACCTGTTTTTGTGGCAACTGTCAGGCAGCTCATTTGGCGCATTCACCCTGCACATGCTGCCGCTGGTGGCGGTGTTGATGCTGCTGCTGCTGGGCCTGACGTTTTTTGCCTTCAGCCCGCGCCGTGTTGTGGCCCGCAGCGAACAGCCGCAGCCGCTTGACCGCCCGCTGCTGTGGACGGCGCTGGTTTTATACCTGCCGTTTCTGGTCGCCACGGATCTGCATCACGCCGCCTGGGCATTGTTCGTCGTGCTGGCGGTTCTGCTGCTGATGCGGCCACGCGTTCTGCTGCAGCTTGACTGGGCCTTGCTGCTGGTTTTTGTGCTGATGTTTATTGACTTGCGCCTTCTGGCCGGGCTGGACGTTGTGCGCCAGGCCATGAGCCACCTGGACTTTGCCAGCGCCAAAACCGTGTACGCCGCAGGCATCGCCGCATCCCAGATCATCAGCAACGTGCCAGCCGCCATTGCCCTGGCCGAATATTCAAAAGACTGGCGCACCCTGGCTTATGCCGTTAACGTAGGTGGTTTTGGCCTTTTGCTCGGCTCGCTCGCCAACCTGATTGCGCTGCGCATGGCGCAGGACGGCAAAGCCTGGCTGCGTTTTCATTGCTATGCCGTGCCGTTTTTGCTGGCGGCGGCTGTGGTGGGGTATTTGCTGCTTTTTTAGGCAGGTTTAGTGGCAGCTTTCAGTCGGGTGCGCCGTCCTTGAGCCAGTAGCCGCTGGCCATTAAAGCCTTGCGGACTTCAGCGCGTGCCCGGTGCAGTCGGCTTTTGACGGCGTCAACACTCAGGCCCAGCGTCTGCGCAACTTCAGGCGCTGTCAGTTCGTGTACGTCACGCAAAATCAGCACCTCGCGATAGGGTGCTGACAGCGCTTCAATCGCCCGCACCAGGTCGGCTCGCAAGTCAAGCGGAACAGGGTTTGCATGCGGTGTGTCGTTTTCAGGCAGATCGTCCAGGCTGCTGGCCTGTGAGCGCAGCCGGAACAGCCTGAAACACTCGCGCTCCACGATGCGGAACAGCCAGGTCGCAAAAGCCGCCGTCGTGCGCAACGCACCGATGCGGCGATAAAGCCGCCACAGGGCAAGTTGCACCGCATCTTCAGCGTCTTCGGCATTGCTGCAGGTGCGCCGGGCAAAGCGTTTGAGGTCGGGCTGGCATTGCTGCAACAAGGCCAGCACCGCGCCAGAATCTCCACGGCGTGCGGCTTCTACCAGCGGGGTGTGGGCCTGCATGGCTGCCATGCGTCAGGGTTGCTGGCTTTTGCGACCCAGCATCGCGCAGGCCGGGCAAAAGCCAACCAGTCCGGTCACCAGCAGCGTTGCTGCCGTAGCCCAGGCGGCCAGAGCCAGAACACCGCTTGCCAGCCCCGACAGGGCCAGACCGGCAAGCACAGCCGCTCCCAGCAGGCGAAGGACACGTTCAAGGGATGGCAAATTGCGTTTGAGATAAAACATGGGTTTCCTTTTGATGAAGTTGGTTGATACATTCACATAGACCGTCCAAAAATCAAAAAGGGTTCGGAATTTTCAGGCTATTCATGCTTTTTGCGCTGTTTTATGGTAAAAAAGGGCGATTGGGCATATGTATCGGGCATGACCAGCTATAAATAAAGAAGCATTTCAGGTTTAACCGCCACCCGGCCTCATCAAGTCCCGGTAATAAAACGTCGTACTGCAAAACCCGCCCTGCGGCAGCAGGGCAAAGGCTGGCACCTCGCCCACACGCATCCAACCCAGGCGTTGGTAGAGGCGTTCGCCTTCTGCGCCGGTCACGGTGTCGAGCACCAGCAGGGTTTTGCCGCAGTCCAGCGCTGTTGATTCAGCCGCCTGCATCAGTGCCGCGCCCAGCCCGCTGCGGCGCACGCGTCTATGCACCAGCATTTTTGACACATCGGCGCGGTGCGGCTGGTTGTCGGGTTGCTCCAGCACCAGTTGCACCGTGCCGCAAATGCCCAAAGCGTCCTCAGCCACCAGCAGTGCCCGCGCGCCTGCCGCCACGCCCTGAGCCACGCCGCGCCAGAAGTTGATGGCGCGTTCCGGCGGCAGTGGGTGCATAAAGCTGACCGAGGCACCGCCTTCCACGCAGTCAATCAGCAGGTTGGCGAGTTGCGTGATCTGCGCATCGCTCAGTTCAGTCAGGCGGTGGATTGAAGTGGTGGATTCTGGGATGCTGATTCGCATTTTGTTTGCTATGTAAATAGTAGCTATTTATGCCAGCTGCATTTGCACAACAGGCTTATTTGATGCTCAAAACCTCCGTCCGGGACGGCCCCAGCCTGATCAGAATGGCAAAACCGCTGAGGGCTGGCACGATGCGCAGCGAGCCGCCATGCGCGCGCGCCACCATGTCGGCCAGCATCAGGCCCAAACCAAGCTGGCTGTTTTCATAGTCCTGCGCCTTGAGGGCCTTTTGCAAGGCCTGGCGTTTTTCAGCGCTGATGCCTGGACCGTCGTCATGCAGAAAAATCAGTTGCTGCCTGGCGTTGGCCCGCACCACCACGCTGATCTGATGGGCGCCGTGACGCACGGCATTGTCCAGAAGGTTCATCAGGGCAGCAGCGAGCAGGTCGGGGTCAGCCTTGACAAGTGTTGGCGGCGTCGCGTGTACGTTGCAGACGTGGCCGCAGCTCGGCAGTGCATTCACGCAAGGCCATCGCCAGCTGGGCGTCCATGCCCGCCAGCGGTGTGCGCAGCGCGTGAGCGGCGTGGGCGGTAAAGGCTCGTTCATTGGCCACATGGCGTGACAGGCGGCTGGCCAGCTCGGTGATGGCGCGGTGTATGGGCTGCAGTTCGGCGCGCGTCACGGCCAGCAGGCCGTTGCCTGAACGCACGGGGTCGTAGTCTGAGACGTTTTTTGACAGTTGCTGCAAGTGCGACAACTCACGCCGTATCTGGCGGCGCAGCAGAATCACAAAAACAAACCCGACCACCAGCGTGCCAAGGGCCGTCACAGCTGCGGCCTCTATGCTTGCGTTGCGTCTGTCTTCTACGCGCTGGCCTACATAAAGAATGCTTTTGCCAGAACCCAGCGGCATGCCGTACACCCGCCAGTCTGCTCCAGCGTCAGAAATGCCTGATTTCCAGACTGGCAGCAGCGGTCGCAAAGGTGCTTTGTGTGATCGCAATTGCACCACCTGATCGATGCCCACCAGTTGCCAGACCAGGTTTTCTTCATGCGCCGGGGCTGGAAGCGCGCCGCCGTCATGCACCGGAAGGGTGTCTTGATGCGTGACCAACAGGCCATACAGCACTTCGGCCGACTCCTGCAGTGCACCATCCAGCAAATCGTTGATGCTGTAGTTGACGGCGGCCCACACCACACC
>JAZKIK010000061.1:0-2256 GCA_040384925.1 Pseudomonadota bacterium | reverse complement strand
GGCTCGGGTGAGGTGTTGATGGCTGCCCTGGTCGTTGCCTTGGCGGCAAAACTGGTGGTGGCGAGAGCCCCGCCCATCAAGGCCGCTGCCAGACTCATGGCACCGCTGTCGGCACTGAACACGCTGGCTGCGAGTGCTGCACCGGCGGGGATACGGATCACGCTGTGAACCACATCCCACAAGGAATCCAGCCCCGGTATCTTGTCGGCAAAAAATTCGACGAACACCATAAAACCACTGGCCCCCAGCACCACCGGGTGCGCCAGCAGGCTCAAACCCTGGGGCAGAATGATCCAGCCCATAAAACCTGCCAGCCCGGTCAGCAGCACCACCAGATAAAGGCGTACACCACTGGCCCAGCCAAGCGCGCCAGCAAGAGCAATCAGTTGAGCGGTATCGAGTGCCTGCATGATGTGGCCTGTTCAGCTTTTGTCGGCCAGCAGCCAATTGGGCTTGCGCTTTTGCAGAAAGGACTGCAAACCCTCACGGCCTTCGGCGCTGACACGTATGTCGGCAATACCGGCCACGGTCATGCTGACCAATGCTGGAGTGATTTCCTGTCCGGCCACGTCCTGTACCAGTTTTTTGCACAGGCGAACCGCCTCCGGCCCGGCATTGACCAGCGCCTGCGTCAGTTCGGCAACCTTGGCATCAAGCGCCGCAGCAGGCACCACTTCATGCACAAAACCGATGCGCCAGGCCTCGGCTGCGCCAAAACGCTCGGCCGTCAGAAAGTAGCGGTGTGCAGCGCGGGCACCCATGGCGCGTATGACATACGGGCTGATGGTGGCCGGAATCAGGCCCAGCTTGACTTCGCTGAGGCAATACTGGGCGGTATCCACCGACACGGCCATGTCGCAAACCGCGACCAGACCAGTGCCGCCGGCATAAACATCACCCTGGATTTTGGCGATGGTTGGTTTGGGGCATTCATAAATTGTCTGCATCATGGCCGCCAGTTGGCCCGCATCGGCCAGGTTCTGCTCATGGCTGTAGCCCGCCATGCTGCGCATCCAGTTCAGGTCGGCACCAGCGCAATAAGCCAAACCATTGGCGGCTAGCACAATGCAGCGCACATCGGCACGGCTGCCCAGGTCTTTGAAGGCCTGCGTCAGCTCAGCAATGACTTCATCGTTAAAGGCGTTGCGGACTTCGGGGCGGTTGAGGGTGACGGTGGCAACAAGGCCAGCGACGTCAATTTGCAGGTGCTTCATGGTGTTGTCCAGGTAACGTCGTTATCGACGGCATAAAGTCTGCATTGGCCAGATGCGCGGCGGTTGCAGTTGTCCAGTGCGCGCTTGAGCGGGTCGTCACCACCATCAGCCCATGCCCAGGCACCCGTGGGTGCAATGGCAAAGGCGCGCGGCACATCCTTGGCAAGAAAAGTCTTGTACCCCGCCTTGCCAGTTGCTGAAAGAAAGGGCAAGGGCGGTTCTTCGGTAATCGCTGCAAAACCGCTTTTGGGCGGGACCGGTGTCCTGACGATGGGTGCATAACGAGCAAAGGCTGCCACCGGCTCGCTGGGCAGGCCGACTTCAGCCAGAAAGCGCGTTACTTCGGGCTGCCAGATCGGCTGACCGCTGGTGGTGCCAAACAGGCTGTGTGAATCGCTGCCGAAGTTGCCAAAAGCCACCACACGCGCCTTGCCGCCGGCAGCGCTGTATCGCGCAGCCATGTCCTGCCAGGTCGTGGGAGAAAAATAACTGTCGTTGTCACCATAAAACCAGAGCGACGGTATTTTGGTTTCACCGGCATACGAACCTGCCGCCCGCGCCAGCCCGCCCTCCCAGCCGGCGCAGCTTTCCTGCCGCAGGCCGCCGGCAAAGTTGACCAGCCCTTTCACACCGGGGTAGTTGAGCGCGCCAAAGGCAAGTGTTGTCCAGCCGCCATGTGACTGGCCGACGATGAGGATGCGGTTTTTGTCGACATAGGATTGCTCCAGCGTGTAGTCCAGCACGGCCTTGACGTCATCGGCCTGCGAACGCCCATTGCCTTCCACATTGCAGCCGCTGCTGATGTAGTTGCCGCCTGATTTTGAGAAACCCTGACGCATGGGCACAATCACCACATAACCGCGCTGCATGAAATAACGCACCGCCACAGCTGGCCTGTAACGCGACTGGAAACGCGAGTCACCGTAAGACTTGCCATGGTTGATGACCACCACCGGGAAAGGCCCTGCACCTTCGGGTTTGTAAATCGTTGTTTCCAGCTCGGTGCTGCCCAGCGCGCCTTTTTTGGCCACCATCACCACCG
>JAZKIK010000060.1:0-2318 GCA_040384925.1 Pseudomonadota bacterium | reverse complement strand
AGTTAAGCTTTGCAGGTCCGGTGGCATCTGTATGGCCTGCAATGGCGAAATTTGCGCTTGCAGTAGCAGGCTCGTTCAGCACAAGGACCAGTCGGTCCAGCACTTTTTTGCTGGCTGGCGTAACGGCATCAGAATTGTTGGCAAACTGGATCGCCAGATTCACATGCGGCGCATCCGTACCGCCATATGGCACCACCCCCAGGGTGCGAGACGAATTCCCTGCCGTGGCACCCGCGCCAGGGCACACACCATCCGTGGTGGGGGGATCGGTTGGACGAAATGCCCGACTTGTCACGGCTGGGGCCAAAAGAAGTTCGCGTAATTGCTCAACACTTGGGTCGCTGAGCGGCTCGGCCGTCTGGGACTGTGCCGCAATGGACAAAAAAATGCCGGTACAAAGCAGGCCCAGTTTCAAAAATGAGCTGAACCCGGTGTGCCTTGACCTGCAGGAATGACGATATTGTGTTGCCATGATGGGATATCCTTTTTTTCTGTGATTTCATTTCCATATCAAATATGCACTTTGTCGGCTTCGCTTGCCGTACGTTTGTACTGTCTTCGCTTCGCCTTCGCGTGCATGATTGATCTGGAGATGGAATGAGTACTCAGATTTTTATTTGATCACCACGTCCGCTGTATGCAAACAAGGGGGTCTGAACCTTGCAGCCGAGGCTTGGGCACCTTGGTTTTGATGCGTCTATGACCTGTTGTTCCACCTGGTCCTTGAAAACCTGGGCCAGCGTCTTTTGGCCCTTGTTGGCCTGTAGCGCACGCATCAGGGTGCTGGTGAAGAGCCCGCCATTGGTACCGTCCTCAAGCGAAAGTTCGTCTGCTTTCGCTGCAGAAATCACAGCAAACGCCCGTCCACTGCTGCCCTGCGCTTCCATCATGCGGGACGGATCGGGTGTTACGGTAGATTGTTGACTCACACTTACCCCGTTTGCTGACACCACAGCATTGACCATCATCTTGGTGACACTGCCGGAGTGGCAGGTATCGACCACCAGCACAGCCTGCCGGCAAGGCAGGTTGCCTACCATGCTCTGCAGTTGCCAGAAGTCCAGCGCACCGGGATGATCTTTTGTGTAGTCATTCAATATTGGCATGCCAAAGCCTGAAGGGACTCCATCGCCAGGCACTCCGTGGGCAGAAATAGCGATCAAAACCAGGTCGTCGGGCTGGGTCTTGGCAACCAGCTTGCCCAGTTCATCGCGTACCGAGGCACTGGTGGCGTTCGAATCTGCAAGTATCTTGATGTTTTCTGCCGGGAAACCCTGAGCTTTCAAACCATCAACCATATTCCGCCTGTCCTGCGCAACACCCGGCAGGGATTTGATCTGCGAGCCCATACGACGCCCGACCTCGCTGTAGTCGGACATTGCAACAATCAGGGCAAATTTTCGCGCTGGCTGCGGCAGGGGCTGGCCCGCAGCAGCAGCAGGTGCAACTGGTGCCGCAGCCTCTGCCGGGACGGGTACAGAGCTGAATTGTGGTGGCGGTGATGACACCAATTGCGACAAACGGTCAATTTCTACAGGGCTCAGCGCTTTGAGCCGGTTTGCGACCTTGTCAGCCAGAAGTGCCACTGCGCGCTGTGCTGCCAGCTCGGCACTGCGCCGCTCGGCAAATTCACGTACCTCGGCTTCAGTAGCCGAGGCCATCATTCCGCGCGACTCCTCTGCCATCAAAATGGTATGACCCACAAATACGCGGCAACGCAAAATAACCTCAGTCAGGGCCTTATCCATGCCAGGCATGGGCCGCATGCTGCGATAGGCAGAAAACAACATGGAAAAGCCTGCGTCTGGTGCAAAACTGACTGCAACAGCTGGCCCCTGATCCAGCTGAACATAGGTGCCCGGACTGGGTTGCAATACACGGAAGCCGCGCTTGGCAAACTCCCCCTCCATCGCCAGAATAGCCGCCTGTGCAGCAGGCTCCAGGCGGCCCACTGCGCTTGTGCTGTCGCGGCGATAAAGCACAGTCACCGTATCGGTCTGTACGGCCCAGGCCATGTTTGGCACCATGGTACTGGCCAACGATAGCGCTGCCGGAATGCCCGTCGCAATCAGCGCCTGCCGGCGATTGAGTGAAAATTTATCGCTCATCGCATCCTCGCTTATTTAGGCTCACGTGCACGTTTCACGGAGTCCTCTGTCACCAGCGCGTAGTCCCCATCCTGTGGTGCGAAGCCTGGCGCGGCCCTGACAATGTTGCAACTGCTGTTTTCCGTGCCAACGCCGGTGCAGCGTGCCAGCGCTACAGGCCGGGTGTTCGACAACACGGTGGTTTCACCCAACTGGCGCTTTTGTGAGCGG
>JAZKIK010000059.1:0-6947 GCA_040384925.1 Pseudomonadota bacterium | reverse complement strand
AGCTTGTTCTTGACCTTGAAGAGTCCCTGATCCGCCAGGTGGCCAACGCGGGCATGGGCCGCAGCGATGTGCTCAAGTTCTGGTTTGGCGAAAGTGACGAGGTCACGCCCGCCTTTATCCGCGAGGCGGCCGCCGCATCGCTGACCCGGGGCGAAACCTTTTATGCGCACAACCTCGGTTTGCCCGAACTGCGTGAAGCCATTGCGGGTTATTGCAGCAGGCTGCGCTGCGAGGGCGCTGCTGCTGTGGGCGCAGACCGCATTGCCGTCACCTCGGGCGGCGTCAATGCCCTGATGCTGGCGGTTCAGGCACTGGTCAGCGCGGGAGATCACGTGGTGGCTGTCACGCCGGTCTGGCCCAACCTGGTGGCCCAACCCGCCATCATGGGCGGACGAGTGCAGTGTGTGAGCCTCAAACCGGTGGCCGGCCACTGGAAGCTCGATATGGACGAATTGCTGGCGGCGGTCACGCCCGCCACCCGACTGCTGATTGTCAATTCGCCCAACAACCCGACCGGCTGGACATTGACACGCGCGGAGCAGGAGGTCCTGCTGGCGCATTGCCGCCGCACCGGCACCTGGATCCTGGCCGACGAGGTGTACGAGCGGCTTTACTTTGAGAGCTCTCCGAATGGATGCGCGCCGAGTTTTCTCGACATTGCCGGTCCGGACGACCGCCTGATGGTGGCGCACAGCTTTTCCAAGAGTTTTCTGATGACGGGCTGGCGCCTGGGCTGGCTGGTGCTGCCGGCGTCGGCCACCACACACATGGGCAAACTGGTGGAGTTCAACACCTCCTGCGCGCCGGTGTTTATCCAGCGCGCTGCCCTGCTTGCCATTGAACGAACAGCTGACATCACACCACGTGTGGTAAGTCACCTCAAAACCTGTCGGGATACGCTGATTCCCCTGTTGCAGGCTGTGCCCGGCGTGCAGGCCCTAGCTGCCAAAGGTGGCATGTACGCTTTTTTTCGCCTGCAGGATCAGGAGCGCTTTGGTGACTCGCTGGCCACGGCCAAACGTCTGGTAGTCGAAGCCGGACTGGGCCTTGCCCCCGGCAACGCTTTTATGGTCAATCCTACCCCGGAAGCGCAAGGTTGGCTGCGCTGGTGTTTTGCGAGTCAGGACCTGTCACGGCTTGAGCAGGGCGTCGCGCGGCTGGAACGTTGGCTTGGGCTATAATCCGAGGCTCTGGGTAAAACGCTTCCTCGCGGTTGTGTTTTGCCAGAACACGACGACAGCGGTTAATTTGAGTTTTCCATATCGGAAACACTGCTTCGCTCGCAAGCGCACCCAGGTGCAGGAAAGAAACCCATGATTGCAAAATCAATCAAGGCCGACATCGTTCAGGCCAACGCACGTTCAGCCGGTGATACCGGTAGCCCGGAAGTCCAGGTCGCCCTGCTGACCGGCCGTATCAACGAACTGACCCCCCATTTCAAGGCCAACGCCAAAGACCACCACGGTCGTCGTGGCCTGTTGCGCATGGTTAGCCGTCGCCGCAAATTGCTGGACTACCTGAAGTCCAAGGATGCTGACCGTTACACCGCACTGATTGCCAAACTTGGCCTGCGCAAGTAATCAATAAAACCATTAAAAACGCCTGAGTTAGTTCACTAGCTCAGGCGTTTTTTACTTCGGAGCCAGGCAAAACGGGTACGCGCTGTGTCATTCCACAAACCTCATGAATTGGAATCTGACCCCAATTCATGAAGTTTCTGGAATGGCATCGTTCTCTGCAGCCACAACTTCGGGCCTTCTGCGCTGCCATAAGCGCATGAATCAAGTGGAGATAAACATGAGCATTTTTAATAAAGTCAGCAAATCATTTCAGTGGGGCCAGCACAAGGTCACCATGGAAACCGGCGAAGTTGCACGCCAGTCTGGTGGCGCGGTGCTGCTGGACATGGACGGCACCGTTGTGCTGGCAACCGTTGTAGCCAAGGCTGATGCCAAACCTGGCCAGGACTTTTTTCCGCTGACCGTTGACTACCTTGAAAAAACCTACGCCGCAGGCCGTATCCCTGGCAGCTTTTTCAAGCGCGAAGGTCGCCCCAGCGAGTTTGAAACGCTGACCTCACGCCTGATTGACCGCCCGATCCGTCCACTGTTTCCTGAAGGCTTCTTTAATGAAGTGCAGGTTGTTATTCATGTGCTGTCGCTCAACCCTGAAGTTGAAGGCGATATTCCTGCCCTGATCGCGTCAAGCGCAGCGCTGGCCATCTCCGGCATTCCGTTCAACGGCCCGATTGGTGCTGCACGTGTGGCCTACATTGATGGTCAGTTCGTGCTGAACCCAGGCAAAACCCAACTCAAGGATTCCAAGATGGATCTGGTGGTGGCTGGTACTGAAGCCGCCGTGCTGATGGTCGAGTCCGAAGCCAGCCAGTTGTCTGAAGAAATCATGCTTGCCGCCATCGTGTTTGGCCATGAGCAGGGCAATATCGCCATCAACGCGATTCACGAACTGGTTCGTGATGCAGGCAAACCAGTCTGGGCATGGCAAGCGCCTGCCAAAGACCTGGCTCTGATCGCCAAGGTCAACGAACTGGCTGCTGTCAAACTGCAGGCCGCTTACCAGATCCGCGCCAAACAGGCCCGCACCCAGGCTTGCCGTGTGGTGACTTCTGAAGTCATGGCCGCACTCAAGGCCGATGGCGCCGCTTTTGACCATGTTGCCGTTGAAGGCATGCTGTTTGACATTGAAGCCAAAATCGTGCGCAGCCAGATTCTGGCCGGCGAACCACGCATTGACGGCCGCGACACCCGCACCGTGCGCGCCATTGAAATACGCAACAGCGTGTTGCCACGCACGCACGGTTCCGTCCTGTTCACACGTGGCGAAACCCAGGCGCTGGTCGTGACCACGCTGGGAACCGAGCGTGATGCCCAGCGTATCGACGCCCTGAGCGGTGACTATGAAGACCGTTTCATGCTGCACTACAACATGCCTCCGTTCGCCACTGGCGAAACTGGCCGCGTGGGTTCACCAAAACGCCGTGAAATCGGCCACGGCCGTCTTGCCAAACGTGCGCTGATTGCTGTTTTGCCTGCGAAAGAAGATTTCCCTTACACCATGCGTGTTGTCAGTGAAATCACCGAATCCAATGGTTCTTCATCCATGGCTTCGGTTTGCGGTGGTTGCCTGAGCCTGATGGACGCTGGTGTGCCCATGAAAGCCCACGTGGCCGGTATCGCCATGGGCCTGATCAAGGAAGACAACCGTTTTGCCGTCCTGACCGACATCCTGGGTGATGAAGATCATCTGGGTGACATGGACTTCAAGGTTGCGGGTACGACTTTTGGTATTACTGCCTTGCAGATGGACATCAAAATCCAGGGCATCACCAAGGAAATCATGCAGGTTGCCCTGGCCCAGGCCAAGGAAGCGCGCATGCACATCCTCGGCAAGATGCAGGAAGCCATGGGCGCAGCCAAGACCGAAGTGTCTGACTTTGCACCACGCCTGTACGTGATGAAAATCAACCCGGAAAAAATTCGTGACGTGATTGGCAAGGGCGGTGCCGTGATTCGTGCGCTGACTGAAGAAACCGGCACGCAGATCAATATCGAGGAAGATGGCACCATCACCATCGCGTCCAACGATAGCGCCAAGGCTGATGAAGCCAAACGCCGCAT
This sequence comes from Pseudomonadota bacterium, assembly GCA_040384925.1. GTDB lineage: Bacteria > Pseudomonadota > Gammaproteobacteria > Burkholderiales > Burkholderiaceae_C > Polaromonas. Next base: position 3,309 of record JAZKIK010000059.1, on the reverse strand, counting down.
CACTGAAATCACGGCTGAACTTGAAGTTGGCAAGGTCTACGAAGGCCCGGTCACCAAGATTCTGGATTTCGGTGCCTTGATCAACCTGCTGCCGGGCAAGGACGGTTTGCTGCACATCAGCCAGATCGCTCACGAGCGAGTTGAAAAAGTTACCGACTATCTCAAGGAAGGCCAGATCGTCAAGGTCAAAGTGCTGGAAACCGATGAAAAAGGGCGTGTCAAGCTGTCCATGAAGGCATTGCTGGATCGTCCTCAGCAAGGTCATGACCAGGATCGTGGCTGATATTCATATTGCTATTTATTTTGTAGCTCCTTGCACCCGCAGAACGGGTGCTTGTGGCACGAAACATATAAAAATTGTATGAAAGCTGTTGAAATTACCTCTTTTGGTGCGCCTGATGTGCTGCGCATGGGCTCGCGCCCTGCGCCGCTTGCGGGCCAGGGTGAGCTGCTGATACGTGTGAGTGCAAGCGGTGTGAATCGGCCTGATGTCTTGCAGCGCACTGGAAATTACCCGGTTCCTGCGGGTGCGTCTGACATTCCGGGGCTGGAAGTCGCGGGTGTCATTGTTGAAGGTGACCTTGCGGCAATGGCTGCGGCCGGTTTTAAAGTCGGTGACCGTGTCTGTGCGCTGGTGGCTGGCGGGGCTTATGCCGAGTTGTGTGTTGCGCCTGTCGGGCAATGCCTGCCAGTGCCGCAAGGGCTCAGCGACATTGAGGCAGCGTCATTGCCGGAAACCTTCTTCACGGTGTGGAGCAATGTTTTTCAGCGCGTGAGCCTGCAAAAAGGCGAAAGCCTGCTGATTCAGGGTGGTTCCAGCGGCATCGGTGTGACAGCCATTCAACTCGCCAAGGCTTTCGGTGCGACGGTTATGGTGACGGCAGGAAGCGACGAAAAATGCGCCGCCTGCCTGGCATTGGGGGCTGATCACGCCATCAATTACAAAACTTCGGATTTTGCTGAAGAAGTGAAGAGGCTGACCGCTGGCAAGGGTGTCAACGTCATTCTTGACATGGTGGCAGGCAGTTATGTGGCGCGCGAGGTCGAGTGTCTGGCAGAAGATGGCCGTCTGGTCATCATTGCAGTGCAGGGCGGTGTCAAGGCTGAAATCAACGCCGGACTGGTGCTTCGCAAACGCCTGACGGTGACGGGCTCCACCCTGCGTCCACGTTCTCTGGCGTTCAAGGCTGCGATTGCAAAAGAGCTGAAAGAGCAGGTCTGGCCACTGATAGCCAGTGGCGTGATCAAACCTGTGATTCACAGCACTTTTGCTGCGTCAGATGCGGCCAGTGCGCATGTGCTGATGGAGTCCAACCAGCATGTTGGAAAAATTGTTTTGACCTGGCAAGTGACAAGTGGGCAAGTAGCATGAAAAAACTGATCGCTGGAAACTGGAAGATGAATGGCAGCCTGGCTGCCAATGAAGCGCTGCTTGCCGGACTGGCCCAGGGTCTGGTCTCCAGGCCGCTGTGCGAGATTGCTGTCTGCGCGCCTGCGCCTTATCTGGCGCAGCTTGTTTCCCTGAAATCCGCCACGCCAGCCCTGGCTGCCGTCGAGGTGGGTTCCCAGGACGTTTCAGCGCATGCATCGGGTGCCTACACCGGTGAGACCAGTGCTGCCATGCTGAAGGACCTGGGCTGCCGTTATGCCATCGTGGGGCATTCCGAGCGTCGTCAATACCATGGTGAAACCGATGTTCTGGTGGCTGACAAGACAAAGGCTGCACTGGCATCCGGCATCACTCCGATTGTCTGTGTAGGCGAAACTCTGGCTGAACGGGAAGCCGGTCTTACCGAAGAAGTCGTCAAGCGCCAGCTGGCGGCCGTGATTCATGTCAACGGCCATTGCATCAGCGAAATTGTGCTGGCTTATGAACCCGTCTGGGCCATAGGAACAGGCAAAACAGCAAGGCCGGAAGAGGCCCAGGCTGTTCATGCAGTTTTGCGTGCGCAGCTCAAGGCCGCAAGCGACCAGTCTGCCAGGGTGAAAATTCTCTATGGTGGCAGCATGAATGCAGCCAACGCGGCAAGCCTGCTGGCACAGGCAGATATTGACGGCGGCCTGATTGGCGGAGCCTCGCTCAAAGCCGCAGATTTTTTGACAATTATTGCTGCTGCCCAATAAAAACAGGCATCACAAGCTATTAAATTAGGAGTAAAAATGAACATTGTATTAACTCTCGTCCTGGCTTTGCAAATGCTCGCAGCGCTTGGCATGATCGGCCTTATTCTGGTGCAACACGGCAAAGGTGCAGACATGGGGGCGGCATTTGGCAGTGGCGGTTCGGGCAGCCTGTTTGGTGCCAGCGGAAGCGCAAACTTTTTGTCCCGCACCACCGGCGTCCTTGCGGCCGTGTTTTTTGTCTGTACCTTGCTATTGGCCTACTTTGGCAATGCCCAGCCTCGTACCGGTTCCAGTGTGCTTGAGGGCTCTGTTCTCGCCGTACCGGCACCTGTATTGCCAGCCTCCGGCGCAGCACAAATCCCTGGCAGTGCCACGGCTGTGCCGCCTGCGCCTGCAGCCTCCGGTGCCGCGCAGATCCCGACAAAATAAGCTGCTTCAGCTGTCCATTTCAGGGAAATGACACCTAAATTCAGGGTAAACTCTGAGTCTGTCTGGAAAGCCAAAAACTGAAAAGTTTCCTCATGCCATCCAGGCAGTTTTAAACCGCGGACGTGGTGAAATTGGTAGACACGCTATCTTGAGGGGGTAGTGCCGAAAGGTGTGCGAGTTCGAGTCTCGCCGTCCGCACCAGAAATTAATGCATCGGCAGCATTGCAGGCGAAAGCCAGTCGCGATGTTGCCTCATCAAAACGGCAAACTGGAAAAGCTGCAAAACAGTTTCCCAGCATTTGAATCTACGATGAACCTCGATCAATACCTCCCTGTTCTTTTGTTTGTTCTGGTCGGTATTGGGGTCGGAGTCGTTCCCCAGGTTCTGGGCCGCTTGTTGGGTCCCGTGCGGCCTGACAGTGAAAAAAATTCCCCTTACGAATGCGGCTTCGAGGCTTTCGAAGATGCCCGCATGAAGTTTGATGTGCGCTACTACCTGGTAGCCATTCTTTTTATCCTTTTTGACCTTGAAATTGCGTTTCTTTTCCCCTGGGCTGTAGCGCTCAAGGAAATCGGTGCTGTCGGTTTCTGGTCTGTCATGATTTTTCTCGGCATTCTGGTCGTGGGTTTTGTCTACGAATGGAAAAAGGGTGCGCTGGATTGGGAATAGGGCTCCCGGAGTTTTGCCACAAAGGTACGGTTATGTCACTTGAAGGTGTTTTCAACGAAGGTTTCATGACCACGAGTTACGACTCG
>JAZKIK010000058.1:0-1517 GCA_040384925.1 Pseudomonadota bacterium | reverse complement strand
GTTATTCACCGCTCGGGCCGGTGGCCATGAATATTCATGCACCTGACGAAGGCAACATCCATCTGATGGAAGTTGTGGCAACCGAGGCACAAAAGCAGCGCTGGCTGATGCCGCTGGTGCAAGGCCATGTGCGTTCATGTTTTTGCATGACCGAACCCTCGCCGGGCTCCGGCTCAGACCCTTCAATGCTGCAGACCACCGCCCGGCGTGAGGGCGATGATTACGTGATAAACGGCGTGAAGTGGCTGATTACAGGTGCAGTTGGTGCAGGTTTTGCCATCATCATGGCCCGTATTGAAGGCGGGCAGGAGCCGGATGCCGGGGCTGCAGGCAGCGGCCCGACCATGTTTCTGGCTGACATGAAGCAGCCCGGCATTGTTATTGAACGCCAGATGAATGCCATGGATTCATGTTTTACCGGCGGCCATGCCGTGGTGCGTTTTGATGGCCTGCGGGTACCGGTGGCCGACGTGCTGGGCGAGCCGGGGCAGGGGCTCAAATACGCTCAGGTGCGGCTGGCTCCGGCGCGCCTGACCCACTGCATGCGCTGGCTGGGCGCGGCCAGGCGTGCACATGAAGCGGCCGCCAGCTATGCCCGCAAACGCCAGGCCTTTGGCAAAACGCTGGCTGAACATGAAGGTGTGAGTTTCATGCTGGCAGACAACGAAATGGATCTGCATACCGCCCGCCTGACGATCTGGCACTGCGCCTGGCTGCTGGACACTGGTGCCAGAGGCCGGCATGAATCCAGCGTCGCCAAAGTTTTGTGTTCAGAAGCCGAATGGCGTGTGGTTGACCGCAGTGTGCAAGTCCTGGGCGGCAGCGGCATCACCGACGAAACCATCGTGTCAAAAATCTTCACCGACATGCGTGGTTTCAGGATTTACGACGGCCCATCAGAGGTGCATCGCTGGAGCATAGGCAACCGGATTGCGCGCGGGTGAGCGCTGATGTTGCAGATGAAGCAAGGAAATAGAAAAATGCTCTTGAACGAATCCATCGAGGGCCTGTCATGTTCACAGCCCTGAAAATTCATGCCTGGGCCTATCCTGCACTGGAAGTCGGTCACTTGCTGGGAATCAGCTTGCTGATTGGTAACCTGGTCTTGCTGGAGCTGCGTGTGTTTGGATTGGGGTCTTCCCTGCCCGTGATTGGCCTTGCACGGCTTAGTCTCGGTCTGGCGGGGACTGGTTTTACGCTCGCTGCGGCAACCGGTCTTTTGATGTTTGCAACCCAGCCTGCCGAATTGTTGAGCAACCGTGCTTTCACCTTGAAAATGCTCTTGCTTGTGTCTGCTGCCTGCAACGCAGCATGGTTTCATGGTCGCAATTCCCTGGTCAGGCTGGATGCTGTGGCACGGCTGCAAATGCTGGTGTCCAGCATTATCTGGATTGCGGTTGTGGCTTGCGGCAGATGGATTGCCTACATTTGATGGGCTGAACCGATTTGACTGGCGAGTATCTGACCTGGATTTTTCACCCTGAAAGGACTCCCGATATGAAGCGACTCGACTTTTT
>JAZKIK010000057.1:43225-46601 GCA_040384925.1 Pseudomonadota bacterium | reverse complement strand
ATTGCGATTGGCCGTGCCGTTCTGGTGGCTTCCAGCCGTGCCGATGTGGCGCATTACTTTATCGAGCCTGGCAAATCGGACGATGAAATCACCCGTGTGCGGGTGGCCCGTAATGCGGTGATCGACGAAATCACGCGGCTGCAGAAAGATCTGCCCAAGGACGCCCCGCCCGAGCTGGATGCTCTGCTTGACGTGCATTTGATGCTGCTGCAGGACGAACTTCTGATCAGCGGCGTCAAGCACTGGATCATCGAGCGCCATTACAACGCTGAATGGGCGCTGACAACGCAGTATGAAATCATTGCGCGCCAGTTTGACGAGATGGAAGACGACTATCTGCGCGAGCGCAAGGCCGATCTTGAGCAGGTGGTTGAACGCATCCTGCGTTACATGAAAGGTGTGGCCTCACCGGTGCAGCCCTCGGGCGGCGTCGCCAAAGCTGGCAGCACCCGCAAGCAGTCGCAGCAGGACCTGTTGCTTGACGACACCACCGACGTGCCGCTGGTGCTGGTGGCGCATGACATTTCGCCGGCCGACATGCTGCAGTTCAAACAAAGCCTGTTTGCCGGTTTTGCCACCGACGTGGGCGGCAAGACTTCACACACGGCGATTGTTGCGCGCAGCATGGACATCCCGGCTGTAGTGGGTGCGCGCAGCGCCAGCCAGTTGATCAAGCAGGACGACTGGGTCATCATTGACGGCGACGCCGGTGTGCTGATTGTTGACCCTTCGCCCATCATCCTGGCTGAATACGGCTTCAAACAACGCCAGGGCGAGCTGGAACGCGAGCGCCTGAACCGCCTTAAAAACACCCCGGCGCTGACGATCGACGGCCAGCGTGTTGAACTGCTGGCAAATATTGAAATGCCCGACGACACCCTGGGTGCCGTCAAGGCCGGTGCCGTGGGTGTGGGCCTGTTCCGGACCGAATTTCTGTTCATGGGTCGCAGCGGCAAGCTGCCTGATGAAGAAGAGCAGTTTCAGGCCTACCGCCGCGCCATTGAGGGCATGCAGGGCCTGCCCGTAACAGTTCGCACGGTGGATATTGGCTCTGACAAGCCGCTGGACCGCCACAATGACCGCATCGAACGCGCGCAGGAAACGCACCTGAACCCGGCGCTGGGCCTGCGTGCCATTCGCTGGAGCCTGGCCGACCCGCCCATGTTTTTGACGCAGTTGCGCGCCATCCTGCGGGCCGCCGCTTTTGGCCAGATCAACCTGCTGGTGCCCATGCTGGCTCACGCCAGCGAGATCCGCCAGACCCTGGCCATGATTGACCACGCCAGGGCCATGCTGGACAACGCCGGCGTTCCCTACGGCCCGGTTCGGCTGGGTGCCATGATAGAGATTCCGGCTGCGGCGCTGACGCTCAAGCTGTTCTTGAAGTACTTCGACTTTCTGTCGATAGGCACCAACGACCTGATCCAGTACACGCTGGCGATTGACCGGGCCGACGAGTCGGTGTCGCACCTCTATGACCCCTGCCACCCGGCAGTCTTGCAGCTGATTGCCAACACCATTGCCGAATGCAACGCGCAGGGCAAGGGCGTCAGTGTTTGCGGTGAAATGGCCGGCGACGTCAGCATGACAAGGCTGCTGCTTGGCCTGGGGCTGCGCAGTTTTTCAATGCACCCGTCGCAGATACTGGCCGTCAAGCAGCAGATATTGCGGGCTGACGCCACCAAACTGCAGACCTGGGCGCAGCAGGTGCTGGCCAGCGAGGATCCGGCCAGTCTGATGGTTTGAATTCGCTGCTTTATTGGGAGCTATTTGTGCCCGCCAGTGCCGTCAAAAACGGAATATCTGGCATCTCTGAATCGCTTATCTGGACAGGGCGGCCAACTGGCGCGCCATGTCTGCCAACTGGTAATCCTTGTCGTTGACCTGCAGGAACTCGCGGTAGAGGTCCTGGGGCAGGCCTTTGGTGCCGTGCATGGCACCCACGATGGCACCTGCAATGGTGGCGATTGAATCGGTGTCGTTTCCGATGGAGGCGCTCAGCGCAATGGTGCGGAGTGGATCGGCTTTGGCGTACACGATCACGCCGATGGCTGCGGGCACCGATTCAGCGGCCAGCACTGAATTGCCGACATTGCGCTCCATGTCCACCATGAAGCTGTGGTCGTTGTCGCTGCGCGCTGCGATTTCCAGCGCCATCTCCAGGCGGGCGATGAAATGCGGGCCGGCAATCCTGCGCGCCCTGTCGCGCGCAATCTGGTCACCCATCTGGGCACCCCGGCGGCATGCAGGAATGACATGGGAAAGGCTGGGATTGACCAGCGCCTCTGAGACCGCCGCCGCAACGCAGCAGGCGGAAGCAATTGCGACATCGGTGTCGTGGGAGGGCAGGCAGGTAATGAATGCCTGCTCGCATGTACCCTCCAGATCGCCGGGGTGAATCATGCCGCACGGTGCAACGCGCATGGCTGCGCCATTGGTATTGCCCACAGTCGTCATCTTGCGCAGGGATGAGCCAATCACTCCGACACGCCCCACGTCTTCGCCGCTCTGGAGAGCCTTGACCATGTTGGCGGTGCTCGGGCCCATGAAGCCGGCCTTGGGGCTGGTGGCGGCCCAGTCCAGCAGGCAGGCGACCCATCCGTCATAGTCCAGCTTGCCGTGCGCCGCAATGAGCGCACGGGCCAGGTAATACATCTGGCTGGCATCGTCGGTCACTTCAGCCTGCTTGCCGTTGTTGGCGCCGGCAAAGGTGTCCATTGGGGGCTGGCCAAAGGTCGTGACCAGCCCGCTATGCTGCTGGGCAATCTCGTCAATCGTCCATTGCTCGGTCTGCGCACCCAGCGCGTCGCCCATGCCGGCCAGGCATAACGATCCCAAAATCCGATCTGTCAGATCAATGCTCACTTGTATATCCCTTACTTTGTTGGTTCAAGCAGTTCGCGCGCGGTGCCTGGCTCCGAGAATGACCATTGCCGCGACCGTCACCAGCGGTGGAATGACATAGACCACCTGACTGGGAATTTGCAGCAGTCCGAGCTGGGCAGCCAGCACGGCCGAGGCTCCGAACAGCACGGCAGCAGCCAGGGTGCCAAAGGGTCTGCGGGCACCCAGAAACACCGCAGCCAGTGCAAGAAAGCCGCGGCCACCGGCCATGTCGGCCTGAAACAGGTTGAGGTAGCCCATGCTGAGGTAAATCCCGCCCAGTCCGGCGAGCAGACCACTGGCCGCCAGCGCGGCGTACTGCATTTTTTTGATGGATATGCCCGCAGCACGTGCGGCATCGGGGTTTTCGCCCACTGCGCGCAGGCGCAAGCCCCAGGGCGTGCGGTAAATCGCCAGGGCAAGCGCTGAGGCAACCAGAAAGGCTGCATGCACCAGCACATGGTGGCCTCGGCCGTTTTCCCCGTTGACAAAT
>JAZKIK010000057.1:33108-43215 GCA_040384925.1 Pseudomonadota bacterium | reverse complement strand
AAAGGCCGGGTATGGCGAGCGTCGGCAGGCTGTGGCTGCTCAGGTTGGCCGTAGAGCCCTTGTCGCCAGTCAGTGTGACCATCAAAAACACCGTCCCGGCAGCAGCCAGCACATTCAGCACAATGCCGGCCACGATCAGGTCTGCGCCAAACTCCAGATGGAAAAGGCCCAGCACCAGTGAGGCCAGCAGCGCGGCCCCAAGGCCGACAGCGCAGCCCACCAGCGGGTAGGCCCACGTCGGCAGAAAGGGAAAGACCATGGGCGCATAGGCCGAACCCATGACGCCGCCAAATGCTGCGACCAGCATCATGCCTTCGAGCGCCACATTGATCACGCCTGCGAGGTCAGATACCAGGCCACCCAGCGCAGCAAGAATCACCGGGGTGGCGGCGCGAAGCAGGGCGGCAAAAATCACGGCCACCGACAGCGCGAACGATACAGTCTCGGCGCTCATGGTGCGGCCTTTGCGCTGGCTGTAGGCACCAGATGCCGGGAAACCACAAAAAGCACGACAACGGCCTGGATCACCAGCACGAGTTCCCTTGAAACATCGGTGGTGCGTTCCATCACCTGGCCTCCGGCCTTGATGTAGGCATAAAGAAAGGCCGCAACCGGCACCCAGCGTGGGTCATTGCGGGCGAGCAGGGCGATCATGAGGCCTTCAAAGCCAAGCCCGGGGTTCAGGTCAACCGGCATGCGGCGCAGCAAGGCATTGGACATGTGCAGGCCGGCAAGCCCGGCAAAAGCGCCTCCGATGGCCATGGACAAAGCGATGGCCCTGGCGACCGGAATTCCGGCCTGGCGGGCAAAGGCGGGAGAGTCGCCTACCGTGCTGATCTCGTAGCCAACAGTGGTACGTTCCATCAGCCACCAAGCGAAAAAGGCAGCAAGGGGAACCAGCAGAACCAGTACGGTCACGTGACTGCGGGCCATGATGGGCGCAAGTGCAGCCTGCTCTGGAATCAGTGGCGTGGCGACAAAGCCGACTGTCGCATCGTTGAAAACATAGGTGATGACATAGCGGTAGATCTGCAGCGCTATCAGGTTCAGCATCAGCGTGGTGACAATTTCATTGGCATCAAAGCGCGCCTTCAGCAGCCCGGGCAGGTAGCCCCAGGCAAAGCCGACGGCCACTGCCGCAAGTGCTGCTGCGGGCAGGCTCCAGAGGCCCCAACTGGCCAACTGAACGCTGATGCATGTGGCCATCAGGGCCGAAAGAAAAAGCTGGCCATCGGCGCCCATTGAAAACTGGCGGGCCCGAAACCCGCACAGTACGGCCAAGCCCAGCAGGGTCAGCGTCACCGTGTCTTCGATCACGACGCCAAAACGCGCCAGGCGGCGCAATTCCAGGCCTTTGTCTGCGCTCCAGTGCAGTTCGGGCAAAGCGCCCAGGTACAAGGCCTGCAATGCGCGCAGTGGCTCGCTGCTGGCCAGCGCAATCACCAGCATGCTGACAAACAGCGCAATCAGTGCAGCCAGCGTGGCTCGTTGCAGCAGGTTCATCGCTGGCCTTTGCTTGCGTCGGGCGTGGTCGGCAGGAAAGGGATGAAATGGCAATTCACGCGAGGTTCTCCGCTTCGGTGGTGTCTGTAAACGCTGCGTCAAGTGCTGCCGAGGCACCTTCGTCCCTGCACATGCCGGTCATGTAGAGGCCAATGACTCGCTGGCTTGCCTGGTCTGCAGCGATGTGCGCCACGATGCGGCCCTCGAACATGACCACGACGCGGTCAGCCAGCTCCAGCACCTCGTTGAGGTCAGCTGACACCAGCAGTATTGCGGCACCACCGTCCCGCAGCTCAACCAGCTTCTGGCGCAAAAAGTGCGCGGCACCTATGTCCACGCCGCGGGTGGGCTGGCTGGCAATCAGAAAGCGCGGATCAGCAGAGAGCTCACGCGCAATGAGGACTTTTTGCATGTTGCCGCCTGAGAGGCCGCCAACGGCGGTGTTTTCGTTGCTTGCAAGAACGCCCATGCTCTGGATGAGCTTGCGCGCTCTGGAGCGAATCCAGGCCAGGTCAAGCCTGCCATGCCGGCTTGCTGGTGGTTTGAAATAATCCAGTGCTGCCAGGTTCAGGGCAATGCTCAGCCCCGGAGCAACGCCGCCGTGCAGCCGGTCTTCAGGTATCGATCCAATGCCGAGCTGGCGGGTTTGCCTGGCCTTGCCCATGGCCAGTGGCTTGCCATCAAATTCGAGAGAGCCTGAGCCGGGTCTGAGGCTTGCGTTCAGCAGGTCAGCGAGCTTGTCCTGTCCGTTGCCTTCAACCCCGGCAACGCCAACAATTTCGCCTGCTGCGACGTCAATGGAGACGCCGTCCAGTAGTGGCCGACCGGCGCGCATCAACACAGTGATGTTGCGGCCCCGCACCAGGGCAGGGGATTGGCGTTGGTCTTGTCGCTGCACCGCCATCTCGGCGACGTGGCGGCCAACAATCATTTCCGCAAGCTGCGCTTGTGTGACTTCTGCGGAAACACCCTCACCCACCACCCGCCCGGCCCGCAAGACGGTGAAATGGTCTGACGAGTCACGCACTTCCGACAGTTTGTGGGTAATCAGTACCGCCGTCATTCCGCTTGCGACCAGCAGCCGGAGCGAAGCAAACAGCGCCTCAGCTTCCTGCACCGTCAGCAGACCGGTTGGCTCGTCAAGCAGCAGCAGGCGGGCACCCCGGCGAAGCGCCTTCAATATTTCCACGCGCTGACGCAGGCCTACCGAGAGGCTGCCAGCTTTGGCAGCAGCGGGTACCGGAAGGCTGTAACGCTGGGCCAGCTCCAGCGTCTGCCTGACGGCCTGGCGCTGATCCAGCCAGAAACCGCGCTGTGGCTCATTGCCCAGTACCATGTTTTGCGCCACGCTCAGGGAGTCCACAAGCTGTGGATGCTGCGGAACCAGGCCTATGCCCCTGGCAATCGCATCAGCGGGGGAGCGAAAATGGCATGGGCAGCCGGCAAGCACCATGCTGCCTGCATCGGGCTGCTCCAAACCATAGAGCATTTTCATCAGCGTCGACTTGCCGGCACCGTTTTCGCCAACCACGGCATGAACCTTGCCCCTGACGAAGGACACCGAAACAGCATCGTTGGCCAGCACACCGTTGGGGTAGCGTTTGGTGAGGTTCTTCACGCCCAGCAATACCGGGTCAGGCTCTGCTGCTTGATGGATCACTGCATCCTGCATTTATGCGCCTCCCGATTTGCGCGCAGTGGGCACTTTTAAATCCCCGGATATGATGCGCGCCTGGACCGCTTCGAGCTCCTGCGTCAGCTCTGCCGGCGCGCGGTCAAGCACCGCCGACCGCCATGCCAGCCCGATACCCTGTTCGGCCAGGCCTAGCGACTCCTTGCTGCCGTACTGCAGGCCTTGCGCGTGGTGAAGCGCAATTGCTCTGGCAATTGCAATGTCAACGTTTTTCACCACCGATGACGCGATATAGGCCGCCAACTGCGGATTGGACGCCTGATACAGCGCAAACTGATCCGTATCCACGCCGATCACGTAGCGTCTGGCCTCGGCTGCTGCCTCCATCACCCCCTGGCCAGTGGCACCCGCAGCATGAAAGATCACGGATGCACCGTCCTTGCCCAACATGGCTTTGGCGATTTCCTTGCCGGCCGCAGGGTCTGTGAATGAGTTGGCATATTGCTGCATGACCCGTGCCTTTGCATCGGCTGCCTTGGCACCCGCAGTAAACCCGACGATGAAGTCATCAATGACGGGTATCTGCATGCCGCCCACCACAGCCAGGACCGGGCTGGCCCCGGCTGCGGTCATGGGCCTGGCCAGCCGTGTTGCCAGAAAGCCCGCCAGGTAAGCCCCTTCATTCTGGCGAAACAAAACGGAATACACATTCGCGCAGCTGCAGCGGCTGTAGTCAACGGCAGCGTCAAAAACGACAAAACGCGACGCTGGAAACTGTGCGGCCAGCTTTTCCACAATCGGAACCATGGTGAAGGTGCCCGTCACGATGATGTCGAACTCTTGCCCTTCGACCAGGTCAGCCAGGGCGGCCTCCCACCGGCTGGGGTCGAAACCGGCTTCAATGACCCGGTCGCGAATGCCCAGGCTGGCATGAGCGCGCTTGAGTCCTTTGGCGGCGGAGTCGTAGAAGCTCTTGTCACCCAGCGTGCCATTCACGAAAAGTGCCACCCGCAGCTGTTTTTGTGAGGCCTCGGGTTTGCTGGCACGGTGCGAAGCCACCATGAAGGTGGCCAGGGCGGCTATTGCAAGCAGCAGGCAGACCGTGCTGATCCGCCAACGAAGTGCAGCCGGGTCGGCCGGACGGCTCACCTCAGACTGCCGAGCTGTGTTTGTCGACACGGGTGCTGTACCGGTAGCTGGGCAGGTACTTCATCAGGCAGTACTCGATGGGCTCGCGTCGCTCGGACAAGGTCACTCGTTCGCAAATCAGCAAGGGCGAGCCGCGCTGCACGCCCAGCAGTCTTGCGTCATCGGCATCGGCTGCCGCCGCACCCAGGTTTTCGACTGCTTCTGCTGGAATGATGCCGAAATTTTGGGAAAGCAGGGCGTACAGCGAGCCGATGCGCTCCAGCTCCGCACGCTCTATCGCCAGGCCCTCAACGGCCGGAAGGTAGGCATCATGCAGGCCCACCGGCTTGCCGTTGAGTGTGCGCAGCCTGTGTACGCGGATCAGGGGATGGCTGGGCGAAATGCCCAAAAGGCCAGAAACGGCCATGGATGCTGCCACTGTTTCGATGCTCAGAATCTGCTGGCCCGGAACGCCGCCGCGGGAAGTGGTGTCCACCGAGAAACTGTCAAGAAATCGCGACATCTTGCGCAGGATGGCCGGAGATACAAAAGTCCCGCGCCCCTGGTCGCTGTAAATAACGCCCCTCTCCTCCAGGTAGCGAACTGCCTTGCGTACCGTATCGCGGCTGACGGCGTATTGCTCCGCCAGCTCACGCTCGGAGGTCAAAGGCTCATTTTCCCCAAACTTGCCACCCTCGATGGCAGTCCTGATCGTCTCGGCGAGTTGCCGGTAGCGCGGAATGGACAAACCATCCGTGACAGGTAAGGAATGAGTGGCCGATTTTGTTGCCATGTTCAGGTCTCCTTTTGCGCTTGAGTCGGCATGTCTTAAAACTGTCATTCTATTCTGGTACGTACCACAAAGCAAAAAACTTGAGTACTTATTCCGCTCCACATCCCTGGAACACGTTCTTAGTTCCCTGCGTTCGTCGATGGCTCAAAGTCAGCCACGCGCAGCAGCCCCCGATCAGCGACAAACTCGCGCAGCACCTCGACATCCAGCAGCCCGGTATCAATATAGTCCGACCTGCCCGAGAGGTCAGGGTAGCCGTCTCCGCCTTTGGCCGTAAAGCTGTTGACTGCCAGCTTGTAGCGCGCTGAACGATCCACGCGTCTGCCTTTGACAAAAAGCGCCTGGCCGCCGTCCACCGAGCGCATCTCGAAGCCGGTGTACTGCGGATAGCCGCCAGAGCCTGGTGTGATCTGAAGTGCATCGGCCACATATTTTTCCAGTTCCGCCCCGGTCATCGTGACGGTGACCAGACGGTTTCCGAATGGCTGAACTCTCAGAAGATTGCGAAAAGTCAGCGGGCCCGAGGGCAGGCTGTCACGGATGGCGCCGCTGTTGATGAGGGCAATGTCTGCCCGTGCTTTTTGCTGAATCGCAGTCACCAGGAGTTTGCCCAGACTGGTGGGCTTGAAGCGCACGATGCTCCGGTCGCCCTCAAAGCGACCGTCGGCCTTTCCGACCACTGCAGACAGCCCGGCATCGCCGCGCATTTTGAAGGGCGTGAGCAGTGTCAGCACATCGCTGTCTTCGGCAAAGACCGGCAGGTTTTGGTTCGTACCAGCCGATGCGGGGCCAGCAGATCTCAGGTTGATGGGTATCAGTGTGTAGTGCTGCAGCTTGAGTTTGCCGCCGACCACCTCGAAATCCGCGCGGCCCAGGAATTTTCCCCAGTCGGAAGCCTGCATGATCCAGGCACCGTTCTGCTGATCCGGCATGCAGGCATCGAGGGGCCGGTAAGCTTCATTGCGCCTGTTCTGCTCAAGCATGCAGACAGGTGTATGGCTGTGGCCACCCACAATGGCGTCAAAGCCGGAAACAGCGCGGGCCAGCTCTACATCGCCTGCCGCGTTGCTGCCGCTTTTGCCGTCGGCGTAGTGCCCCAGATGCGTCAGGCCGATGACGATGTCGGCACGCTGGCGCAGCTCTGGCATGAGCTTTGCCGCTTCTGCAGCCGCCGGTGCAAATTTGACCTCTGGAAACCGTTCCTCGATCAGCATTTTCGATGTGTCTTCAGAAGTGAGGCCCAGCACAGCCACCTTGAGTTTGCCGAGCTGAAAAATGCGGTACGGCTCAAACATCCGCACACCGCGCCGGTAGACATTGGCAGAAAGCCAGGGAAAGCTGGACCACTCTTCGCGCTGGCGGCGCAAGATGCTGAGGGAGCGGTCGAACTCGTGATTGCCGACCGCCATGGCGTTGTACCCGAGTGCTGACATCCCTCTGAAGTCGGGCTCGGCCGCCTGCAGATCTGATTCCGGCACGCCGGTGTTGACGTCGCCGGCATCCAGCAAAAGCAGCTGCCCTCCCTGTGCGGCCAGTTCGCTGCGAATGGCGTCGATGGCCGTTTTGCGCGCAGCGAGGCCATACTCACCGTGATCACTGCGCCAGAAGTGGCCGTGGTGATCGTTGGTATGCAAAATGGTGAGCCGCTCCTGTGCAAAACTCATGCAACTTGCAAAAGCGCCTGCCGCAGCCAGCAGCGGCACAAATGATTGGGCAAGGGTAAAGGTCATGATGGCTTGTCTTATTGCTCGATGACTTCAAAAAGAAGAAACTGACTGCTTTGGTGTGGGGAAAAGTTGTCGTCTGATGCCAGTAGCAGGCTTGCATGGCCATCGGGCAGGCGTGGTCCCCATGCCGCAGCTTCGATGTTGTCCGCATCAATGCCAGCGGCCTTCAGATCCAGCACCAGTCTTTTGGTCATGGGCGTGAAACCATCCCTGAGCGCTGCAATATTGAGTATGTCGGTGGAGCGTTCAAACGAGGCGACATAGATGCGAATGGCAAAGCGGAATACCCCATCGCCCACCTCATAGCCTGAGCGCTCGATGACCAGCAGTTCGCCGCAGCCCGTCGCAAGAATTTCGCTCACGCCGTTGTCGCTACGCTTTTTCCCTCCGGTGGCCGTTGCCGCAATGGCGTCAAGTGGATAAGCATATTGGGCGGTCTGGCCCTTGCTGCGGTCATGGCGGGTAAAACGTAGCCAGGCACCGCGGCTTTGCGACGCGGGCTCGCCGTCCTGGTAGACAGGCCCTTCCATGGCAGTCCAGAGTGCGCTGCCATCCGGGCTGAAGGCCAGGCCTTCAATGGCCTGGTTGTTTCTTGCGCCCATTTCTGTATGGGGATGCACACGCAGGTTGGCAGGCAGTGGCTGCTCTCCAAGATACCTGCCGAGCTTGTCCATGTTGCGCACAAAAGGATGAAGTCCCATGCTGCGGTCTCCCTCGCTTGACCACCAAAGCGAGGCACCTGCCGGGTCCATGCGCAGGGCCTCGGGGTCTGGAACCTCGCCGTCCCCGGCTTTGCCCGGATAGGGCTGCCCGGAACTCTGCAGGATGGTCATGGCGCGGGCAATGGAGATTCGGTCAATCCCTGCGGAGTTCAGCGTCACCTCTGCTTCGTAAAAGCGTGCTGGAGCCAGGGCAGAGCGATCGTCGCTCAAAAAGTACCAGAGCTTGTTCCGGCTGTCCCAATCCATTCCTGAAATACCACCGAAGTGCTGGGCCGGACCGGACGCTGTGCGCGCAATGGTGAGGGCCTGTCCAATCTGGCGCAGACCCTGCACTGTTTCCGGGATGTGGGACTGGTATTCACCAGGCTGGCCGCTGGTAGCTGTCGTGCAGCCGCCAACGAGGGTTGCAAGCGCCAGGGCTGCAATCATGCTCGAAAAGTTTTTGATTGTTCGCATGAACTCTACTATAGTGGTACGTACCATGAAAGGCAAACTGAATTTTTGTTAATAGGATGGTGCTGAATATATGTGACTGCTGGTACGGTTCACAAAGAATGTTTCGCATTGAGGATGCCTTGAGGTAACGCCGCATCTGCTTGGCTGCTGGCGCCATACATCCCTGTTCTGGTTTATGAAAGGTTTCCCAATGACGCAAGAAAATCTCCTTCCGCCCATGAGGCGTGCATTCCTTGGCTGGGCCGGTGCGGCGGCCTGCGTTGCTTGCCCCAAGGTGGCTTTCGCGGCCTTTCCAGCACAGGCTGCAAGCCAGGTTCCACTGGTGTTTGGTCTGTTTCCTGCACGCGACCCGAAGAAGATGCTGACCGACTGGCAGCCTCTGTTTGAGCTGCTGTCAAAGGAGATCGGTCGCCCGGTCGAGGGGCGTGTGGCTGACGAGACAGAGCTGGTGGCGGGCATCAAGGCGGGCATCGTCGATATTGCGTGGATGGGCAATGTCCCTGCGCTGGCACTGGTGGAAGAAGGTGCTGGTGCGGTGTTTGCGCGCATCCTGTCTGAGCGCGGGGAGGCGGCTTACTCGTCGATTCTGGTGGCGTCTGCTGCTGGACCTGTCTCCAGCCTCAAGGATGCGCTTCGTCTTGCGCCCACACTGAACGTGGCGTTCGGCGAGAAGCGCAGTTTCTCCGGCTACGCAGTGCCGCGCTACTACGCGCTGGTTCGTTCTGGCGTCCGGCAAGACCCCGGCCTTGTTTTCAAAACCATGCAGTACGGCTCGCACAGGCAGAACATGGCGTCTGTCGCGACTGGAAAAGTGCAACTGGCAACCAGTAATTCTGAAGAGTACCGCTTGCTCCAGGAGAAAGACGCCAGGGAGGCGGCCAAACTGCGTGTCGTGTGGAGATCAGTGGATCTGCCCCAGTCGCCGCTGGTCTGGAGCGCGCGACTGCCACGCGAAATGCGGGCGCGTGTGAGTCGCTTTTTCTGGTCCATGGATGCCAGCACGGGTCAGCTTCCGGATGCCTTGAAGGCGATCAGGTTGGGCGGTTTTCAGAAGTCCAGCAACCGTCAACTGATCCCTGTGGTTGATGTGCAGATGTTTCTTGAGATGGAACTCGCGATGCAGGGGCTGCAAACGCAAGCGCAGCGCAAAACAGTGCTGGCCGACATCTCCCGCCGCAGTTCCCGCATAGAGATGCAGCTGAAGTTCAATGGGGGAAGCGGGGTCTGAGGATTGAAAGAGTCCAGGAAGAGCAGCTTGTCCGTACCTGACCGGCAACTTTTTTGCCACAACCAGAATTTTCACTGGTACGCAAAAGATTTCTGTTGACTACTGGTACGTACCAATATAAAGTTTCAACAAATTGAAGTCGTCGGGTTGCGTGGATGTAATGCAAATTTAACTGGAGCTAATAATGAACTTTCGAAAAAAGAAGCTTGCAGTGCTGGTTTCCAGCCTGCTGATTGCGGAACTGGTACCGGTTTACGCACAAACCACAGAAATCGGGACGATTGACGTCCGGGGTGAGCCCGGCGGTGTGGATACCGGGCTGATTCAACAGGAGGACGCCTCGAAAGCGCGCAGTTCCGTTGGCCGAACCGCGATTGAGAAACAGGCGCCCACTGCTACTGCTTTTCAGCTCATACAGAGTCTTCCAGGTGTCTCGACTTTTGATCAGGACGGAACCGGGTTGTTCGGCGGAACGCTCAGGGTGCGTGGGTTCAACAGCAACCAGTTGGGTATCACGCTGGACGGTGCGCCGCTCAACGACTCGCTGAACTACAGCATCTTTATTCAGGAATTTGCCGACCCGGAGAACACCTGCGACGTGTTCCTGACCCAGGGCAGCACCGACCTGGATGCGCCACATGTAGGGGCCAGCGGTGGCAACATTGGAATATCCACCTGCGATCCAAAAAATGTGTTTGGCGGAAAGATTGCTTTTTCAGCCGGCAGCAACCGATATAGAAAAGGCTATGCCCGGCTTGATTCCGGTAAATTTCTCGATGGGCGCGCACGCATGTTTGTGTCGGTGTCTGAAGCCAGTGCTGACAAATTCAAAGGCTCTGGCAGTGCCGAGCGCAAGCACCTGGATGCCAAAGGCATTTTCGACTTTGGTGGTGGAAGCTCCTCCAAGTATTAAGGGA
>JAZKIK010000057.1:22755-33098 GCA_040384925.1 Pseudomonadota bacterium | reverse complement strand
GCGGTGCTGTACAACAAGATGAACAACGCCAACTACCGCACGGTCAGCCAGAATGACATCGCGACGCGTGGACGTGATCTGGAGTTTGGCAACCAGGCGCCTGTGCATCAGCCTGCTGTGGCGGGCACCGCCCAGAACGATGGAAGCTTTGCACCCAATGCTGGCATATTCAGCGGCGCCAGTAACTCATACCAGGGTTTCAACAACAACCCGTTTGAAAACTACCAGATATCGATGGTCAACCACTGGCAGATTTCGCCCAAGGCCAGCCTCGACATCAATCCCTACTACATCTACGGCTACGGATTCGGCGGGCCGCAGCTGTCGCTGTTGAGCGAGTCCAATGCGGGCACTGCCCTGCATGGCGGCATAAGTGATATCAATGGTGACGGCGACACTCGCGATACCGTCGCCGTCTACGGCAGCAACACCAGCAAGACCAAGCGTTCCGGCGTCACCGTCAAGGGAAACCTGCAGTGGGATATTCATAACCTGTCGGCAGGCATGTGGCAGGACGTCGGTACCTCCCGGCAGTTCGGACCTTTTGTGCCCATCGACAGCGCGGGCAACGCGGCTGACTATTGGCTGGAGAATTCAGGCAAGCACATCAAATACCAGGACGGTAGTCCGGTCAGTTCCAGGAACTGGTTTACCGACGTCACCGCCCGCACATTTTTTGTGCAGGACAGCTTTAATGTGCTAAATGACAGGCTTAACGTGTCCACCGCCTTGAAGCGGCAGTCCGTCAAGCGCCGTTTTCAGAATCTGGCCAGTGGCACCGGCGGTGCCAATGCAGGCGGGGCCGACTACACGGTTGACCAGACTTTTGCCAATACCCTTGCCAATGTCGGGTTGCGTTATCAGCTCACGGACAAGAACATGGCCTTTTTCAACGCCGGGCAGAATGTTCGCGCACCAGAGAACAATGCAAATACCGGGCTGGTAAGACTGGTGGGGCCAAACTACAGCACCTCGGTCGTCAACGGCGTCATGATCGCCAGGGACTCTGCAGGCAACGTCATTCCGACCCAGGTGTTCCAGACCGGCATCAAACCTGAAAAAGCGCTCAATCTGGATCTTGGGTTCCGCCACGCCGGTGAACTCCTGACCCTGTCTGGTTCGGTGTTTTACATCAACTACAAAGACCGGCTGGCCAACCAGTTTGACCCGGTTTCCGGGCAGACCGTACAGTTCAATGTGGGCGACTCGCGCACCACAGGGTTTGAACTGGAGGGCGGCTACAAATTCAGTTCTTCATGGAGCGCCTACAGCTCCCTGTCGTACACCAGCGCCAAAATGCTGCAGGACAAGGTGGTCGTCAGGGCCGCTTCTGGCGCAGCAGCGGTGCTGCCAACCGCTGGCAAGCAGATGCCGGACACACCCAAGTGGCTCTCAAGTGCCAGCCTGCAGTACAACAACGGGCCTTTCTACACCACCCTGCAGGGGCGCTATGTGGGCTCGCGCTATACCTCGCTGGTCAATGATGACCAGGTGCCTGGCTACACGCTGTTTGACCTCGGCATGGGCTACCGCTTCGGCAAGGCCTTGTTCACGACCTCGTCCACCTTGCGGCTGACCGTGTCGAATCTCTTCAACAAGCAGTACCTGAGCATGACCGCACCCAGTGGTGCCTCATTCACCGGCAACGTCCGTCCAGTGACAACAGCAACGGGCACGGTAGCCGGCAACCTGTCAGCCAGCGGAATTCCGACGGCACCGCAGTTCTATGTGGGCGCACCCCGGGCGCTGCAAATTTCTTTCACCAGCGAGTTTTGACCGGCTCTTCACCATGAACTACCTTTCACTTCTGCACGACCTGACCTTTTATGCCATGTACGCAGCCGCAGGTTTTGCGATCTTCGTCATTGTTGAGCGGCAGATCTTTTTCTGGGTATCCAACCGTGATGCCCGCCAGTTGCTTGCAGCGCTGGAGCAATCGGATACAGGGGCTTCAGAGGAGTTTTCGGGCCTGTTGAAGCGAAGGACTGTCGGGCCCGGGGTGGTGCGCGAGTACACCCGTGCTTCTGCAGGTGCAAAGAGTGCTGACGATCTTGCGGAATCGATCTATATCTCCCACAAGGAGAAGGTGGTCGCGAGGTTATGGATTCTTGACACCGTCGTGACCTGCGCACCGCTGCTGGGCCTCGTCGGCACCATCCTGGGCATCATTGACACCTTTGCCGTGCTGGCGACTTCGGGCATTTCAGACCCGTCCGGTGTCTCCAAAGGCATAGGCACAGCGCTTTATGCCACTGCACTGGGTATTTCGGTAGCGCTTGGCGGTCTGCTGTTTTACAACTACTACCGTGAAACCGCAGATCGCCTCAACGACCGTCTCAAAGTGCTGCTGCTGCGTTCGGCACTGCTGCGCCGCTGATATTGCCAACACTTCTTCACTACTGACTGGAGATTCGCTATGCGCCGATGGGAAGAGTCTGAAAACAGGAAGGCACGCATTGAAATCATCCCGATGATTGATGTGATGATGTTTCTGCTGGTTTTTTTCGTTCTGATCAGCCTGAACGTCATTCCTGCACTGGGTATCAAAACTGCCTTGCCGTCTTCGGCCTCTGCCAAAGACCTGCAAACGCAAAACATCGCCCGCATCACCATGGCTTTGACGGGAGAGCTTGAGCTTGAGGGCAAGGCGGCAACGCTTGCCAGCCTCGTTCCCTCCCTCAAAGCCCTGCAGGCAAAAGAGCCTGCAAAAAAGATGGTCATCCTGGTCAGTGCTGACCAGAAGCTTGAGTTTCAGCGTGTGGTTGACCTGATGGATGCCCTCAAGGGCAATGGGTTCGAAACCATGTCCTTTGTCACCAAGCGCAAATAAGAAGCAGCAGCGCCATGGCATTCCTTTTTGCGCGCCGGGACCAAGTTGCGGCCTTTCCATCCCTGCTGCTGTTTGGAGTGCTTGTGGCAAACGGCATTTATGGCCCGGCAGCACTCAAGCCAAAGTACGACGAGGCGGTCAAGGTCGAAATCATTGATATTGCCGAAGCCCCTGAAATCATCCAGCCCCCACCACCGCCGCCTGCTCCGCCATTGGCTCCGGTGCCCCCCAGCCCCCAGGTGCCTGCGCCTGCAGAGCCGCTGCGGCCGCAGCCACCGGTCGCTGTCGCAACCACCATGCCATCAGCAATTGTTGACGCCACCCCTGCACCGGTTCTGTCAGCAGCCCTGCCGCAGCCCGTGCCGGAGCTCAGCAGGCCAGCAGTGAATCTGCCCTCGGTGCAAAAGCCTGCAGAGCCGCCTCTCGTGCGTAGCAATGCCAGTCTGGAAGGTGAATACATCGGCAAACTGCGCGCCTATCTCAACTCCATCAAACGCTACCCCACCGGACGGGAAGCCAGCCTGCAACGTCCTCAGGGCGCTGTACGCCTGTTTGTTGTGCTGCGCAGGGACGGCTCTGTGCAAGACTCAGGCATTGATGAGTCATCGAACTCGCTGATTCTGGATGATGCAGGGAAAAAGACCGTCGCCAGGGCGGCCTTTCCGCCGTTTCCGGAAGAATTCAAGCCGGGCGAGGCGACACATCGTTTTACGGTCGAGTTGCAGTTTGCACCCGCCAACTGAGGATCTGGCCTTGCTTGACACATTTGAAACATCAGGGCAGCGTCGCCCCTGCGATCTGCTCGCCCTGGGCGATCCCTGCATTGACCTTGTGGTGCGTACTGCCGCGATGCCTCGCTGGGACGACAAGATTCTGGGTCAGTCCTGGCAGATATTGGGTGGCGGCACGACTTGCAACGTGGCTTGCGCCGCCGCCAGGCTGGGGCTGAAAACTGCCGTTCATGGCACGCTGGGGCAGGAGCCGGGCGGTTTGGGCATGCAGACAGACTTTGCGCGGTTTGGCGTTGACACCCGCTATCTCCTGCAGCGCCCTGATGCTGCCTCCGCCATGGCGGTGGTACTGGTTTCGCCAACTGGTGAGCGCAGCGTCATCTACATCCCCATGCAGCCCGTGGAAACCAACCAGTCCGCAGCCCCACGAAGTGATCTGGCCCAGGCCCTCCGGGAAGTTAAGGCGGTTTACATGATGCCCTATGACCCGCATTATTTCGCCGCTGTCAGCCGCCTGGCTCACCAGGCAGGAACCGAGGTCATCATTGATGTGGAAAGAGAAGTCGCAAAACATGCGGCCGGGTTGGCGCTGTTGCTGGGCCACAGCGACCTGATTTTCTTCAATGAAGAAGGGTTCCGCCAGGCCACTGGACATGATGCCGTGCCGTCTGCGCTGCGTGCCCTGTACGAGGCCTCAGGTGCCCGCTGCATCGTGGCCAGCCTGGGGTCAGCGGGCGCCATCGCCATCGACGAGACCGGCATCGCCGTCCAGCCGGCGTACCCGGCGCAGGTCATGGACACCACAGGCGCCGGCGACACCTTCAATGCCGCTTTTCTTTACATGCGCTGGCGCGGGTCAGGCCTGCGGCAGTGCCTCGGTTTTGCCTGTGCTGCGGCCAGCCGGACGGTCGCCTTTGTAGGTGCCCGCACCGGCATGCCGACGGCCGACCAGGTAGCAGACATCATCAGCCAGTTCCCTCACCTCGGAAGCGCCGCACCATGCTGACCATTTTTGGTTCCATCAACCTGGACATCAGCACCCAGGTCATCCGCCTGCCCTCGGCGGGTGAGACCGTTTTGGGCAGCAAAGCCCTGATTTCCGCTGGAGGCAAGGGCGCAAACCAGGCGCACGCTGCGCGCCGCTTTGGCATGGACGTGCAGTTGATAGGAGCGGTGGGTGAAGACATGTTTGCCGGCCCGGCATTGCAGCTTCTGGGCGCTGCAGGCGTTGACCTTCAGGGCGTGCGGCGGATCAGCGGGGCCGCAACCGGCCTGGCCTGCATAGGTGTCACGGTCGAGGGCGACAACGCCATCACCGTTGCTCCCGGTGCCAATCTGCTTGCCGATGCACGCTGGATACCAGCGGCGGCGTCGCAGCAGGGCTGGCTTCTGCTTCAGCTTGAGGTTCCTGTTGCGGCCAGCATGGCTGCAGCCAGACTGGCTCGCGCCCAAGGCCGTCAGGTGATGCTCAACGCAGCGCCAGCAGTCGGTCTGGAGCTGATTGACTGGGCATCCATAGACTGGCTGATCGTTAACCGCATCGAGTTAAACCAGCTCTGTGCCCAGCGGGGGATTTCGCTGGGCGCACCCCTTGAGCTGGCCCGCCTGCTGGCGCGAGACCGAGATGTGGATGTCGCCGTCACACTGGGCGACGCGGGCGCTCTTGTCGCCATGCGCGACGGGAAAATTTTCGCTTGTCCCGCTCTGCGCGGCGATGTGCTTGATTCCACCGGTGCGGGTGACACCTTCTCGGGCGTATTTGCCGCAGCCCTGGCTCAACGGTTTTCCATTGCCCAGGCCTTGCGCCTGGGTGTGGCTGCTGCGGGTCTGGCCTGTCGTCGTCGCGGAGCCCAGGCTGCACAGCCCTCACGTCCGGAAATCGATGCTGCCGTGTCAGCCATCCCGGTGTCGGAAGGCATGTGCGCATGACGCAGCATGCAGTAATTGATTGCGATCCCGGCATAGACGACGCGCTGGCCTTGCTGCTGGCAGCCGGGTCACCAGAGCTTGTTCTTGACGGTGTGACCTGCGTTGCCGGCAACCGCCCGGTGGAGATCACAGCACAAAATGCGGCGCGCCTGCTGGCCCTTGCCGGGCTGTCGTCTGTACCGGTCTATGCGGGGTGCGAGCGCCCCATGGGCCAGAAGCAGGCGCGCTGCAATCTGGTTCATGGCGAAGACGGACTGGGCGGGGTCAGCCTGGCACCTGGAATGCCTTTGCAGAACCTGCATGCCGTGGAGTTTCTGGCTGCCAGACTGGCTGCGCTACAGCCGCCCCTGACCCTGATTGCACTCGGGCCGCTGACCAACCTTGCTCTGGTGGAGACCCTGTGGCCGGGCAGCTTGCGCCGGGCCGAGTCGCTGCTGATCATGGGAGGCGCTTTTTTCTGCCCGGGCAATGTGACGCCGGCGGCGGAGTTCAATTTCTTTTCTGACCCGATTGCCGCCAGAATCGTCCTGGAGTCGGGTGCCAGGATGGTGTTTTTCGGCCTGGATGTCACTAGCCTGGCAGAGATGCCTGCCTCATGGGTGGAGTCGTTCGCCGCGCTCGAAGGCAACTCAGGTCAGGCGGTGCTGGCCATGCTGCGCAGCTATGCATTGCAGGATCCTTTGTTGCATGATGTCTGTCCCGTGGCCTATGCGCTGGTGCCTGAGCTTTTCAAAACCGTCAGCGCCTCTGTTTCGGTAAACATTGAAGAAGGGCCGCAGCAAGGAAAATGCTCTTCCAGCATCGGGCAGGGTAGCCAGAACAGCGGACTCGAACTGGCACTGGGGGTTGACGCGCCCGGTTTGCTGCGCCTGGTGCGTGAACGCATCTCGGCCTTGCCCTGAAGCGTCACAACTTCAATGGCTCCAGGATGGGGATGCAGCAAGAAATACGCTTCCCAGTTTGTCCTGTCGGATTCGGGCACCTTGCTTCGTTGCATCCCTTGTGTGGTTTACCACACTGCACATCTTGCAGCATCTGCGTGGCACTGTTGGCATTGCCCAGTGGAACTGCCAGGCGTTCATCCATTTGAATGGCAACGGCAAACTGCGTCGGCTTGGCATCCAGCCGTTTTTTTGCAGGTTTATCAGGTGTTCAGGCCAGGCACGGTGGTGAAACCATGAGTGTCGAAACAAAGCGAAACATGCCGCAACCGTTCTGAAAACACCGGTCTGGCTGGTGTCGGCACCATACAGGTCTTCATTCACTCTTTATCGGACTATTCATGAAACGATTTATCAAAAAGACTCTGCTCGGCCTGTTTGGCGGCGCGCTCATCATCGGTAGCCTGGGTGCCTGTGCCCAGCGTGGTGATGTGCATGGCGCGGCGTCGTCGCCCGAGTTCCGTGCGCGCATGGTCGAAAAAGTCGGCTCCAGACTTGATCTGGATGACGCGCAGAAGCAAAAACTGGCTGTGCTGGCCGACAAGCTGCAGGCCCAGCGTATGGCCTTGCGCGGCGCTACTGATCCGCGTGACAGCCTGAAAAGTCTTTTTGCCGGCCCAAAGGTTGACCAGGTCGCCGCCAAAAAGCTGATTGACGAAAAAACCGCCGCCATCCAGGCCGGCAGCCCCGAGGTGATTGCCGCTGCCGCTGACTTTTTTGACAACCTGCGGCCCGAGCAGCAGCAAAAAGTGCGTGACTTCATGGAAAAAGGCCGGCGCTGGGGTCATCGTGGCTGAAGACCAGCAACAAAACCTATGATGTGCCGATGCACCGTATCTTGTTGATTGACGATGACGAGCACCTGGCCGCGCCGCTGGCGACCTACTTCGCACGTTTTGACCTGCAGCTGGAAAGCGCCCTGCGCCCCAGCCAGGGCCTGGCCAAACTGCGAAGCAGCGCCTACGACGCGGCCATTCTTGATGTGATGCTGCCCGAGATGGACGGTTTTGCGCTGTGCCGCGAAATCCGCCGCGAAAGCGATTTGCCCATCATCATGCTGACCGCACGCGGCGACGTGATGGATCGGGTGGTCGGGCTGGAGCTGGGGGCTGACGACTATCTGCCCAAACCGTTTGAGCCGCGCGAACTGGTGGCGCGGCTGCAAACCATTTTGCGGCGCCAGCGCGCCGTGCCCGTGGCTGGCCAGCGCCGTCTGTTTGAGGGCTTGCTGATCGACATGGACAAACGTGAAGTTTTGCGCCAGGGCCAGAAGCTGGACTTGACCGGTACCGAATTTGAACTGTTGGCCCTGCTGAGCGCCGAGCCTGGAAAAATTTTCAGCCGGGACGACATTTTGAACCGCCTGCGCGGCCACGAAGCTGATTTGTACACGCGTGCGGTTGATATTGTGGTCAGCCGCCTGCGCAAAAAGCTCGAACCGCTGGACTGCATCAAAACCCTGCGCAACGCCGGTTACATCTTTGCTGGCGGCCCGGCCGAAGCAGCTTGACAGCATGCTGCCACTGAAAAAGATCCGGCGCCTGCATCGCCTGCGCGCAAAAATGCCGGCGCAGGATTGGCCTCGGCGCTGGCGGCACTCACTCCGGCTGCGGCTGATTACCGTTTTTTTGCTGCTCGCCTTGGGCATGAGCGCGATTTTTCTGGGCGGCATGCAGCGGGCGTTTTCAAACGGCTGGCGTGACGCCGCCCGGCCCCTGTTGATTGACTATGTTGACCGGCTGGCCGCCGACATTGGCACGCCGCCCAGCGTGGAGCGTGCCCAGGCGCTGGTGGCGCGGCTGCCGATTGCGATTCGTATTGAAGGCCAGTCCGTCAATTGGCAGTCCCATCCGGACAGGCCTGATCGCCCTGACTTCAATGACAGACGCGGCTGGCTGGATGATGACCATGCCGACCCGCGCAGCCGTGACTGGCTCAGCCGCAGCACGGCAGACGGGCACCGCATCAGTTTTGGCTGGGGCACCATGCCCTGGCGGGACAGCTCGCACCAGATAGGCTGGGTCATGCTGGTTTTGTTGCTGGGCCTGATTGCGGTGGCTTACCGGTATGTTCGGCGCCTGTTGAAACCACTGGACGATATTCGCGCCGGAGCCGAGCGTTTTGGGGCAGGTGTATTTGACAAGGCGATTCCGTTGCGCCGCCGAGATGAGCTGGGCGAACTGGCACAACGCATCAACACCATGGCGCATGACATCGAAGCCATGCTGAACGCCAAACGCGCCCTGCTGCTGGCACTGAGCCACGAGCTGCGCTCGCCGCTGACACGCGCAAGGCTGAACGCCGAGCTGCTGCCGACCACTGCGGACGGCAACAGCCCCGGCGAGGCTGAAAGGGCCGCACTGCTGCGTGACCTGGGCGAAATGCGCGACCTGATCAGCGACCTGCTTGAAAGCGAACGCCTGGCCAGCCCCCACGCCGCGCTGTTGCGCGAAAAAGTTGAACTGGCAGCGCTGGTGCGTGACACCGTGGCCGACATGCCAGGCGCAAGCAGCATCGAGCTTGACCTGCCGCCCGATTTGCCGCCGCTGCAGCTTGACCGAACCCGAATGCGCCTGCTGGTGCGCAACCTGGCAGACAACGCGCTGCGTTACAGCGCTGGCACCGCCCGCCCGCCGCGCATCAGCCTGAGTCAGCAAAACGGCGGGGTGCTGCTGGAGGTACGTGACTTCGGCGCTGGTGTGGATGCAGCCCAGCTGGCGCGGCTGAGCGAGCCCTTTTACCGCACCGACAGTGCCCGCCAGCGCGCCACCGGCGGTGTGGGCCTGGGCCTGTATTTGTGCCAACTGGTCGCCAAAGCGCATGGCAGCCAGCTGGAACTGCGCAATGCAGAGCCGGGTCTTGGGGCCAGGGTGCTGTTTGTGCCTGGTGATTGACTAATTTTGCTGTATTACCAATAGCAAAAAAGATGCAGGATAAGCCAATCAGGCCGATTCGCCTTAAAAGTAGGTCAAAAGCAATGGTTGATAGCTGGTGTTGAGTTCGATCTGCACTTTACATTTTTGGCAGGGATTTGGAGGCTGCGCTTTTTCTTTCAACATGCTATAAAAATCGGCTGCTGCGCAAACCACCTATTTGACGCCTGCCCCTTGCAGGCAATTTCTCAGGGAGCAATCACATGGCTGCAATCAACGGGACGTCTGGCAATGACAGTCTTGTCGGCACACTGGTGAATGACGACATCAGTGGCCTGGCAGGCGACGATTCGCTCGATGGAGGTGCTGGGTATGACTATATGTTTGGCGGTGCTGGTGCCGACTACCTTTTCGGCGGTGAAGGCAACGACTCTCTCTATGGTGATGCCGGTGACGACTCTTTGAATGGGGCGGCGGGGGCTGATTACCTCTATGGGGGCAGTGGCAACAATACCCTGACGGGCGGCGAAGGGCTTGATTTTTTTGGGGTTGACAGCCTTTACCCCGGCTCGGTGCCGGTCGCGGTCTCTACCATCACCGATTTTGCGGCGGGCGCCGGGGGCGACAAACTGTCGGTGTTTTCATATTATTTTGATGGATCCAACCCCTTTGGCACAGCTTATGCCCGACTGACGCAATCCGGCGCAGACACCCTGATCGAGTTTGACGCCGACGGCGCGGCCGGGGCTGGTGGCTTCAGTACGGCAGTGATACTGAAGGGGGTTGATCAAGACGATCTGCTGGCCTATAACTTTCAGGGTGTGGAACCACACCCTTTGGTGGGCACTGCGGGTGCCGACAGCCTGGCTGGCAGTGGCGCGGCTGACCATATCTATGCCAGGGCTGGTGACGACACGGTAAACGGCCAGAGTGGCAATGACCGGATCTATGGTGAAGAGGGCAATGACCTGCTGGAAGGTGCAGACGGTTCTGACCTGATGTACGGTGGTCTGGGTACAGACACCCTGGCGGGGGGCGC
>JAZKIK010000057.1:0-22745 GCA_040384925.1 Pseudomonadota bacterium | reverse complement strand
CGATGTGTTGGACGGCGGCGTGGGTGTGGACAGCCTGTATGGCGACGCAGGGGCAGACACACTGCGTGGTGGTGCGGAAAACGACGACCTGACAGGTGGCAGCGGCAACGACCTGCTGGAGGGCGGCTCGGGTGCCGACCAGCTCAGGGGCGAGGTGGGCAATGACACCTTGCGCGGCGATGCGGATGACGACTATCTTTACGGCCAGGAGGGTAATGACTCGCTCGAAGGAGGGGCGGGTGCGGATTCGCTGTACGGCCACATGGGGGGCGACAGGCTCTTTGGTGGCGAAGATGACGACTATCTGGATGGCGGTGAGGACAACGATTCGCTGAATGGCGGCGCGGGTGCGGACCGTCTGGCAGGTGGACTGGGCAACAACACCCTGACCGGCGGTGAGGGATCGGACCTGTTTGTGATTGCCAATACCTACGGTTATGACGCTGGCAACAACAACATCATTACCGACTTTGTTGCCGGTGCTGGAGGTGACCGGATTTCGCTGGGTGCCTGGTATTTTGGCGGCGGCAACCCGTTTGCCACGGATTATGTCCGCCTGACACAGTTGGATGCCGACACCCTGCTTGAAATTGATGCAGATGGCCCGGCCAGGGCTGGCGCTTATGCAACCGTGGCCATTCTGCGCAATGTCAACAAGGACACGCTGGTGGCCTTTAACTTCATTGACTACAACAACCAGGAGCTTGATCCCAAGCCGATGCTGGGCACGGCTGGCGCAGACAGCCTGACGGGCGGCAGCAAGGCTGACGAGATTTACGGACGCGCTGGCAATGACACATTGAAGGGCCTGGATGGTGATGACACCATGTCAGGCGAGGGCGGCAACGACAGCGTGCAGGGCGATGTTGGCAATGATCTGCTTCAGGGCGGCGAGGGCAATGACACGGTGCACGGTGGCCTGGGCCGGGACTCTGTGATTGGCGGCCTGGGCAATGACAGGCTGACGGGCGGTGACGATAACGATACTTTGCTGGGTGAGGCCGGCAATGACTTGCTTGAGGGCGATGCCGGTGCCGACACCTTGTGGGGTGACCAGGGCGCTGACACCCTGGTGGGCGGCACAGGCGATGACTACCTGCGGTCTGATGATGGCAGCGATGTGCTGCTGGGTGGTGACGGCGCGGATTTCCTGAGCGGCGATTCCGGTGCCGACCTGCTCAATGGCGGTGCCGGCAATGACACGCTGTATGGCGGGGAGGGCGGAAACACCCTGACCGGCGGTGAAGGTACTGATTGTTTTGTGGTTTATTACAAACGTGTCGGTGGTGTGGTCGAGCTGGACATCATTACCGACTTTGAGGCCGGCAATGCAGGTGACCAGCTTGCCCTGCCGCATTTTGAGAACCGCGAGGAGAACCCGTTTGCCGCGTCCATTTTGCGCCTGATCCAGTCAGGCGCAGACACGCTGGTGCAGGTTGACGCGGATGGCGAGGGTAGTGACTACTCTTTTGAGACCATGGCGATTCTGCGCAATGTCAACAAGGACGCGCTGACGGCATTCAATTTCAGCGGTATCGATCCCAGACCGATAACCGGAACAGCAGGTGCCGACAGCCTGACGGGCACCAGCGGCAACAATGAAATCTATGGCCGCGCTGGAAATGACACGGCACTCGGCCTGGCAGGCAATGACAGTCTGTCTGGCGCAGAGGGTGATGACAGCCTGAACGGCGGTGCGGGCCATGACAGCCTGAAGGGCGGGCTGGGCAAGGACACACTTCTGGGTTTTGCCGACAGGGACACACTGGAAGGCGAGGGCGGCAACGATCTGCTGGACGGCGGCACAGGTGCCGATGTTTTGTACGGCGGGCTGGGCGCCGACAAGCTGATTGGTGGCACCGATGACGACTACCTCTCGGGTGACGGTGACAACGATGTGCTGATTGGCAGCGCGGGCCGCGACAGCCTGCAGGGCGGCCAGGGTTCGGACACGCTGACGGGCGGCGACGGAATCGACGTTTTTTACATTCCCTACCTGCGCGTGCTGTCCAGCACCGCAGCGCCCATTGATACCGACATCATCACGGACTTTGCCGCTGGCGAGGGGGGTGACCAGATCTCGCTGTCGGCCTACAACTTCCATGGCCGCAACCCGTTCACGGCGGCTTATGTGCGCCTGGTGCAGTCAGGTGCCGACACCTGGCTGCAGATTGATGCGGACAGCCATGGGTCTGGCATCTATCACACCATGGCCATCCTGAGGAATGTGGACAAAAATGCACTGGTGGCCTTTAACTTGGAAGGCATTGTTTTGCCGGAAATCGGCAGCGATGCTCCAGACAGCCTGATGGGCAGTACGGGAGATGACGAAATCCACGGAGTTGCCGGGGCTGACACGATTGACGGCCTGGATGGCGATGACACTCTGTTGGGCAATGTGGGCAACGACAGCCTGCTGGGTGCTGCCGGGATGGATGTCCTTTACGGTGGTGCGGGTGCCGACACGCTGCTTGGCGGAGCGGACAAGGACATTTTGAGCGATTTTGAAGGCGGCAACGACAGTCTGGACGGTGGCACAGGCAATGACACCCTGTATGGCGGTGCGGGTGCGGACATGCTTCTGGGCGGGACTGGCAAGGACTCCTTGTTTGGCGACAACGACGGCGATGTGCTGAGCGGTGGTGCCGACGCTGATTATCTGAACGGCGGTCTGGGCAATGACACGCTGACGGGCGGCGACGGCGTTGACACCTTTGCCATTCCTTTTGTTTATGTGCCGGCTGAAACCACACCGGACGAAAACATCGACCTCATTACCGATTTTGTGGCAGGTAGTGGGGGCGACCGGATTACCCTGCCTTACCTGGGCGGCGGCAATCCTTTTGTCACCGGTTTTGCCCGGCTGGTGCAGTCGGGCACTGACACCTGGCTGCAGATCGATGTGGATGGCCCGGCAGGCTCGGCACCGTTTCAGACCATGTTTGTGCTGAAAGATGTCGATGCTGCCAGCCTGACGGCATCCAATTTCCGGGGCCTGGACCCGAATCCGGTTCTGGGCAGCGATGTTGCGAGCAACCTGGTTGGCACCAGCGCAGCCAACGAAATATATGGCCGCTCTGGCGATGACACGGCAACAGGCCTGGCGGGCAACGATATTGTGCGTGGCGAAGCAGGCAATGACAGCCTGGACGGTGGTGCCGGTGCCGACAGGCTGTTTGGCGGCCTGGGTGCCGACACGCTTCTGGGCGCAGACGACAAGGACATCCTGTTTGGTGCGGAGGGCAACGACCTGCTTGACGGCGGTGCAGGTCTGGACACTCTGCATGGAGAAAGTGGATCAGACACGCTGGCCGGCGCGGACGGCAATGACTTGCTTCATGGTGAAGGCGACGCCGACCTGCTGTTTGGCGGCAGCGGTGCCGACAGCCTGTATGGCGGCTCAGACGCTGACACCCTGATGGGCGGGGCCGACAAGGACTTGCTGTATGGTGAAAGCGGTGCGGATTCGCTGGCGGGTGAGGCAGGTTCTGACCTGCTCGGTGGCGGCGCAGGCGCAGACACTCTGGTGGGCGGTGCCGATGCCGATACCCTGGCAGGTGACGAAGGCCGTGATGTACTCAATGGAGGCACAGGCGCTGACGTGCTCAGCGGTGGTTCGGGTGACGATGTGCTGACCGGCGGCGAAGGTGCGGATACCTTTGTGATTTCTTTCGGGCTTGCAGCAGACCGCGACATCATCACTGACTTTTCTGCGGGCAGTGGCGGTGACAGGATTTCAATTGCTGACTATCTGTATGGTGAGCAGAACCCCTTCGCTGCGGCTTATGCCCGTCTGGTGCAGTCAGGCACAGACACCTTGCTGGAATTTGATGCAGACGGCGCAGCCGGGGTCAGTACGTTCAAGACCGTGGCGATTTTGCGCAACGTCAACGCCAGCAGCCTGAATGCCGCCAACTTCCTGGGCATTGAACCGCATCCTGTGCTGGGCTCCAACACCGCCGACAACCTGGCGGGCACAGCTGGCATCGACGAAATCTACGGACGAGCCAGCAACGACAGCGTCGCCGGCCTGGATGGCGACGACAGGCTGCATGGCGAAGACGGCAGCGACAGCCTGGACGGCGGCGCAGGCCATGACCAACTGCATGGCGGCCTGGGCGACGACAAACTCATTGGCGGCGCGGGCAACGATCATCTTCATGGCGACGCGGGCAAAGACACGTTGACAGGCGGTCAGGGCAAAGACATCTTTGTGATTGAGGTCGGTTCATCGGGCGCGCCAGGTGCCAGCCGCGACATCATCACCGACTTTGCGGCCGGCATTGCCGGTGACCAGATTGCCTTGCCAGGCCTTGGGTCAGGCCCTGGCAACCCGTTTGCCACCGGCCATCTGCGTTTGACGCAGTCAGGCGCTGACACCTGGCTTGAAATCGACGCCGACGGATCAGAAGGAGCAGGTGCGTTTGAAACGGCAGCCATCCTGCGAAATGTCAACAAGGCCAGTCTGGTGGCCTTTAACTTTCAGGGGCTGGAGCCGAACCCGATACTTGGCACGGCGGCAACCGACAGGCTGGGCGGCGGTGTCGTGGCTGACGAAATACACGGCTTTGCCGCAAATGACACCCTGACGGGTCTGGGTGGTGATGACAGCCTGCATGGAAACGCGGGCGACGACATTCTTGTTGGCGGTGCTGGTGCCGATGATCTGGACGGTGGCCTGGGCAAGGACACGCTCACAGGTGGCGAGGGCTCGGACCTTTTTGTGATGTCAGCCCTTTCCTCGGGCGGTGTGCCAGGCAGCGAGCGTGACATCATCACCGACTTTGCGGCGGGCAACGGCGGTGACCGGATTTCGCTTTCCGCCTATGGCTTTGGCCTGTTCAACCCCTTGACAGACGCTTATCTGCGCTTGACCCAGTCTGGCGCGGACACATGGATCGAGCTTGACCTTGACAGCTCCTGGGGTTCTGCCGGGTTTGAAACCGTGGCCATCCTGCGCAATGTCAACAAGGCCAGTCTGGTGGCTTTCAACTTCCAGGGAATGGATCCCAATCCTGTTCCTGGAACAGAGTCTGCCGACAGCCTGGCAGGCAGCAGCGCAGCCAACGAGGTCTACGGGCTGGCGGGCAATGACACCCTGATGGGTATGGATGGGGATGATACGCTTTATGGTGGCC
Source organism: Pseudomonadota bacterium (assembly GCA_040384925.1). Lineage (GTDB taxonomy): Bacteria > Pseudomonadota > Gammaproteobacteria > Burkholderiales > Burkholderiaceae_C > Polaromonas. The sequence continues at coordinate 17,607 of JAZKIK010000057.1, read as the reverse complement.
AGGGAAGCGATAGCCTTGTGGGCGGTGCAGGCAATGACACGGCCAGTTATATTCATAGTTATGGCGTGGTCGCAACCCTTGCGGGTGGTGGCAAGGCCTATGTCAATGGCGGCAACGACTTGTTGTCAGGCATTGAAAACCTGATGGGCTCCAGCTCCAGCGACAGCCTGACAGGCAACACCCAGGCCAACCGGCTGGATGGTGGTTTTGGCAACGATACCCTGAATGGCGGTGCCGGCAGTGACACCCTGCTGGGCGGCGCAGGGCAGGATCAACTGACCGGAGGGCTGGGCGGTGACAGCTTCAGCTTCAGCACTCTGTCAGAGCTGGACCTGAACACCTTTAACCGGGACACCATCACTGACTTCAACGGTGCCGAGGGCGACAGGATTGACCTGTCGGCACTGGACGCCAACGCCCTGCTGGCTGGCCATCAGGCCTTCAGTTTTGTTGAGGCTGGCAGTTTTACCGCCGCAGGCCAGCTGCGGTATGACGCTGCAAGCGGCCTGCTCTACGGCAACCTGAATGCTGACGTGGAGGCTGAATTTGCCATCCAGCTGACAGGCAGCCCGGCCTTTGGTGCCGACTGTCTGGTGATGTGAAAGCAGGCCAAAAGCAATAGCTGAGTGAGGTTTTTGGGTGCTGGCTTGAACTTTACATTTGCAGCCCTATTCAGCAGCTGTATTTTTTCTTTCAACATGCTATAAAAATCGGCCGCTGCGCAAACCACCCACTGCACGCCTGCTGCCTGCAGGCCATTTTCAGGGAGCAATCACATGGCAGTAATCAACGGAACGACTGGCAATGACAGCCTTTTGGGCGCGCTGGAAAATGACAGCATCAGCGGCCTGGAAGGCGACGACAGCCTGAACGGTGAAGGTGGTACTGACACACTTGATGGTGGTGCAGGCCAGGACTTTCTGATGGGTGGCAGTGGCAATGATCTGCTTGAAGGCGGCCTGGGCGCAGACCACCTCAGGGGCGAGGCTGGCAATGACACACTGCGGGGCGGCGCCGATAACGACTTGCTGTATGGCCAGGAGGGCAATGACTCGCTTGAAGGCGGGGACGGGGCGGATTCGCTCTACGGCAGTCTGGGTGCCGACAGGCTAATTGGCGGTGGCGGTGACGACCATCTGGATGGTGACGATGGCAACGACTACCTCACCGGTGGCGCAGGCGCTGATCGTCTGGTCGGGGGCCTGGGCAACAACACACTGACTGGCGGCGCGGGCACGGATGAATTTGTGATCAAGAATTCGTCCACTTACGGCCTGGGCCACACCAACATCATCACTGATTTTGTGCCCGGCACCTTTACCGGCGGCAGCGACGGCGACCGGATTTCGCTGGCTGGCTGGTACTTTGGCGGTGGCAACCCGTTTGCCACGGCTTATGCCCGGCTGACACAGTCGGGCGGGGACACACTGCTTGAAATTGATTCGGACGGCGAGACCGCAGAGCATGGTTTTGTAACGCTTGCGACTTTGAAAAACCTCAACAAGGACGCGCTGATATCCTTTAATTTCGTTGACTACAACGGCCAGGAAATTGACCCCCAGCCCATATTGGGCACGGCCGGTGCCGACAGCCTGACGGGCAGCAGCAGCAAGGACGATCAAATCCATGGCCGGGCCGGCAACGACACGCTGATCGGGCTGGACGGAGATGACTCGGTGTCAGGAGAGGCTGGTGACGACAGCCTGCAGGGCGATGCCGGCGATGATCTGCTGGACGGTGGCGAGGGCAATGACACGCTGCATGGTGGCCTGGGTGAGGACAGGCTGATTGGCGGCCTGGGCAACGACAGCCTCACGGGCGGTGAGGACAATGACACCCTCAATGGTGAGGCCGGTGAAGACGCGCTTGATGGCGGGGCGGGTGCAGACACGCTGTGGGGCCATGTGGGCAATGACAGCCTGGTAGGGGGTAGCGGTGACGACAGCCTGCTGGCGGGTGAGGGCAATGATGTGCTGCTGGGCGGCAGCGGCGAGGATTTCCTGACGGCCGATTCAGGCGCGGACAGGCTCAATGGCGGTGCGGGCAATGACACGCTGTATGGCGGTGAGGGCCAGGACAGCCTGACAGGCGGTGCCGGTTCGGACACTTTTGGGGTTTTCTACCGGCATGCCATTGATGCCGCCAGCCGCGACATCATTACTGATTTTGAGACAGGCGACACCGGTGACCGGATTTTTCTGCCGGATTTTGAATACGAGGACGACAACCCGTTTGCCCTGTCTTTCTTGGGGCTGACGCAGTCAGGCACCGACACTCTGGTTCAGGTTGATCTGGATGGTGCGGGTGCCGAGTATGGTTTTGAAACCGCACTGATCTTGCGCAATGTCAGCAAGGATGCGCTGACGGCATTCAATTTCAGCGGCATTGACCCTGCGCCAGTAGTTGGAACCGGGCTTGCCGACAGCCTGGCAGGCAGCAGCGGCAACAATGAAATATATGGCCGGGCCGACAACGACACGGCGCTGGGGCTGGCCGGCAATGACAGCCTGTTTGGCGAGGACGGCGATGACGTTCTGGATGGCGGTGTGGATCATGACAGCCTGAAGGGCGGGCTGGGCAATGACAAACTCATTGGAGGTACGGGCAATGACACCCTGGAGGGTGGTGCCGGCCTGGATACCCTGGCGGGCGGTACGGGCACCGATGTTTTTGTGCTGTCAGGTGCCCCGGCAGGCGCTGCACCTGGCTCCAGCCGGGACATCATCACCGACTTCAGGGTTGGGAGTAGCGGGGACCAGATCAGGCTGCCCTACCTGGACTCCATCCTTGACAACCCGTTTGTGGGTGGTTTCGTCCGGCTGAGGCAGTCGGGGGCAGACACCTGGATCGAATTTGACGCTGATGGTGCAGATGGTGCGGCGGGTTTTGAAACTGCCGCCATTTTGCGCAATGTCAACCAGGCCGATCTGCTCGCCTTCAACTTCCAGGGCATCAACCCGCATCCGGTTTCAGGTAGCAGTGCTGCTGAAACCCTGACGGGCGGCAACGCTGCCGACGAGATCTACGGCCTGGCTGGCAACGACACCCTGCTGGGCCTGGATGGCGATGACACACTGTATGGCGGTCAGGGGGCTGACAGCCTTGTGGGCGGCGAAGGTTCCGACACGGTCAGTTATGTCCATACCTATGGAGTAAGCGCCGTCCTCACCGGCAGAGGCAGAGCCACTGTCAGCGGCGGCAATGACAGGTTTGACAGCATTGAAAACCTCATGGGTTCCAATTACAACGACGTCCTGACCGGCAGTGGCGTGGCCAATCGGCTGGATGGTTCTTCTGGTAATGACACCCTCAATGGGCTGGCCGGCAACGACACGCTGGTCGGTGGCCAAGGCCAGGACCTGATGACAGGTGACCTGGGCGCAGACCGCTTTGTATTCACTACCCTGTCGGAAATGGGGCTGACGGATGCTGGCTGGGACAGCATTCTGGGCTTCAATGGTGACCAGGGCGACAGAATCGATCTGTCTGCACTGGATGCCAACATTGCGCTGGCCGGCCATCAGGCCTTCAGTTTTGTGGGGACTGGCGGTTTTACCGCCGCAGCCCAGTTGCGTTATGACAGCGCCAACGGCGTACTGTATGGCAATGTGGATGCCGACACCGATGCCGAATTTGGCATTCAGCTGGTCGGCCATCCGGTATTTGTTGCCCGCTTTCTGGCGGACTGAGTCTGGCAATATCCATGTGGCCGCTTGAGCAGCAGGCGCGTCGGGAGTTGTTTCAGTTGATCAAATCGCTATTGATTTACAGCTAAGCACACTTCCAGGAGCGGGCTCCTGGCATTGCTGTCTGCCGGGGGCCTCGTCTTTCCTGCAAAGACGGGAATCCGTGTTCCCTTCATCAAAGGCTGATGCCTGCTTACCCTGCGTTTTGACACAGCTGTAACGGGTTTTGATGAAATTCAGGGTTTGTACGGATGTAACACAGGGGTTTTCTGCCTGTTCATCCCCGATTCAGGGGAGTACAAAGACATTTGCGCGTGTTATAAAACTTGGCGTTACAGATTTCGAACATTCACACAAGTTTTTCGGGCTTGTACATCGAGGGCAATGATCATGGCTTTAATCAACGGTACATCTTCCAATAACTACCTTTTTGGCACCGCTGACGCGGACACCATGCTGGGTCTCGATGGCGCGGACACCTTGTATGGCAGCAATGGCAATGACTCGCTGGACGGTGGCGCTGGCAATGATTACCTCAGTGGTGACGCAGGCAATGACACCCTGACGGGCGGCGCAGGCACCGATATTTTTGTCGTTCCGTATATTTATCCTGGCTCTACACCTGTCGTCAATATCGACACCATCACCGACTTTACGGTGGGCGCGGCGGGTGACCAGATTGCCCTGCCTTTTTACGCTGGTGGCAATCCTTTTGTGACAGGTTATGCCCGTCTCACGCAGTCAGGGGCTGATACGCTGGTTGAAATTGATGCGGATGGCTCTGGTGTGGGCGTATTTCAGACCCTGATGATTCTGAAAAACGTGACCAAAACCAGTCTGGTGGCCTATAACTTTCAGGGTTTTGAACCCAATCCGGTACTTGGAACCGCCGCCGCCGACACCCTGGTTGGCACCAGTCTTGCCAATGAAATGTATGGCCGGGGCGGCAATGACACCATTTCCGGGGTGGACAGCGACGACAAGCTGTATGGCGAAGACGGTGATGACAGCCTGAACGGCGGCAACGGCAATGACAGCCTGAGTGGTGGCCTGGGTGCCGACAAACTGGTAGGCGCTGCTGACAATGACACTTTGTCGGGTGACGACGGCAACGACACACTCGATGGCGGCACGGGTGCGGATTCCCTGATCGGTGGTCTGGGTGCGGATTCCCTTTTGGGCGGTGCAGACAACGACACCCTGGCAGGTGATGATGGCAACGACACCCTCGATGGCAGCACCGGCGCAGACTTCATGAATGGCGGTGTGGGTGACGACAAACTGTTGGGTGGAGCCGATAACGACAGTTTGTCAGGTCTGGATGGCAGCGATTCTCTTGATGGCGGGACGGGCTCGGACTATCTGAGTGGCGGCTTTGGCAGTGACACCCTCACAGGCAGCACGGACAACGACAGCCTGTATGGCGAAGACGGCAACGACGTACTCAATGGCGGAACCGGTGCTGACTATCTGGCTGGCGGCGTGGGCAACGACACCCTGACGGGTGGCACGGGAACCGACATTTTCCTGATCCCCTATCTCTACCCTGGCTCGGCCATAGTTGACACTGACATCATCACCGATTTTGTGGCTGGCGGCGCAGGCGACCAGATTTCCCTTTCCGGGTATTACTCTTACGGTGTCAATCCCTTTGCCAGTGGATATGTGCGCCTGACGCAGTCGGGAACCGATACGCTGATTGAAATTGATGCAGACGGCAGTACCGGCACAGGTGTCTTCCAGACGGTGGCGATTTTGCGCAATGTGGATAAAACCGATCTGGTGGCCTTCAACTTCCAGGGGATTGAGCCGAACCCGTTCATCGGAACGGCCGCTGCCGATAACCTGGTGGGCACAGCCGCAGGCAATGTGATGTATGGGCGTGCTGGCAATGACACCATCAAGGGCCTGGATGGTGCCGACACGCTGTACGGTGAAGATGGCAATGACAGCATGGATGGTGGCGCCGGTATTGACAGCCTCAATGGGGGGCTGGGGGCAGACACCTTGCTCGGGGGTACGGAGACCGACTATCTGTTCGGCGAAGACGGCAATGACTCGCTTGACGGTGGTGTGGGTCTTGACTACCTGAATGGTGGCCTGGGTGCTGACAAGCTTTTTGGCGGCACGGACAACGACAGCATTTACGGCGGTGAGGACAATGACTCGCTGAATGGCGGTGCGGGCAATGATGTTTTGTATGGTGATGCCGGCAACGACACCCTGGTTGGCGGTGAGGGCACCGACACCTTTGTGATTCCCAATGTGTATGTTGCGCCGGGCTCTGTGCCTGCAGCCAATACCGACATCATTACCGACTTTGCAGTGGGTAACGGGGGTGACCAGATTTTGCTGTCGGGTTATTCGTCCTACGGTGCCAACCCGTTTGCAACGGGTTATGCCCGGCTGACTCAATCGGGCGCTGATACGCTGGTGGAGGTGGACAATGACGGCCCCACAGGTGCTGGCACTTTCCAGACCATGGCGATTTTGCGCAATGTCACCAAGACCAGTCTGGTGGCCTTCAACTTCATGGGCATTGACCCCAACCCAATACTGGGGACGGCTGCCGCCAACACGCTGACAGGCAACAGCGAAGCCAATGACATCTATGGCCGCGCTGGAAACGACAGCGCCACCGGCCTGGATGGCAATGACAGGATTTACGGAGAAGACGGTGATGACCGCCTGGATGGTGGAACGGGCAATGACAGCCTTTCCGGTGGTCTGGGCGCAGACAACTTGCTGGGCGGGCTTGACAACGACAGTTTGTCTGGCGAAGACGGCAATGACTCAATTGATGGCGGCGCGGGCAGTGACTTTGCCAGCGGGGGGCTGGGGGACGACAATCTTCTGGGCGGCAGTGAAAACGACAATCTGACAGGCGACAGCGGCAATGACTCGCTTGACGGCGGTGCTGGCAATGACAGCGTGTACGGCGGCCAGGGCGCAGACACGCTGCTGGGTGGGCTGGACAATGACTATGTGTATGACAACGGTGACGGTGATGACAGCCTGGACGGTGGCTCCGGCGCTGACACCCTCAACGGCGGTGTAGGTATTGACAAACTGTCAGGTGGAAGCGAAAACGATTACCTGTACGGCGGTGATGGCGACGATTCGCTCAATGGCGGCACGGGCAACGACTATCTTCTTGGCGACGCAGGCAATGACACCCTGACGGGCGGTGATGGCACCGATATTTTTGCCATTCCCTACGTGTACTCCAGCACAACACCGACAGCCAACACAGACATCATCACCGACTTTGTGGCAGGCAGCGCGGGCGATCAGATTTCGCTGTCCAATTATTACGCCAGTGGCGTCAATCCGTTTGCAACGGGTTACGCGCGGCTTACGCAATCAGGTGCCGATACGCTGATTGAAATTGACACCGATGGTGCAGCGGGCGCAGGTATTTTCCAGACCGTGGCGATTCTGCGCAATGTCAGCGTGAGCAATCTGGTGGCCTACAACTTCCAGGGAATCGAGCCAAATCCGTTCATTGGAACGGCTGCTGCCGACACAATGGCTGGCAACAGTATTGCCAACGACATGTATGGACGTGCTGGCAACGACAGCATCACCGGGCTGGACGGCAATGACAGGTTGTATGGTGAAGACGGCAACGATCGTCTGGACGGCGGTACCGGTTTTGACAGCATTTATGGTGGCCTGGGTGCCGATACCCTGCTGGGTGGTACCGACAGCGACACCTTGTCTGGTGATGATGGTGATGACTCACTTGATGGCGGCGCGGGCACGGACAACCTGTCTGGTGGCCTCGGTGCCGACAAACTGACAGGCGGCACCGAAAACGACTATCTGTACGGCGGTGAAGGCAATGATTCATTGAACGGCGGCACCGGCAATGACTACCTGTATGGTGATGTCGGCAACGACACCCTGGTGGGCGGCGAGGGAACAGACGTTTTTGTTGTTCCTTATGTGTATGCCTATTCCACGCCAGTGGCCAATACCGACATCATTACCGACTTTACAGTCGGCACTGCCGGTGACCAGATTTCCCTGTCCAACTATTACTACGGCGGCAGCAGTCCGTTTGCAACCGGTTATGCACGCCTGCGTCAATCGGGTGCAGACACCATTCTGGAAATTGACCCGGATGGAACGGGCAATGCGACGGGCTTCCAGATCATGGCGATTTTGAGAAATGTTGACAAGGCCAGCCTGGTGGCCTTTAACTTCCAGGGTTTTGACCCCAACCCGATCATCGGAACCATTTCAGCCAATACCTTGACCGGTACTGCGGGTGCCAACGAACTGTATGGGCTGGCTGGCAATGACAAGCTGACCGGCCTCGATGGCAATGACAAGATTTTTGGTGAAGAAGGCAATGACAGCCTGGACGGTGGTGCCGGCGCTGACAGCCTGAATGGTGGCCAGGGTAGCGACAAACTGACTGGCGGCACCGAAAACGACACACTGTATGGTGAAGATGGTGTTGACTCGCTTGATGGCGGCGCTGGCGCTGATTACCTCAGTGGTGGCACCGGGTCAGACACGCTGCTTGGCGGCGCGGACAACGATGCCTTGTATGGTGGCGACGGCACTGACCTGCTGGACGGTGGTGCTGGTTTCGACAACATGAGTGGCGGCATGGGTGCTGACACCATGACAGGTGGCACCGAAAACGACACCCTTTATGGTGAAGACGGTGCCGACTCGCTTGATGGTGGCACAGGCGCAGACTATCTGAATGGTGGTTTGGGGGGGGACACGGTGATTGGTGGTGCCGACAACGACACCTTGCTTGGTGAAGACGGCAACGATTCGCTCAATGGTGGTGCGGGTGCCGATTCCCTGAACGGCGGTGCAGGCAATGACACCCTGACTGGTGGTGACGGAAGCGACGTGTTTGTTGTTTCGAACAGCTTTGTTTATTACGGCTCCTCTGTTTTTGAAGATATTGACGTCATTACCGACTTTGTAGCCGGTAGCAGTGGTGACCAGATTTCGATGCCGTATTACTACTACAGTGGCAACTACAACGGGACCAACCCGTTTGCAACTGGTTATGCACGACTTACCCAGTCAGGTGTTGATACCCTGATTGAAGTTGACACGGAGGGCGCAGGTGTCTTCCACACGGTAGCGATCCTGAAAAATGTGAACAAGGCCAATCTGGTTGCATACAACTTCCAGGGCATTGACCCTTACCCCATATTTGGAACCGCCGCTGCCGATACCCTGGCGGGCAACAGCGGTATCAACGAGATCTTTGGACGCGCCGGAAATGACACCCTTTCTGGCCTGGACGGCAATGACAAACTCTATGGTGAAGACGGCAATGACAGTCTGGACGGTGGTGCCGGTATTGACAGCCTGAGTGGTGGTTTTGGTGATGACAAACTTTTTGGCGGTGTCGACAACGACAGCCTGTCGGGTGAAGACGGCAACGACTCGCTTGATGGTGGTGCGGGCGTCGACTTCCTGAATGGCGGCCTGGGTGTGGACACCCTCAGAGGCGGTGACGATAACGACTATCTGTATGGTGAAGACGGCAACGACTCGCTCGACGGTGGCACGGGTGCTGATTATCTGAATGGTGGCCTGGGCGTGGACACGCTGCTCGGCGGTGCCGACAACGACAGTTTGTATGGCGGCGACGGCAATGACTCGCTCAATGCTGGCGCGGGCAATGACTACATCAGCGGCGACGCAGGCAATGACACCCTGACGGGTGGTGATGGAAACGATGTTTTTGTCATTCCTTATGTCTATGTATATCCCGGTGTCACACTTGTGGCCAATGTGGATGTCATCACTGACTTTGTAGTGGGCGCATCAGGTGACCAGATTTCCATTGCAAACTACAGCTCCTACGGCAGCAACCCGTTTGTGACAGGTTATGCACGGCTGACGCAGTCGGGTGCCGATACCCTGGTTGAAATTGATGCCGATGGCGCAGCGGGTTCAGGCAGCTTCCAGACCATGGCGATCTTGCGCAATGTTGACAAAACCAGCCTCGTCGCCTTTAACTTTCAGGGCATAGACCCACATCCGATTCTGGGAACCGATGCTGCCGACACCCTGGTGGGTACCAACACTGCCAACAAGATCTATGGCCGGGCTGGCAACGACACCGCCACCGGACTGGAAGGCAATGATGAAATTTTCGGTGAAGACGGCGACGACAGCCTGGACGGAGGCGTGGGTGTTGACAGCGTGAACGGTGGCCAGGGTGCGGACAAACTCTTTGGCGGTACGGAAAACGACACCTTGCTTGGTGAAGACGGCAATGACGCCCTGACGGGTGGCACGGGCAATGACTACCTGGTCGGTGGTGCAGGCAACGACACCATGACCGGTGGTGACGGCATTGATCTGTTTGTCATTCCTTATGCATATGCCACACAAGGCGTGACACCGGTCATCGGTGTCGACATCATTACCGACTTTGTGGCTGGCGCGGCAGGTGACCAGATTTCCCTGACGGGTTATTACTCAGGCAGCAACAACCCCTTTGTGACTGGTTATGCGCGCCTCACGCAGTCGGGCGTCGACACCAGGCTTGAAATTGATGCAGACGGCGCAGCCGGTTCGGGTGCCTTCCAGACTGTGGCAATCCTGCGCAACGTCACCAAAACCAGTCTGGTCGCCTACAACTTCCAGGGCATTGAGCCGAATCCGATTGTTGGAACCGCTGCAGCCGATACTCTGGTTGGCACCAGCGCTGCCAACGAAATGTATGGCCTGGCCGGCAATGACACCCTGACGGGTCTGGACGGCAACGACAAACTGAGCGGTGATGACGGCAATGACAGCCTGGACGGCGGCGCGGGTATGGACACGCTCAATGGTGGCCTGGGTGCAGACAAACTCACAGGCGGCAACGACGGCGACTATCTGTACGGCGGTGATGGCAACGATTCGCTCAATGGCGGTGCAGGCAATGATTACCTCAGCGGTGATGTTGGTGACGACACCCTGACGGGTGGCGACGGTACGGATACTTTTTTGGTTCCTTATGTCTATCCGGGCTCGACCTCGGTGGTCAATACAGACATCATCACTGACTTTGTAGCGGGCAGCACGGGTGACCAGATTTCCCTGAGCAACTACTACGCCTCTGGCAGCAACCCGTTTGCTACCGGTCATGCCCGGCTGACCCAGTCAGGCACCGACACGCTGGTTGAAATTGATGCCGATGGCGCAACCGGTACAGGCACCTTCCAGACTGTGGCGATTCTGCGCAATGTCGACAAGACCGCTCTGGTGGCCTTTAACTTCCAGGGCATCAACCCCAACCCGGTTCTGGGCACCGATGCTGCCGACAGCATTGTGGGCACCAGCGCTGCCGACGAAGTTTACGGGCGTGCAGGCAACGACACCGTAACCGGCCTGGATGGCAACGACAAACTCTACGGCGAAGACGGCAGTGACAGCATGGACGGCGGAGCAGGTATTGACAGCCTTTATGGTGGCCTGGGAACTGATCGGCTTTATGGTGGTGCCGACAACGACAATCTGCAGGGTGATGATGGCAACGACTCGCTCAATGGCGGTACTGGTGCCGACTATCTGGTGGGCGGCGCGGGCAATGACACCCTGACGGGCGGTGAAGGCTCTGACACCTTTGTGATCCCCTACGTCCAGCCTGGATCAGTGCCGGTTGCAGATACAGACATCATTACCGACTTTGCCGTTGGCAATGGCGGTGACCAGATATCAATGTCTGTCTATTCTTATGGCAGCGGCAACCCGTTTGCAAACGGTTATGCGCGACTGACACAGTCCGGTGCTGATACGCTGATTGAGGTTGATGCAGACGGTGCATCTGGTGCTGGCACCTTCCAGACCATGGCGATTCTGCGCAATGTCACCAAGACCAGCCTGGTGTCTTATAACTTCCAGGGCGTCAACCCGAACCCGATTGTGGGAACGGCGGCCGCTGAGAGCCTGGCAGGCACCAGCGGTGCTGACGAGATCTACGGACTTGCAGGCAACGACACCGTAACCGGCCTGGATGGCAGTGACACGCTTATTGGCGGCGACGGTAACGACAGCATGGATGGTGGTGCCGGGACGGACAGCCTGAGCGGCGGTCTGGGGGCAGACAAACTGCTGGGTGCTGCGGACAACGATTCCCTGTACGGAAATGACGGCAATGACTCCCTGTATGGAGGCACCGGCAATGATTTCCTGCAGGCTGGTTTGGGTGATGACCTTCTTGATGGTGGCACCGATACCGACACGGCCTATTTCTACGATGCCGGCAGCGGGGTTTCTGCATCGCTGTTGACCGGGCTGGCAACTGGCGGCTCAGGTAGCGACACCCTGACGGGCATTGAAAACCTGTATGGCACGGCTTATGCTGATTTGCTGGTAGGTGATGCCAATGAAAACCGGCTTGAGGGTGTGTATGGTTATGACACCCTGACGGGCGGCGGCGGCTCCGATGTATTTGTCACGCCTTATGTGTATACCTACCTGGGCGCACCGGTCAGCCTGAGCACCATCACCGACTTTGCCGCAGGCAATACCGGTGACCGGATTTCCATGTCGTCGGCTTACTATGGCGGTGGCAATCCGTTTGCAAATGGCTACGCCCGCCTTACGCAGTCAGGTGCAGATACCCTGCTTGAAATCGATACCGATGGAGCTGCCGGTTCTGCCTCATTCCAGACCGTGGCGATTCTCAAAAGTGTCAATAAAACCAGTCTGGTGGCCTTCAACTTCGAGGGTTTTGATCCGAACCCGGTCCTTGGAACGGCTGCTGCCGAAACCCTGAATGGCACCAGTGGTCCCAATGAAATTTTTGGACGCGACGGAAACGACACCCTCAACGGTCTGGATGGTGACGACACGCTGTTTGGTGGCCTGGGCAACGACAGCCTTGTTGGCGGCGCAGGTGTGGACACCGCCAGTTACCTGGGCGCGACGGGTGCGGTAGTGGCCAGTGTGAGTGGTGCAGGCAGCGCCAGCGGTGCCGAAGGCACCGATACACTGACAGGTATTGAAAACCTCATCGGTTCCAGCTACAACGACAGCCTGACGGGCAACACCCTGGCCAACCGGCTGGACGGGGGTTATGGCAATGACACCCTGAATGGCAGTTCAGGCAATGACGTGCTGGTGGGCGGCTTCGGACAAGACCAGATGACTGGCGGCACCGGCGCTGACAGCTTTATTTTCAACGCATTGACAGATGCAGGCTTGACCAGCGTGACCACGGATCGCATCACCGACTTCAATGGTGTGGACGGTGACAGGATTGATCTGTCCCAGATGGACGCCGACATCACACTGGCAAACGATCAGGCCTTCAGCTTTATCGGTTCAGCCAGCTTCAGCGCAGCGGGCCAGTTGAGGTATGAAGCCGGTGTGCTGTATGGCAGTGTGGATGCTGACGCAGATGCCGAGTTTGCAATTCAGCTGGTGGGCAGCCCTGCCTTCATTGCTGACTATCTGATGGCCTGAAAAAACGGCTGATTGAACAATGACGGTGCGGGTCAGAGCGGCCTGCACCGTCATCGAATTGCTGCGGCATGTGATGCCGTACGCCTGGCATCATGACGCGCCACGGCAGGGTAAAACCGCAACATGCCGGATCGAGAGGCCCATTCAAGCACTCCTGATTTTTGCAGCTAGTTGCTGTCGCCTCCTCTATTTGGAGGACGGGGCTGGGCATGGCTGTATGTTATAAAACAAGCCGTTACAAATCTGAAACATTCACACCGGCCCCGCAGGCTTGTCAATCAAGAGAAATTACATGGCAAATATTTACGGCACCTCTGGCAACGACTCACTTGCTGGTGGCGTGAGCAATGACTATCTGAGCGGTGGTCTGGGCAACGACACCCTCACCGGGGGTGGTGGACAAAACACTTTTGTGCTTTCTTATTCCACGACGTTTGTCTATCCCAACTGGGTGCCTGTTGCCAGTACAGATGTTGTGACCGACTTTGTGTCCGGCATTGGGGGTGACCAGATTTCCCTGCCGTACTTTCCTGTTGTCAACCCCTATACCCCTTCTAGCAACAATCCATTTGATAAGGGATACGTCCGACTGACGCAGTCTGGTACAGACACCTTGATTGAGGTTGATGTTGATGGGGCTTCTGTAGCGGCTACGTTTCAAACGATGATGGTCTTGAAGAATGTAAACAAGAGCAGTCTGGTGGCATTCAATTTTCAGGGAATAAATCCCAATCCGCTTATTGGAACTCTTGCCAGCGATAGTCTGGCAGGCACCACCGGGGCCGATGAAATGTCTGGGCGCGATGGAAACGACACGATTGCCGGCCTGGATGACAATGACGCGTTGTATGGTGAAAATGGCAATGACAGCCTGGACGGTGGTGCTGGCCTGGATACCGTGTCCGGTGGTGCTGGTGCAGACAAACTTTCAGGCGGTGTTGGCAATGACTTTTTGCGAGGTGATTCAGGCAATGACACTCTCACGGGTGGCGCGGGAACGGACATCTTCCATCTGTCTGATGAGTCCTTTTTCTCCGGACCTGTGCAGGGCCACAGGGACATCATCACGGACTTTGCCACAGGTAATGCAGGCGACCAGATTTCCTGGGGCTACTACCTGGGGAGTGGCAATCCGTTTGCAACGGGATACGCGCGACTTACCCAGTCAGGTGCCGATACCCTGTTAGAAATTGATGCCGATGGCGTGGCAGGCTCAGGTGCATTCCAGACGTTGGCAATTTTGAGAAATGTTGACAAGAACAGTCTGGTGGCATTTAACTTTCAGGGTAAGGACCCTCATCCAATCGTCGGAACGATTGCCGCTGATAGTCTGACCGGCAGTAGCGGAGTCAACGAAATGTATGGACAGGCGGGCAACGACACCCTTGTCGGCCTGGATGGTGACGACCAACTTTGGGGTGGTGATGACAATGACAGCCTGGAGGGTGGTGCGGGTCTTGATGACTTGAAAGGTGGGTCGGGTAACGACACCCTTGTTGGCGGTGCAGGTGACGATTCCCTGTACGGCGAGGACGGCAATGACAGTCTTGACGGTGGTGCCGGTTCTAATAGCTTGAGGGGCGGGTTGGGTGATGACACCCTTGTTGGCGGAGCAGATGCCGATGATCTGTATGGAGAAGGCGGTAATGACAGCCTCGACGGCGGTGCCGGTTATGGTGCTCTATATGGTGGTGTAGGCAATGACACACTTGTTGGTGGAGCAGCTTCGGACAATCTTTATGGCGAAGACGGCGACGACTCTGTTAATGGGGGTGACGGCAGTGACTACCTGCAAGGCGGTGTCGGTGCCGACAAGCTCATGGGCGACACAGGGAACGACAATCTGTATGGCGACAGCGGAAATGACTCGCTAAATGGCGGGGCTGGCGCTGATTACCTTTATGGTGGTTCTGGCAACGACACCCTGACCGGTGGCGAGGGTTCGGACACCTTCGTGATTCCCTACGTTGTGGCGGGATCAGCATCAGCGCCCGAGATCGACACCATCACGGACTTTGTTGGTGGAGATGCAGGCGACAGGATTTCCTTGCCCAGTTATGGCACTGGTAATCCATTTGGCACGGGATATGCCCGTCTGACTCAGTCAGGGGCAGACACGCTGCTTGAAATCGATGCTGACGGGGCCGCAGGTTCGGGCAACTTCCAGACCGTGTTGATTCTGAAAAATATCAACAAAACCAGCCTGCTTGCTTTCAATTTCAACGGGTTTAATCCAAATCCGATTCTTGGGACGGCAGTGGCCGAAACCCTGGCGGGTAGCATTGCCTCCGACGAGATGTATGCCAAAGCAGGCAATGACACAGTCACTGGCCTGGATGGAAACGACAAAATTTACGGAGACGATGGCAGCGACAGCCTGGACGGTGGCGCAGGTGCTGACAGCCTGTACGGTGGCCTGGGCACAGACAAAATCTTTGGCGGCACCGAGAGCGACAGTTTGTATGGCGGAGATGGCAATGATTTTCTCAATGGCGGTGCCGGCAATGATTATTTGAGCGGCGATGCTGGCAACGACACCCTGACCGGCGGTGATGGCGCGGATACCTTTGTGATTCCCTTTGGTACATCTGGCGCGGTAACTGGCACAGACATCATCGCGGACTTTGTGGTCGGTGCCGCAGGTGACCATATTTCCCTTTCCGGGTATTTCAACGGTGTCAATCCGTTTGCCGTCGGTTATGCCCGTCTGACCCAGTCAGGTGCAAACACCCTGCTTGAAATTGACGCGGACGGGGCAACGGGCACGGGCACCTTCCAGACAGTGACGATTCTGAAAAATGTCAACAAAACCAGTCTGGTAGCTGCCAACTTCAACGGGTATGAGCCACATCTGACTCTTGGAACCCCGGCCGCCGACAGCCTGGTGGGTACTGCTGGCTCTGAAGAAATTTATGTGCAGGCGGGGAATGACACGGTTACCGGCCTGGGAGGCAATGACAGGATTTACGGTGATGAGGGCGACGACAGCCTGGACGGCGGCGCGGGCAATGACTCCTTGTACGGCGGTGCAGGGGATGACCAGCTCCTGGGCGCTGCCGACAGTGACTATTTGTCTGGTGGTGATGGCAAGGACAGCCTGGACGGCGGTGCCGGTTTTGACAGCCTGTATGGCGGCCAGGGCAATGACAACTTGTCAGGTGGAACAGAAGATGACTCTATTTATGGTGAAGACGGTGACGACTCGCTGAATGGCGGAGCAGGAAGTGACTATCTGAATGGTGGTGCCGGCAACAACACGCTGACGGGTGGTGAGGGGAGCGATACCTTTGGGATTCCCTACTTTTCACCGTATTCAACACCTGTAGCAAGTACCAGCACCATCGCCGACTTTGTTGTTGGCGCTGCCGGTGACCGGATTTCCTTGCCTTATTACGACGGCGGCAACCCGTTTGCCACGGGATATGCGCGGCTTGTACAGTCAGGCGCAGACACCTGGCTGCAAATTGATGCAGATGGTGCCAATGGAACAGGCACATTCCAGACGATGGCGATTTTGAAAAATGTCAGCAAGGCCGACCTGGTAGCATTTAACTTCAGCGGATTGGATCCAAATCCGGTTCTTGGAACGGCTGCTGCGGAAAACCTGAAAGGCACCAGCGCATCGAACGAGATATATGGACGGGCTGGAAACGACACAATTTCAGGTCTGGACGGCAATGACAAAATTTATGGCGAAGACGGTAATGACAGCCTGAACGGCGGTGCTGGTATTGACAGCCTTTACGGCTCGTCGGGGGCCGACAGGCTGCTGGGCGGCGCTGACAACGACACCCTGTCCGGCGGTGACGGCAGTGATTTTCTTGATGGCGGTACGGGACGTGACTACCTGGTTGGAGATTCAGGCGCCGATACGCTGACAGGCGGTGCAGACTCCGACGTTTTTGCGGTTTCCTACACAGTTGGCCTCATCAGCGCAGCCGACAGCGACATCATCACTGACTTTGTTGCTGGCGTTGACGGCGACCAGATGGTCTTGCCCTATTACAGTGGTGGCAACCCGTTTGTCACGGGATATGCCCGCCTGACCCAGTCCGGTGCCGACACCCTGCTTGAAATTGACTCGGATGGCGAGGGCGGTGTTAATACATTCCAGACCGTGACCATCCTGAAAAATGTCAACAAGGCCGACCTGGTGGCATTCAACTTTCAGGGGAATGAACCGCACCCGATTCTGGGAACAGCTCTTGCCGACAGCCTGGTCGGCACTTCTGGCACCGACGTGATCTACGGATACGCCGGAAACGACACGGTTACCGGCTTGGCAGGCAGCGACAAAATCTACGGCCAGGACGGTGATGACAGTTTGGATGGTGGTGCTAACAATGACAGCCTGGACGGCAGTGCTGGAAATGACAGCCTGGACGGTGGTGCTGACAATGACAGCCTGTATGGCGAGTCAAAACGCAACGGGGACAGGTCGACGCGTCCGGACATCTGGCGCAGCGCGCGGGCGGCC
>JAZKIK010000056.1:0-4799 GCA_040384925.1 Pseudomonadota bacterium | reverse complement strand
TCCGGCTCTGCAAAGCGCTTGCCATGCTCAAAAATAAAACCCAGCACGGCCTGCTGATCCGCCAGCAGCCCGGGGTGGGCTGACGTCCATTGCTCGAAGGCGGTTTTCAGCTCGGGTTCATCGGCCAGCATCTGCAGTGCCGTATCTTCAAACACGTAGTCTGAAAAGTGCTCTTTTTTCTCCAGCACGCTGTTGAAAAAGCCCCAGCGGAAAAAACTGTCGTGGGCCTGTGGCTCCAGGGTCTCCACGGCGTAGCGGGCATTGGGCTGGGCCAGTTTGACAATGTAGTCACCGGCGCGGGCCTGGCAGTTTTCATTGCGGGCGCTGAGTTGCACCTCGTCATGAAACATGTGGCCTTCATAGGGGCCTGGACGGGACTTGACGGCTTCGATGCGGTACACACGGGCTTCAAAGGTCTGCTCGGCTGGCAGGCGTTCAAGTGTCACGCCGTTCCATTGAAGCCGTTCAATCACTTCGCGCCAGGCTTGTGGAACCAGATAGGCCCTGGGTGCGGCAATGACGACTTCTTGGGTGCAGCGGTCAAAACACGGAATGTCTTTTTCCCAGGGCTGGCTGTGGTCATAGGCCAGGCGGCTGTAATTGCCCAGCAGGCTGGGGCTGCGCACGGCCTTGAAACCCTTGAAGCGGAAGCTGGAGGGCCGGGCTTCGTCAATTTTCCAGAATACGGGCCAGTGGGTTCTGGCGGCGTTTTTGGCCTGCTGGCGCAGGGCCTGGATCTGCTGGCTGTGGCGGGTGGTGAAAAGCAGCGTGGTTTCGACCAGCGCGCGTGTGGCGTCGTAACGGTCGGCAAAGGGCTTGAGCATATGGGTTTCGGGCATGAAACCAATCGTGTGGTGCAGCGCCGCATAACCGGTTGAAAACCTCGGTACATCCATCATGTGGGCCAGGCCGTCATCGGGTGTGTCGCTGACTGGATTCACATAGGGGCTGATGGGCCAGCCGCTGGCCGCCATGCCCTTGTCTATGGCGGGCAGCATGGTGTCGCGCAAAAAGCCTCCCAGTGCGCCGCCCAGCTTGTCGGTCTGGGTGTGGATCAGCGTCAATGCGTAGCTGTAGTCGGCACCGTTGGAGGTGTGGGTATCGACCATCACATCGGGGCTCCAGCGGCTGAAAAAGCGGTTGAACACCTGGGCGGCCAGGCTGTCGCACTTCACAAAATCGCGGTTCTGGTCAAGGTTACGGCCATTGGCCCTGAAACCAAAGGACTCCGGCCCCAACTGGTTGACGCGGCTGCTGCTGTTGCGATTCAGGCAGCCGTCAACGTTGTAAACCGGTATGAACAAAAACACGGTATCACCGAGCGCGGCCAGCTTTTCAGGCAACAGGCAAAAGTCGCGCACCAGCGCCATGCACACGTCCACGCCCTCAGGTTCGCCAGGGTGTATACCATTGTTGTTGAAAAAAACCGGGCGATTGGCAGTTTTGAGCAGCTCACAGTCAAACACGCCATCCGCCGTGACCACCCCGGCGTGCATGGGAATACCGTTGTCTGATGTGCCGATTTCATGAAAACCCAGAACCGTGGGAAAGTCTGCAGCCAGCTTTGTATAAAAGGCAATGCAATCGTGCCAGGTGGTGGTCTGGTTCTGGTTGCCGAGTTCGTAAGGTGTGGGGTAGTGGTGTTGCATGATGGGAGATAAAACTAGAGCGCCCTGGGCGGCTGCGGCAAGGCCAGAAATGCAAGTGCTCCTGCTGCCAGCAGCATTGAAATGGCGGCCAGCACGGTGGTAAATGGCTCAAACCCGTGCGCCGCAGCCACAGAGGCGACGATGCCGGTCAGCCACTGCATGGCCGCCACACCCAGAAACATCGACATCGTAAAAACCGCCAGCGCACGCCCCGTCAGGGCTGCCGGGTACGCGGCGCGCACGTCGGCATACTGCAGCACCATATAACCCGAGAGCAGCCCAATCACGACAGGGCCAAGCACATCAATCAAGGTGTTGTGCGTCAGCGCAAAAATGGCAAACAGGCCAGCCAGCAGCCATGTGAAACCTGCAATCCAGCGCCGCCGCTGCAAGGGGCCGGGGTCAAACCGGCCAAACAATGGCGGCCCCAGCAGCGAGGCCAGCGACATCACCAGCGCCACATTGCCGCTTTGCATCAATGAAAAATCATGCCGCTGCATCAACAGCGGCCCCAGCCACAGCCCGCGCAAGGTGATGAAGGACGCATAGCCGACGCAGCCCAGCAGCACAATGCCCAGGGTATGGGGCAACAAAAACAGTGCGCCGAATTTTCGCAAGGCCTCACCAGGCGATTCTTTTGCAGGGCTGCTTTCCACCCCGGCCTGCACAGGTTCATATACCAGCCGCCAGATCAGCAACCAGGCCAGTGCTGCCAGCCCGCCCAGCGCGGCAAAACCCCAGCGCCATGAGGTGGCCTGAATCAGCCAGGCCAGCGGTGTGCCGGTCAGCAGCATGCCGATGCCGCCCAGGCCCAGGATGAGTCCTGAAATGGCTGAAAAACGCTGCGCTGGAAAATGCCGCGCAATAAACACATTGCAGGCCAGAAACGCAGGCGCACAACCAATACCTATCAGCACCTGGCCCAGCAGCAGCCAGCCGTAACTGCCAGACAAGGCCGACAGCAGCGAGCCCACAATCGCCACCGGAAAAGCCACCAGCACGGTGCGCCGCACGCCGTGCAGGTCAATGCCAATGCCCATCAGCAACTGCATGGCACCAAATGCAAAATGAAAAACCCCGGCAAACAGGCCCAGCGCCTGCGCGTTCAAGGCAAATTCAGCCTGCAGCGGCGCCGCCATCATGGCAGCCACAGTACGCCAGGCCTGGCTCAGGGCAAACGCCGTAGTCAGCGCAAACAGCATGGCCCAAAGCGGACGGGAGGTTTTCATGTCTTCAAATGCGATGGCTGCATATTATTCAAGCAGGCGTCGCGGAACCGGCTTTGCCGGGCCGCAGGCGCAGCGGCCCCCTCGGGGGGAAGGGAGCGACACGAAGTGCGCGACCGTGGGGGCAAAATCTTTCAGCGGCCCCCTCGGGGGGCAGGGCGCTACACGAAGTGAGCAACCGTGGGGGCTCAATGATGATGTCCATGCTCCCCATGCACATGCTGGTGGGCAATTTCTTCTTCAGACGCCACGCGCACGCCCGTGACCTTGAGGCCAAAACGCAGTTCCTTGCCCGCCAGCGGGTGGTTGCCGTCCAGCAGCACCACATCGCCCTTGATTTTGGTCACGTTGAAAATCTGCACCCGGCCATCGTCGCCATGGCCTTCAAGCTGGCCACCCACCTTCACACCGGGTGGAAACTGCTTTTTAGGCAGGGTGCGCAGCAGGTTTTCATCACGCAGGCCAAACGCGTCTTCGGGTTTGAGTTGCAAAACGACCTGGTAACCGGTTTCCTTGCCGTCCAGGGCTTCTTCAATCCTGGGAAGCGTGTTGCCGTACCCGCCATGCAGATAAACCATGGGCTCGTCGCTTTGTTCGACAACTTTGCCCATCAGGTCGGTGACCTTGAACTGCAGGGTGACGGCGGTGTTTTTTTCGATTTTCATGGTTGTTGCTTGTGAAAAAGGGCCAAAGCCCGTACTGACAAATTGGGCATGATCTTAGCAACGTAGGCCGTCTATTCCCGGTTTGGACTGGCGCTGCCCCATGTCAGGCTTTAAATTCCAGACAAAGCACCCAATTCATGCATGACAAACCATCAGCCACCGCCATGACACCTCTTGATACCGAAACCATTGAACTGCTGTCCACGGCCACACCAAAACAGCTTTTTATACTGCTGCACGACCAGGGCGGCACGGCCGCCGACATGCTGGTGCTGGGCCAGCGGCTGGGTGATGCGTTTGCCGAAGCGGCGATTTTGATACCCGAGGGTTTGAGCGGTGTCGAAACGCTGCCCGCGCTGCTGGCCTATGTGCAGTCGCAGCAACAGCGTTTTGGCCTTCTGCAGACAGACACCGCCCTGGCGGGTTTTGGTGCCGGTGCCGACCTGGCGCTGGCCTTGAGCGACCGTCACGACGGCCTGGTCGGGCGTGTACTGGCATTTGCGGCAGCTTACCCCGCTACACCAGGCAGTTTTGAAAAAGCCCCGGCCCTGACCATGCTGCATCTGCTGCATGGCAAAAACGACAAAAAGGTCAACGTGGCACTGGCACAAGCTGGTTTTGACAATCTGATGGAACTGGGTGCTGACGCCACACTGGACATTGCCGCGACCCTGGGCCACGAACTTCACCCCGCCCTGATGGATCAGGCCATCACCCGGCTGCAGACCTGTGTGCCGCTAAGGCACTGGCGTGCTGCGTGAAAAGTCGATTAATTTTGAACAGCAAACCTAGCCGCAGAGCTGCAGCGTTTTACCCAGCAGTTTGGGTTTGATGGTTTCCAGCTGGGTGCTCAGGTTGATGTCAACCGTGGCCAGCTTGAGCCGCTGGCCGCGTATTTCAGGTGAGGACTGTATGACTTTGGCGGTTTTGACGCCGCGTGTGGCGATGCGGGCCAGTTCGGCCGTGGCTTCTTCCTGCGTGGCAAAGTTGCCGAGTGACAGACCGGGCTCCAGTGAGGGGTTGTTCAGGGCTTCAAATGACACTCGCAGCTGGCGCAACTCGCCCTTCTTTTTGGTCACGGCTTCGGCACCGCTGTATTTGCCCATGTAAACCATCCAGCGGGCCGGTTCAATGCCGTCTTCAAACACCCACTGGCCAGCAGGCAGCGAGCCTTCAAGCACGGTGCGCAGACCGACGGCTTGTTCTTCGCTGAAAAGGCCGGCCTGCAGGCAATGGGTAGTGGGTGCAGCGGCCGCCAA
>JAZKIK010000055.1:0-1874 GCA_040384925.1 Pseudomonadota bacterium | reverse complement strand
CAAATACTTCGTTCTGCACGATTTCGCTGTGCTGCTTCAGCTTGGTCAGCATGGTCGGCTCAAAATACTGCGCGCCAAACGGGTGAGGTTTGCCGCCCCACAGCAGCTCGGCACCGTCGGCCAGCGCACGTTCGACAAAACCCTTGACCCGCTCGACCTGGCGCGGGTGGATGATGGGGCCAACTTCTACCGCCTCATCACGCGGGTCACCGATATTGAGTTTTTCAACATAGCCGCGCATGGCTGCCACAAACACATCGTGCACCCGGCTGTGAACCAGAAAACGTGTGCCCGCCAGGCAGACCTGGCCAGCATTGCGGTACATCAGCGCACCGGTAGCCGCAGCATTGTCGATATCGGCGTCTTCCAGCACGATAAAGGGCGACTTTCCACCCAGTTCCAGGCTGCAGGGCACAAGGTTGGCACCTGCTGCCTGCGCAATCCATTTGGCCGTTGGCACCGAACCGGTAAACGAGATGCGCGCCAGGCGCGGGTCGCTGACCAGTTTGGCACCTGTGCCCATACCGCTGCCCTGCACGATGTTGAACACGCCGGGCGGCAAACCGGCGGCATGCGCGCAGTCAGCCAGCAGGCTGCTGGTCAAGGGTGCCCATTCCGGCGGTTTCACAATCACGCAGTTGCCAGCGGCAAGCGCAGGCCCAAGTTTCCAGGTTGCCAGCATCAGCGGCGAATTCCACGGCGTGATGATCACCACCACACCCGCCGGGTCATGCCTAACGATGTGGCTGGCCTGCTCGGTTTCAATCGGCCTGTTTTGCAGGCTCAGAGCCTGTTCAGCGAAATACGTGATGTTGAGCATGGCGCGTGGCACCACACCATGCTTCATGCGTGACAGCAAAATGCCTGCGTCGTTTGACTCCAGCTGGCAGAAGGCTTCGCTACGTTTGCCGATCTCGGCCGCAAACCGGTCCAGAAAAGGTTTGCGTTCAGCCGCCGTCAGTGCACCCCAGGCCGTAAAAGCCGTTTGTGCCGCGCTGATGGCTGCATCGACATGCACAGCTGTGCCCTCGCTGATGCGGCCCAGCAGGCGCTGGTCAATCGGGCAGAACAGCTCGAATGTCTCATCAGACGCCACATGCTGGCCATTGATGTAGTGGTGCGGCGAGACTTCAAAACCCGCTACTTTCAAGGTTTCAGTGTTCAAGATTTTGTCTCCTTTGTTGTTGATGGGGTAGCAAGCTGGCCTGTCATGGCAAGAACTTGCCCGGATTCATCAGGCCCTTCGGGTCAAGCGCAGTCTTGATGCTGCGCATCAGCTTGATCTCCAGCGGCGACTTGTAGCGGGCAGACTCATCACGCCGCAGAACGCCCAGGCCGTGCTCGGCACTGATGGAGCCGCCAAAGGCGTTGACTGCGTCATGCACCAGCCGGTTCAGCGGGCCTTCCAGCGCCATAAAGGCGGCGGCGTGTTCCGGTCCGGTCTGGCTGGCAGCGGGCGAGCAGTTGTAGTGCAGATTGCCATCACCCAGGTGACCAAACGTCACTTGCCGTACTTGCGGAAAAGATTCGCTGATCGCTGCATCGGTGTGGGTGATGAAGTCCGGGATGCATGAGATTGGCAAGGCAATGTCATGTTTGATGGTGTTGCCCTCGGCACCCTGTGCTTCAGAGATGTTTTCACGCAGCGCCCAGAGCGATTCAAACTGCGCCAGGTTGCTGGAAATGGCCGCGTCCTTGACCCAGCCGCTGTCCATCGCGCTTTCCAGCAGGTTTTCAATGGCCTCGGTAGCCCGGTCGGCGGCAGTGGTTTCGTCACCATTGATGGACAGCTCCAGCAGCACATACCAGTCGCATACTTCTGCCAGCGGGCGGCGCATGGCCGGCATGTGTTTAAGTACCAGCGCCAGGCAGGT
>JAZKIK010000054.1:0-3455 GCA_040384925.1 Pseudomonadota bacterium | reverse complement strand
GTCGCCATCGGCCTTTATATTGGCAAGAGCAGCGTTACATCGTCTTTTGCTGCTGCCGGCTCACTGGTCGTCTTGCTGGTGTGGGTTTATTACTCCTCGCAGATACTTTTGCTGGGTGCAGAATTCACCTGGGCTTACGCGAATGATCATGGCTCGAAAGCTGAACAGGAGCGCTTGAAAACTGGCCAATGAGTTGGATGCTTGCAATAGCCTTGATGATGTAAGTGGCATCACCCGTGGCTGCGCCAGCTTCGGCCAGGCTGTGCATATCAGGCCATGGCCGGCAACTGGTCCAGCAATTTATCCAGAGTGATAGGGTAGTCTCGCACCCGGATGCCGGTGGCGTTGTAGATGGCATTGGCCACGGCCGCAGCAACACCGCAGATGCCCAGCTCGCCTACGCCCTTGGCTTTCATGGGTGATGAGGCCGGATCGGTTTCATTCAAAAAGATGACGTCCTGGTGCGGAATGTCGGCATGCACCGGCACTTCGTAGCCTGCCAGGTCGTGGTTGACAAAAAAGCCGCGGCGCTCGTCCACGGCCAGTTCCTCCATCAGCGCCGCGCCCACACCCATGGTCATCGCGCCTATGACCTGGCTGCGTGCCGACTTGGGATTGAGGATACGGCCTGCCGCACAGACGGCCAGCATGCGTCGCACACGGATTTCGCCGGTGGCCACATCAACGCCGACCTCGACAAAATGCGCGCCGAAGGTGGACTGCTGGGCCTTTTCGCCGAGGTCGCCAAACTCGATGAAGTCCTCAGCCACCAGACCGTCTGCACCTGCCACTTCGGCCAGCGACATGGATCTGTCGCCGGCGCGTATCATGCCGTCGGCAAAGACTGCAGCATCCGGTGCCAGTCCGGCTTTTTTGGCGACTGCCTCGCGCAATTTGACGCAGGCGGCGTACACACCGGCAGTCGAGCTGTTGCCGCCCCACTGGCCGCCGGAACCCGATGACACCGGAAACGCAGAGTCGCCCAGCCGCACAAAGACCTTGTCAATCGGCACGCCCATCATTTCAGCGGCAGTCTGTGCAATGACGGTGTAGGAACCAGTACCGATGTCGGTCATGTCGGTTTCGACGGTGACCACACCCTTGTTGTCCAGCCGGATACGGGCACCAGACTTCATGGCGAGGTTGTTGCGAAACGCTGCTGCCACACCCATGCCGACCATCCACCGTCCGTCGCGAAGCTGCGCAGGCATCGGGTTGCGGCGCGCCCAGCCAAACTGCTCGGCTCCGGTGCGCAGGCATTTGATCAACTGGCGTTGCGAAAACGGGCGCTCTGGTTTTTCAGGGTCCACCTGTGTGTCATTGATGGCACGGAACTCGATCGGGTCGATGCCCAGCCTTTGCGCCATCTCGTCCATGGCAATTTCCAGTGCCATCAGGCCAGGTGCCTCACCGGGTGCACGCATGGCGTTGCCTTCCGGAAGGTCAAGTACAGCCAGGTGGGTGGCAGTCATGCGGTGCTCGCCTGCGTAGAGCAGGCGGGTCTGGTTGACTGCCGTCTCGGGGCCACCGCCAGGCAGGTCGCCTGACCAGCTCTCATGCCCGATGGCGGTGATCTTGCCGCCCGGACCTGCGCCAATGCGAATGCGCTGTATGGTGGCGGGGCGATGTGTGGTGTTGTTGGCAATCAGGGGCCGAGCCAGCGCTACCTTGACCGCCTGCCCTGCAGCCCTGGCACCCAGTGCTGCAAGCAGTATATCGGCCCGCAAAAAAAGCTTGCCGCCGAAACCGCCACCTATGAAGGGCGAGACCAAGCGGACCTTGGCCTTGGGGATTCCCAGTGTTTTGGCAAGGTCTGTCACACCCCAGTCAATCATCTGGTTGGAGGTCCACACCGTGAGTTTGCCGCCTTGCCAGGCCGCAGTGGACGCCTGTGGCTCCATCATGGCATGGGAATGGTCGGGGGTGGTGTAGGTGCCGTCAAACTGGACTGCTGCGGCTTCGAATGCCGATGCAAAATCGCCCACCCTGGTGGCTGGCGGGCTGTTGGGATCACTTGCCTTGGCCAGTGGTGCCGAGTCCCTTTGTTCGGCCAGGCTGAACTTGCCTGGCGCGGTGGTGTAGCTGATCTTCACCAGCAGTGCTGCGTCACGCGCCTGTTCGAATGTTTTGGCAACCACAAGTGCCAGCGCCTGGTGGTAATGCTCGATCTCGGGTCCGCCTAGCAGCCTTGCCGTGTTGCGTTTGCCTTTGCCCAGTTTGCCGGCATTGCGTGCCGTGACGATGGCAATCACACCGGGCGCGGCACGCGCGGCGCTCAGGTCCATGGAGGCGATGCGCCCCTTGGCGATGCCTGCGGCGACGACCTGGCCGTATGCTGCGTCAGGCGCCACGTCATGGCGCTCGTAGGCATAAGGGGCCAGTCCCGAGGTTTTCATCGGACCGTCAATGCGGTCTATGGGTTTTCCGATAATCTTGAGCTGGTCGATCGGGTTGGTGGTGGCGGGTGTGTCGAACTTCATGGATCAGGCCCTCGCTTGCATCAGGACCGCAGCGAGCGTGCGCTCGACCAGCGGCAATTTATAGGCGTTGTCGGGCGTGGTCTGCGCGCCGGCCAGCAACTGGCCAGCAAAGGCTTTTGCGCCTTGCGGCAACTGTGCTTCGGCGGCCTCGACCCGCCAGGGTTTGTGCGCCACGCCGCCAAGGGCAACGCGGCCTGAGCCGTCTTTTTGCACGATGGCAGCGACAGACACCAGCGCAAACGCATAAGAGGCACGGTCGCGCACCTTGCGGTAGATGTGCGTGCCACCCGCCGGTTTTGGCAAGGTCACGGCCGTGATCAGCTCACCGCTGTCGAGCGCGGTTTCCACATGTGGCGTATTGCCGGGCAGGCGATGGAAATCGGCAATCGGGATCACACGGGTGCGGCCATCGGCGCGCACGGTTTCAACCGACGCATCAAGCACCCGCATGCCCACAGCCATGTCGCTGGGGTGGGTTGCAATGCAGGCAGAGCTGGTGCCAATGATGGCCAGCTGGCGCGTCACGCCGCCGATGGCGCTGCAGCCGGCACCGGGCTGGCGCTTGTTGCAGGGCTGGTTGGTGTCGTAAAAATAAGGGCAACGCGTGCGCTGCAGCAGGTTGCCCGCCGTGGTCGCCTTGTTGCGCAGCTGGCCTGAGGCACCCGACAACAGGGCCCGCGACAGCACCCCGTAATCGCGCCGCACACGCGGATCGGCTGCCAGATCGGTGTTGCGCACCAGTGCGCCAATGCGCAGGCCGCCCTCTGCTGTGGCCTCTATCCTGTCAAGTGCCAGTGTGTTGACATCGACCAGATGGCCTGGCGTTTCAATCTGCAGCTTCATCAGGTCCAGCAGGTTGGTGCCACCGGCGATGAACCTTGCGCCGGGGTGTGCGACGATGGCTGCGGCGGCTTCCGCTGGCGTGCGGGCGCGTTCGTAGGTGAAGGGTTTCATGCTGCAGCTCCCGAGACTTCC
>JAZKIK010000053.1:5962-7037 GCA_040384925.1 Pseudomonadota bacterium | reverse complement strand
TTTCCCCTTCACCCCGCCATTGGCCAGTTTCTGCTGCGCCTTGCTGGCCAACTCCCTTTCAACGGCGACGTAAGTTGAAAACTCGTTGACGTTGATCTTGCCGACCTGTTCGCGGGTGAAAGGCGGCACATTGCCGGCATCGCCTGTCAGGGCACCCAGTACGTCACCGGCGCGGATTTTTTCTTTTCGGCCGCCCACGATTTGCAGAGTGACCATGGGTGGCAGCAGCGGCTCATTGCTGGCGGGGGTCAGCTCGCTCAGCTTGTGCCAGACGGATTCGGTTTTTTGCATCTGCTCGATCTTGCCGACGTAACCCATCTCGTCCATGCTGGCCAGGCTGATGGCCCAGCCCTCTTCGTCAGCGCGGCCGGTACGGCCTATACGGTGGATGTGGACTTCCGAGTCAGGCGTGACATCCACATTGATGACCATGGCCAGTTGAGCAATGTCCAGCCCGCGTGCGGCCACGTCGGTCGCCACCAGCACTGAACAGCTGCGGTTTGAAAACTGCACCAGCACCTGGTCACGCTCACGCTGCTCCAGCTCACCAAACAGTGCCAAAGCGCTGAAACCCTGGTCTTTCAGATAGGCAACCAGGGCGCGGCACTGTGACTTGGTGTTGCAAAACGCCAGTGTGCTGGCCGGGCGGTAATGCCGCAGCACCTGGGCAACGGCACCCATGCGGGCTTCGTCATGGTCGCTGTCTGGTACCTGATACCAACGCTGCTGGATCTTGGTTTTTTCATGCTGGGCCTGCACCGTGATCGTTTGCGGTGTTTTCATGAACTGGTTGCTGATTTTGGCTATGCCTTCGGGGTAGGTGGCCGAAAACAGCAGGGTCTGGCGCTCTTTGGGGCATTGTTTGGCAACCACACAGATATCGTCAAAAAAGCCCATGTCGAGCATGCGGTCGGCCTCGTCGAGCACCAGCGTGTTCATGGCTTCCAGCTTGAGGTGGCCGCGCGCCAGGTGGTCCATGATGCGGCCGGGTGTGCCAACCACGATGTGAGCACCGTTTTCAAGGCTGGCGGTCTGGTTGCGCAGCGGCACACCGCCGCACAGCACCACAACCTTG
>JAZKIK010000053.1:0-5952 GCA_040384925.1 Pseudomonadota bacterium | reverse complement strand
TCCTCGGCGCGCGCCAGGCGGCGGATTTCAGTCGCCACCTGGTCGGCCAGCTCGCGTGTGGGGCACAGCACCATGGACTGCACGGCAAAACGCCGGGCATTGAGGTTGGCCAGCAGCGCAATGCCAAAGGCTGCGGTTTTGCCGCTGCCGGTTTTGGCCTGCGCAATCAGGTCTTTGCCCAGCAAGGCAACGGGCAGGCTGGCGGCCTGAATTGGCGTCATCTGGGTGTAGCCGAGCTGGGTCAGGTTGGCCAGCACATGGGCAGGCAAAGGCAGGGCGCTAAAGTCTGGGGGGGAAGTAGTCATGCGCCGATTATCGTGAATCAGCTTTTTGCACGCTTTTCTGCACGACAAAGGCAGGCGCGCCTCGCCGCTCAATCGCCTGATGGCCCGCCCAGATGCTCCTTGAGGTAGTCCAGAAAAACCTGCGCCGTGCGTGACAGCGTGCGGCCAACCAGTGTCTGCACCTCGATGTTGCGCAGATCCAGCCCTCTGTCTTTCAGCCGTACGGACACCAGTTCACCACGCGCCACCTGATAACGCACCGAGATTTCACCGGAAATGGTGATACCCAGTGGCTGATGCCGCACAAAACCCAGCAGGCCGCTGATGTAGCTGCTCGTCAGCACCGGCTCCAGTTGCAGACGCTGCCTGCTGCAGGCGATGTCAAACAGCTGCCGCACCGTAGTGTCGGGTTCAGGCAGCGCCAGCGGGTAGGGCTGCAGTTGCAGCAGGGCCAGCTGTTTGAACTGCGCCAGCGGGTGCCCGACGCGCATCACCGCCATCACAGGCGAGGGCTGGAGGTGTTCGATGCGTACATCCTTTTCAGACCCTCGGCTCATCACAATGCCGATGTCAGCGTCGCCATGCAGTACGCGGCGTGTGCTTTCGGCTGGCGGATAAACACCCAGATGAAATTGAATGCCGGGGTGCAGGCGCGAGAAATCGCTGATCAGCCGGGGCAAAAACTCCATCGAAAACCCCTCGGTGGCCGAGATGCGCACACGCCCCCGCTGCATGCCCTGCAGGGCATGCACGTCATGCACCACCCGTTCGGCATCGTGTGCCGACTTGATCGCATGAACGGCCAGCAACTCCCCGGCCGCACTGGGCACCATGCCGCGTGCATGCCGGTCAAACAGGCTGGCCCCGAGCAGGGACTCCAGATGGGCGATGTGCCGGCTGATGGCCGAGCTGGCCACATTCAGCTTCGTGGACGCTTCGCTGATGGAACCGCAGCGAACCACTTCCAGAAAGTAGCGCAAGGCGGTGTCCTGCAGTTGGCGGGCAATGAGGTGCGAGCTGTGCATGGGGGCTTCCTGCTGTGGGCGACACGCCATCTTATCCAATGTCACCGCATGGCGTTGCCTTTTAGGCATCGCTTGGGTCGAAATTCTGTAATGGCGGAAACGCTCGCGGGGCCTCATTCTTGCGACTGCGGCAGGAAACGAGTTTCAATTTTCAACAAGGAGTTTGTTATGGGGCACACATCCACCACACTGGTGCAACACATCATCACGGCGCTGGCCGTGGCAGTTGGCAGCACCGCCGTTCACGCGGGCAAGGCCAATGACACCCTCACCTACGCATCCGACAGCGAGGTCGAGAACGTCAGCCCGTACCACAACAACATGCGCGAAGGCGTGATCCTCTCGGCCATGGCCTGGGACACGCTGATTTTTCGCGATGCCAAAACCGGCGAGTTCAAACCACAACTGGCCACCGCCTGGAAGTGGGAATCCCCCACGGCACTGAATGTCACCCTGCGCCAGGGTGTGCTGTTCCAGAACGGCGACAAGTTCAGCGCTGACGACGTGGTTTACACCTTCAACGAAGTCACCGGCCCGGACGCCAAGATTGCCACACGCCAGAACACTGACTGGATCAAGAACATCGAAAAGCTCGGTGAATACCAGGTCCGCATCAACCTGAAGACACCTTTCCCGGCCACACTCGAATACCTGGCCGGCCCCACACCCATCTACCCAGCCGCCTATTTCAAGAAAGTGGGGCTTGAGGGCTACAGCAAGGCACCCATAGGCACAGGTCCCTACAAGATCACCTCCGTGATTCCCGGCCAGGGCGTGACCATGGTCAGGAACATGAGCTACTTCAAGGACAGCCCGCTTGGCCAGCCCAAGATTGGCAATGTGAAGTTTGTTGTCATCCGTGACCCCGAGGCCCGTGTGGCACAGCTGATGACAGGTGCCGTGGACTGGATCTGGCGAGTGCCCGCCGACCAGGCCGAATCGCTCAAGGCCACGCCCAAACTCGCTGTGCTCAGCGGCGAAACCATGCGTGTGGGTTTCATGTCCATCAACAACAACGGCACGACGCCGGAGTCCGTGCCCTTCAAGGATGCGCGTGTACGCCAGGCGGTGAACTACGCAGTCAACCGCAAGGGCCTGTCCGACAGCCTGGTGCGCGGCGGCAGCCAGCCGGTGTTTTCACCGTGTTTCCGCACCCAGTTCGGCTGTGAGACGGCCAAGGTGGTGAAATATGAATACAACCCGGCCAAAGCCAAGGCATTGCTGGCCGAAGCTGGTTACCCCAACGGCTTTGACACCGACCTGTGGGCCTACCGCGAACGCGAATACGCCGAAGCCATGATTGGTGACCTGCGCAAGGTCGGCATCCGTGCACGCCTGCATTTTGTGCAGTACCCGGCGCTGCGCACCGAGGTTCGCTCTGGCCGCGCACCGCTGTCCTTCCAGGCATGGGGTTCGTTCTCGATCAATGACGCCTCGGCTTTTGCCGGCAACTACTTCAAGGGCGGGCCTGACGATACGGCCAAGGACCCGCAGACGATTGCCCTGCTGCAAACCGCCGACGCCACGGTTGACAAGACCGAACGCAAGGCCAAATACGCACAGGCGCTGCAGCGCATTTCCGAACAGGCCTTCTGGGCACCGCTGTTTTCGTATTCGACCAACTATGCCTTCACCTCAGAGTTGAAGTTTGAAGCGCAGCCGGACGAGTTGCCGCGTTTCTTTGCGGCCAGCTGGAAATAAACCAATACCAGCCGAGCCTGCCCATGCTGATCTATATCTTCCGCCGGCTGCTGGTGGCCTTGTCCGTCATGCTGACCGTGGCCGTCATCAGTTTCATGCTGCTGCACCTGTCAGGCGACCTGGCCACGGCCATTGCCGGGCCAGAATCGAGTGCCGCCGACGTGGAAAAAATCCGCGTGCAGTACGGCCTTGACCGCCCCATCACGGTCCAGTTTTTTGACTGGCTGGGCGCTGCCGCGCGGTTTGACTTCGGGCGTTCCTTCTATTTCCAGAATACCGTGGTCGAGCTGATTGGCGAACGCCTGCCCATTACCCTCAAACTGGGCGGCGTGGCGCTGCTGCTGGCGGTGCTGGTGGCGATTCCGCTGGGTGTGCTGGCCGCCCTTTACCGCGACACCTGGATAGACCGGCTGGCGCTGACGGTGGCCGTGATAGGCCAGGCCATGCCTACCTTCTGGTTCGCGCTGACGCTGATCATCGTGTTCTCAGTCAGCCTGCAATGGCTGCCGGTGGCAGGCAACACCACCTGGCAACACTTTGTGCTGCCAGCCATCGCGCTGGGTTATTACGCCATGCCGGCCATGATGCGGCTGACGCGGGCAGGCATGCTGGATGTACTGGGCTCGGACTACATCCGCACCGCCCGCGCCAAGGGTTTGAGCCCGGCGCGTGTGGTGTTCAAACATGCGCTTCGTAACGCCATCATCCCGGTGGTGGCACTGGCCGCCGTGGAACTGGGTTTCATGCTGGGTGGCTCGGTAGTCATCGAATCGGTGTATTCGATGCAGGGCCTGGGCCAGTTGGCCTGGGACTCGATCTCGCGCAACGATTACCCGGTGGTACAGGCGGTGGTGCTGATCATTGCCGTGTTCTACATCGGCCTGACTTTTGTGGCTGACGTACTCAACGCCGCGCTTGACCCGCGCATGCGTACACGCTGATCAGGAAACGTCATGAACACATCGACTCTTTCCATCCCCTCCGTGATGACAAGCCCCACACTGGCACTGCCGCCCGCTCCCGCCTGGCGGCGCTGGCTGCGCCGCATCCTGGGCCAGCACGGCCTGACCCTGGGTGCCATCATTCTTGGCCTGATCGTGCTGGCGGCACTGTTTGCGCCGTGGCTGGCACCACACGACCCGTATGCACAGGACGTGACCCAGCGGCTGATCCCGCCGATCTGGCACGACAAGGGCAGTTGGGAACACATCCTGGGTACCGACAAGCTGGGCCGCGACTACCTGAGCCGGCTGCTGTTTGGCGCCAGGGTGTCACTCATCATCGGCCTGGTCACCGCCGTCATCGCCGGCACCATAGGCACCACACTGGGTGTGCTGGCCGGCTATTACGGCGGCCGGGTTGATGCAGTCATCAGCTACATCATCACCACCCGCCTGGCCATGCCGGTGGTGCTGGTGGCGTTGGCGATGGCATCGCTGGTCGGGGGCTCTTTGCAGGTGGTGATTGCCCTGCTGGGCCTGCTGCTGTGGGACCGTTTTGCCATCGTCACACGTTCGGCCACACAGCAATTGCGTGACGCCGAATTCATCGCTGCAGCCAAGGCGCTGGGGGCGTCCACGCCCTACATCCTGCTGCGCGAGCTGCTACCCAATTTGATGAGCTCACTGACCGTGGTGGCCACGCTGGAGATGGCGCACGCCATCCTGCTGGAATCCACGCTGTCCTTCCTGGGTCTGGGCGTGCAGCCGCCCACACCCTCCTGGGGCTTGATGGTGGCCGAAGGCAAGGCCTACATGTTTTTCCAGCCCTGGGTCATCCTGATTCCGGGTGTGGTGCTGGCGCTGCTGGTACTGGCCATCAACCTTGTCGGCGACGGCATCCGCGACCTCACCGCGCCTGACGGCCGCAACTGAAAAGGACTGAAATGAACAACACCCCTTTGCTGGACGTCAAAAACCTGCGGGTCGATCTGCCCACAGAACGCGGCATGCTGCATGCCGTGCGCGGTATAGACTTTCATGTCAATCGCGGCGAGATGTTGTGCCTGGTCGGTGAATCAGGCTGCGGCAAGTCCATGACCTCACTGGCGCTGATGGGCCTGCTGCCGCGCAAGGCGCAGCGCACGGCAGACTACATCCGTTTTGACGGCGTAGACCTGCAAACCCTGCCCGAAAAAGGCATGACTGCCCTGCGCGGTGCACGCATGGCGATGATTTTCCAGGAGCCCATGACCTCGCTCAACCCCTCGTACACCCTGGGTGACCAACTCTGCGAGGCACTGCGCGCCCACCGCAAGGTAACAGCCGCCGAGGCGCGCAACCGTGCCGTGCATCTGCTGGAACGCGCCGGTGTGCCACAGGCCGCCGACCGCCTGCGCCAGTACCCGCACCAGCTTTCGGGCGGGCTGCGCCAGCGCGTGATGATTGCCATGGCGCTGATGTGCGGCCCCGACCTCATCATTGCCGACGAACCCACCACCGCCCTGGACGTGACCATACAGGCGCAGATACTGAGGCTGATACGTGAGCTGCAAAAAGAATTCGGCACCGCCGTGGTTTTTATCACCCACGACCTTGGCGTGGTGGCCCGCATTGCCGACCGAGTGGCTGTGATGTATGCCGGTGAAGTGATTGAAACCGCGTCCGTGGGCGAGTTGTTTGCCCGGCCCACGCACCCCTACACACGCGGCCTGCTCAACTGCATTCCGGTGCGTGGCAAGACCCTGCCAGGCAGCCACCTGCAGGCGATTCCCGGTGTGGTGCCCAGCCTTGTTGGCACGGTGCAGGGCTGCGCTTTTGCCAACCGCTGCGCCCAGGTGCAGCCGACCTGCACACAAGCCCCGCCACCCTATGTGGCGCTGAATCAGCAGCACACCGTGCGCTGCGTGGCAAGCCAGGCACAAATGGCGGAGGCAGCATGAACGACAACACATCAAACCAAGCTGCTCCAGCCACACCCGGCGACGATATTGCGCTGGAGCT
>JAZKIK010000052.1:0-2573 GCA_040384925.1 Pseudomonadota bacterium | reverse complement strand
AGCCCCAACAGGGGTGATAATGTAGTAGCTTGTCGGGGTGCCAAGGATGTTTTCGTCAAACGGAAATTTTCAAGGCTGAGATCGCGCCAGTCCTGTAAAGGATGCGAGACCCGCTGAACCTGATCGGGGTCATTCCCGCGTAGGGAACAACGCTTTTGGCTCCGGCATTCCGCCCTCACACCCGCTCAGCTGCGGTTTTTTGAGGCCGATGACATCCCCGGTACTCCAGGCAGGCACCCACCTGAACACTCTGGAGACAGCCATGGCCAAAACCAATCATTCCGTCAACGCAGCGGAGCTCACCAGCCGCATCACACGCACGCCTTTTCCGGGCTCGCGCAAGATTTATATCGAAGGTTCACGTCCCGACATCCGGGTACCGTTTCGTGAAGTCACCCTGACCGACACACTGGTTGCCGAGGGCACCCAGACGCGCCGCGAAGCCAATCCGCCGCTGCGCCTGTTTGACTCGTCGGGTGTGTACACCGACCCGGCGGCCAGCATTGACATCACCCGCGGTTTGCCGCCGCTGCGTGGCGCATGGATCCATGAAAGGCATGACACCGAAGCGCTGGACGGTATCAGCAGCGCTTATGGCCGTGAACGCCTGAACGACCCCAGCCTGGCTGCGTTGCGCATGGCCCATGCACCGGTGCCGCGCCGCGCAAAAGCGGGCATGAATGTTTCGCAAATGCATTACGCACGCAAAGGCATCATCACGCCCGAGATGGAATACATCGCGATTCGTGAAAACCTGGTACGTGTGCAACTGGCCGAGCGCCTGGCGACTGAACGTATGCCGAAAAAAGGCCACTCCTTCAATGCCGCTATTCCCGAGCAGATCACGGCTGAATTTGTGCGTGACGAGGTGGCTCGCGGCCGTGCGGTGATCCCTAACAACATCAATCACCCCGAAAGCGAGCCGATGATTATTGGCCGCAACTTTTTGATCAAGGTCAACGCCAATATTGGCAACTCGGCCGTCACGTCTAGCATTGAAGAAGAAGTGGACAAGCTGGTCTGGTCGATTCGCTGGGGCGCAGACACGGTGATGGATCTGTCCACCGGTGAAAACATTCATGAAACGCGTGAGTGGATCTTGCGCAACTCGCCAGTGCCGATTGGTACGGTGCCGATTTACCAGGCGCTTGAAAAAGTCAATGGCAAGGCCGAGGACCTGACCTGGGAGATTTTTAGAGACACGCTGATCGAGCAGGCCGAGCAGGGGGTGGACTACTTCACCATCCATGCCGGTGTGCGGCTGGCTTATGTGCCGCTGACGGCCAACCGGCTGACCGGCATTGTTTCGCGGGGTGGATCGATCATGGCCAAGTGGTGCCTGTCGCATCACAAAGAGAGCTTTTTGTACGAGCACTTTGAAGACATCTGCGAGATCATGAAGGCTTATGACATCTGCTTTTCACTCGGTGACGGCCTGCGCCCCGGCTCGATTGCCGATGCCAATGATGAAGCGCAGTTTGCCGAGCTGCACACACTGGGCGAGTTGACCCAGATCGCCTGGAAACACGATGTGCAGGTGATGATTGAAGGCCCTGGCCATGTGCCGCTGCAACTGGTCAAGGAAAACGTCGACAAGCAGCTTGAAGCCTGTTTTGAAGCGCCGTTTTATACCCTTGGGCCCTTGATTACTGATATTTCACCTGGTTACGACCATATCTCCTCAGCCATGGGTGCCGCCAATATCGGCTGGTACGGCACGGCCATGCTGTGTTACGTGACGCCCAAGGAACACCTGGGTCTGCCCAACCGCGACGACGTGAAGCAAGGGCTGATTGCCTACAAGATTGCCGCGCACGCAGGTGACCTGGCCAAGGGTTACCCCGGCGCGCAGATGTGGGACAACGCCGTCAGCAAGGCGCGTTTTGAGTTCCGCTGGGAAGACCAGTTCCGCCTGGCAATTGACCCGGACACGGCGATGGCCTATCACGACGAAACGCTGCCCAAGGAAAACGCCAAGGTGGCGCATTTCTGCTCGATGTGCGGGCCGAAATTCTGCTCCATGAAAATTTCGCAGGAGGTGCGTGAGTTTGCGCGGCTGAATCCTGCAACGACGACTCTGGCCCCTGCGCCTGGTGTGATAGCGATCAAACAGATCGACAGCGGGTTTGACGAAAAGGCCAGGGAGTTCAGGGAAGGCGGGAGCGAGATCTACTCGTAGTTTTTGTTGGCGCCAGCCGGCTTTCCTCTGCATTCAATCGCTGTCTGCAGAGGGCATAAGACAATCAACAGATGACAAAACCTCTCCATATCGGTATAGCAGGCGCAGGCCTGGCTGGCCGTACCCTGGCCTGGCGGCTCGCTCGTGCGGGCTGTCGGGTCAGCCTGTTTGATTCATTGCAGCGCAACGACCTGGCAACGGCCTCACAAACTGCGGCGGCCATGCTGTCGCCGCTGGCCGAGCTGGCAGTGTCTGACGAGGCGGTGTTCGGGCTGGGCCAGCGATCAATGTTGCTTTGGCCAACGTGGATCGGTGAGCTGGCTGCAGAAAGCGGCGAGCAGGTTTATTTCAGGCAGCAAGGCACGCTGGTTGTGGCCCATGCCCAGGACAGCAC
>JAZKIK010000051.1:0-6839 GCA_040384925.1 Pseudomonadota bacterium | reverse complement strand
GCCCACCAACAGCATCCACACTGGAATGCTCGACGCCACAAGCGTGACGTTGAGCGGTGTGGAGGTCTGGAGCGCCAGGTATTGCAGTGCGTTGTAGCAACCCACGCCCAACAAACCCAGTAGCGTGAAGCGCCGCCAGTGTGGCCAGAGGCTGCTTGAGGGTCGCAGCAGATGGTGCGCCAGCGGCAGAAGAATAAAAAAAGCCAGCGCCCAGCGTAAAAAATTAAGTGTCATGGGCGGCACCAGCCCACTGACCAGACGTCCCACTACGGCGTTACCGGCCCAAAGCAATGGAGGAAGCACCAGCATGGCGATGGTGGCGGGGCTCAGTCGTTGATTCATGGCCGTGACTGTAACCATTTGCCACCTGTTTTGCCCACTAATGGTGCGATGCACCTGCGACGCTGCAGCTTATTCTGATTCGTGGCACCATGGCAAACTTTGTCAAAGGCGCTGCAGCAATATCTGTGCAGCGGTTTTCAAATGCATCTTCAACACACAAGGAAAACAGACATGACATCAAGCGCCACCTTCAACTCCAAAGCCGTCCGCATCAACAAAAACGGTGGCCCTGAAGAGCTGCTGCTGGTGGATGTGGCCGTGGGTGAACCCGGCCCTGGCGAAATCCGCATCCGCCACAAGGCTGTGGGCCTGAACTACATCGACGTTTATCAACGTAGCGGCCTGTACGCACTGCCCATGCCGCTGCAACTGGGTATGGAGGCTTCGGGTGTGGTCGAAGCGGTCGGTGAGGGCGTGACCCATCTGCAGCTTGGCGACCGCGCTGCCTACGCCAGTCAGCCACCTGGCAGTTATTGCGAGCTGCGTGTGATGCCTGCCAAATGTGTCTGCAAACTGCCCGATGAAATTTCGTTTGAAACAGGTGCCGCCATGATGCTCAAGGGCCTGACCGCGCAATACTTGCTGCGTCAGACCTTGCCGCAGGGCGGTTTGAAGGAGGGCGATTTTGTGCTGTTTCACGCCGCCGCCGGTGGTGTGGGCCTGATTGCCTGCCAGTGGGCCAGGGCGCTGGGTTTGCAACTGATTGGCACGGCGGGTTCCGATGAAAAATGCGCGCTTGCCAAAGAGCTGGGTGCGGCCTACGCCATCAACTACGCGAAGGAAGATTTTGTCGCCCGCGTCAAGGAAATCACAGGCGGCAAAGGTGTCAAGGTGGTGTATGACTCGGTAGGCAAGGACACCTTCCTCAAGTCGCTTGACTGCCTGCGTCCCTTTGGCCTGCTAGCCAATTTTGGCAATGCATCGGGCAAGGTCGAGCCGCTGGACCTTGGTTTGCTGGCCGCCAAGGGCTCCTTGTATGTGTC
The DNA here is from genome assembly GCA_040384925.1 of Pseudomonadota bacterium. GTDB lineage: Bacteria > Pseudomonadota > Gammaproteobacteria > Burkholderiales > Burkholderiaceae_C > Polaromonas. The sequence continues at coordinate 5,514 of JAZKIK010000051.1, read as the reverse complement.
GCGCCCAACGCTATTTACCCACATTGCGACCCGTGAAAGCACCCAGGCCATGGCTGACGACCTGTTTGCCATGGTGACCAGCGGCAAGATCGATATTCGTGTTGACCAGCGTTTTGCCCTGGCCGACATGGCCGAGGCGCACCGCTCGCTGGAGGCACGCAAAACCACGGGTTGCACCATCATCACGCTGTAAATCGCTTGATGATGCAGTCTGAAATTACTGCCTTGAACTGGCTGGCTGCGCTGCGCGCCGAGGCCCAGATACCGCCACTGCGGCCGCGTGTGCCTTTGTGGGCTGGCAAGGCCGGCGGCGGGCTGATTGGCAGTGTGGAAAGCGGTTTCATGCATCAGATGGCCGTGTTGTGCGAGGGCAGCGGGCATGGGCGGTTATTGGCGCAGGGGCAATTTACAGCAACTGACGGGGCAGCGACGGAAGGCTGGTTTGTGAGAGGTGATGTCACCACCAGCCTGAACCAACTGGCGGCCCTGATGTCTGAAGCCGGCCTGGCCGGTGCCTGGCGCAATGAACAGCTCGCAGTCTGTGACACTCAAGGCCAGCGGCTGGGCACGGTAGAGCGTGCGGCCGTCAGGCCGCTGGGCATCAGAACGCTGGCCGTGCATCTGGTTGGTTTGTCGCCTGATGGGCGCTTCTGGGTCCAGCAGCGGGCATTTGACAAGGCCAATGACCCTGGGCTGTGGGACACACTGATGGGCGGCATGGTGTCAGCTGCTGACACGACTGAAACCGCACTGGCGCGTGAAACCTGGGAAGAAGCCGGGCTGAACGTAAGCAAGCTGCAGCAACTGCATTACGGTGGCAGCCTGACTACCCGCAGGCCCGCCCACGATGGCGGTGGCGCTGGCTACGTGGTGGAGCAGATCGACTGGTACTGCTGCACCGTACCCGAAGGGCTGGTGCCAGACAACCAGGACGGAGAAGTCGAAAAATTTTGCCTGATGGATTCGGCGCAGTTGCTGGGCGTTTTGCAAAACAGCGAGTTCACACTCGAAGCTGCGCTGATCCTGGCTGCGGTGATGGGACTCGGCGAATAGACGGGTGTCAGGACTCTTCAACCAGCGCCGATTGCCGCAGGCGGTTGGGTGCCTGCGCCCCGGCTGAATCCAGGATCGGGTAGGCAATCGAGCAGATGTGTGAGTTGATGCGTTTGAGCTCGCTGATCAGGTCAATGTGCAGCGAGCTGGTTTCAAAGCTCTGCACCGTATTGGCTGACAGGCGGCTCAGATGGCTGCTGGCATAGGCACGTTCGAGGTCACGAAACCGGGCTTTTTCTTCGAGCAGCTTCTGTGCATCCCTGACCGTGCCGTTCAGGAATACGCTCATGCCCAGGCGCAGGTTGTCAATCAGCCGCTTGTGCAGTTCCACGATTTCAGCCATGCCGGCTTCTGAAAAACTGCGGCCGGGCTTGATTTTTTTGTCCTCAATGTCGATCAGTACCCGTTCAATGATGTCGCCGATCTGCTCCATATTGATGGTGAAGCTGATGATGTCGGTCCAGCGGCGGCTTTCTTCCTCGGCCAGCGCTTCGCGTGATATTTTGGTCGGGTAATACTTGATTGACGAATAAAGCGCATCGACGGTGTCGTCCATCTTGCGCAGTTCTTCTGCCAGCTTGAGGTCATTGTTCCTGATCACCTCCAGCACACCCCGCAGCATGGTCTCCACCACATCGGCCTGGTGCATGGCCTCACGCGCCGCACATGAAATCGCCAGAGACGGTGTGGCCAGGGCCGAAGGGTCAAGGTGATAGGGCCGGCTGCTGCCGCTGTTTTTAAGCGGTTTGGGCAACAGCTTTTCAACCCAGCGGGCAATTACCTGTGTCCAGCCAATAAAAACCAGGCCAACCAGCACGTTGAAACTCAGGTGAAAAAGCACCACCACAGTTGCTGGTTCACCGAGATAAGGGCCTGCATGGCGCAACCACAGGCCAACAAAAGGCGCAGCCATCGCCACACCCAGCAGTTTGAACACCAGATTGCCCAGTGGAACCTGGCGCACTTCAATGGCCGAGCGCCCGGTGGTCAGCACCGCCAGCAGGCCGCTGCCCAGATTGGCACCCAGCACCAGGCCCAGCGCCATGTCCAGCGGAATCACGCCCGATGCGGCCAAAGTGGCCGTCAGCAAAACAATTGCCAGGCTGGAATACGACACCACCGCCAGAAAGGCACCCATGGTGATTTCAAGCAACAGATCGCTGCTCAGTGAGGACAACAAGGCCTTGATGGCGGGTGCCTGTGTCAGCACCCCGGTCGAAGCGGTGACCAGGCGCAGCGCCAGCAACATCAGGCCCAGACCAATCAGGATGCGGCCAAAACGCCCGACATCCGTGTCCTGGCGCGAGATGAACAGCACCACACCGACAAAAATAAACAGCGGTGACAGCCAGGACAGGTCAAACGAAAACACCACTGCCATCAGGCTGGTGCCAATGTCCGCTCCCAACATCACGGCCAGCGCCAGCGGCAGGGCCAGCAGGCCCTGGCCAACAAAGGAAGAAACAATCAGTGCGGTAGCGGTGCTGGACTGCACCAGCGCTGTCACGCCCATGCCCGACATGGCAGCGGCAAAACGGTTGCTGATGCTGCGCGCCAGCACCTGGCGCAGATTGGCCCCAAATACCCGCAAGATGCCGGTACGTACAAGATGGGTGCCCCAGACAAGCAGCGCGATGGCCGCCAATAAATTCAGTAAGTGCTTCATAAGTCTATGAACACTATACCCCCTGCAAGCAGCCTGAAAATGCGTTTTGCCAGGCTATGGGCCCATTCGTATTACCTGGCGTTTCTCACCCGCAACAACTCATCCAGAATCAGGCAGATGGCACCCACGGTGATGGCGGCATCGGCCACGTTAAAGGCCGGAAAGTGCCAGCCTGCATAGTGGAAGTCAAGAAAATCAACCACATAACCATGCATGCTGCGGTCAATCACATTGCCCAGCGCGCCACCCAGAATGCAGGCCAGGGCAAATGAAAACAGCTTTTGCCCGGCGTGGGCCTTGAGCATCCAGATGATGAAGATTGCCGCCGCAATACCAATGCCGGTAAAAAACCAGCGCTGCCAGCCCGAGGCCGAGGCCAGAAAAGAAAACGCAGCGCCGGTGTTGTGAACCCGCACCACATTAAAAAAACTGGCGACGTAGGTGGCATCGCCAAGTTTGTAATACCCAAGTATCAAAACTTTGGTGAACTGATCTGCAAGCAATATCAGCAGCGCCAGCCCCAGCCAGGGCAGCATGCCGCTTTGTGATTTGGTAAAAGTTGTTTTGGCCATAGGAATAAAAATCAGGCAAATTGACGATCTTCACCCGCACCATACAGGTTGCTGGTGCAGCGGCCACAAATGGTCGGGTAGGCAGCTTCGATGCCCACATCTTCACGGTAGTGCCAGCAGCGCTCGCATTTTGAATGGGTGCTGGCCCTTGCGCCCGTCTTCTGGGCAGTGCCGGCGACCAGATCAATGGCTGAGGTGATAAACACGAATTTCAGGTCATCACCCAGGCTGGCCAGCAGGGCATGGTCGGCAGCGTTGACTTCAAGAGAAATCTCGGCCTGCAGTGAGGAGCCGACCTTGCCGTCGGCACGCAGGGTTTCGATCTCCTTGTTGGCCAGGTCACGAATCTCGCGGATGCGTTGCCATTTGGCCAGCAGGGCGTCGTCCTGCGCCTTGAACCCAACATAGGTTTCCAGAAAAATCGACTCGGACTGCCCGAATGTCTTCCACGCTTCTTCCGCCGTGAAGCTCAAAAACGGTGCCATCCAGCGCAACATGGCGTGGGTGATCTGGTGCAGCGCGGTTTGTGCGCTACGGCGCGCCAGCGACTTGGGTGCAGTGGTGTAAAGCCGGTCCTTGAGGATGTCAAGGTAGAAGGATCCCAGGTCTTCGCTGCAATAAATCTGCAGTTTTGAGACCACGGGGTGAAATTCATACACCTCGTAGTGCGCCAGAATCTCGGCTTGCAACTGGGCCGCGCGGCTCAGCGCGTAGCGGTCGATTTCAAGCAGGTCCTCAAGAGCAAGGCTGTCAGTGGCCGGGTCAAAGTCGCTGACATTGGCCATCAGGAAGCGCAGGGTGTTGCGGATGCGCCGGTAGGCATCGACCACACGTGCGAGGATTTTGTCGTCAATACCGAGGTCGCCCGAATAGTCGGTTGAGGCACACCAGAGCCGGATGATTTCTGCCCCGAGCTTGCCCGAAACTTCCTGCGGTGCCACCACATTGCCTTCACTTTTGCTCATCTTGCGGCCCTTGCCGTCCACTGTGAAACCGTGTGTCAGCAGGCCTTTGTAGGGTGCATGGTCGTACATCGCGCATGAGGTCAACAGCGATGAGTGAAACCAGCCGCGGTGCTGGTCATGGCCTTCGAGGTACAGGTCTGCCGGCCAGGTCGATTGAGCCGCGTGGCTGTGGCGCAGCACATGGTCGTGCGTGGTGCCGGAGTCAAACCACACGTCAAGAATGTCGGTGCTTTTGATGTAGTTGGGTGCATCGTCACCGATGATGGACTCGGCCGTGGCCTTGCTCCAGGCTTCGATGCCGCCTTTTTCAACCATGTTGGCGGCGGTGTCCATGATCTCCATGGTGCGCGGATGCAACTCGCCGGTGGCTGTATGGATAAAAAACGGCAGAGGCACGCCCCAGTTCCGCTGGCGGCTGATGCACCAGTCGGGCCGCCCGGCAATCATGTCACGCAAACGGGTTTTGCCATTTTCAGGATAGAAGCTGGTTTCTTCAATGGCAGCCAGGGCCAGTTGGCGCAGGGTCTTGCTGGCCTTGTCCTTGGTGAAAACGCCAACGCCCTCATCCATGCGTACAAACCACTGCGCCGCAGCACGGTAAATCACCGGGGTTTTGTGGCGCCAGCAGTGCGGATAGCTGTGCGTGATGTTTTCAGTGGCAAACAGGCGATTGTTTTCGCGCAGTTTTTCAATCACCAGCGGTGCGGCTTTCCAGATATTGAGGCCGCCAAACAGGGACAGGTCGTCAACGTAGCGGCCATTGCCCTGCACCGGGTTCAGGATGTCGTCGGTGCTGATGCCGTTGGCAACACAGGAGTTGAAATCCTCCACACCATAGGCTGGAGAAGAGTGCACGATGCCGGTGCCGTCGTCAGCGGTTGCGTAGTCGGCCAGAAAAACCGGGCTGAAACGCTGGTAGCCACTGTTACCGTTCTCGTCCTTCACATCGTAAAACGGGTGTTTGAACTTGAGCAGGCCCAGGTTTTTGCCAAGTGTGGTGGCCAGCACAGTACCGCTGAGTTTGTAACGCTCCAGGCATTTTTCAACCAGTGATTCAGCCAGCATCAAAATGCCGCGTTCGGTATCCACCAGCGCGTAGCTCAGTTCAGGGTTCAGGTTGAGCGCCTGGTTGGCCGGAATTGTCCATGCGGTGGTTGTCCAGATCACTGCAAAAGCATCTTTTGTCAGGCTTTCAAGGCCAAAGGCAGCAGCCAGTTTTTCAGGTTCGGCTGACTCGAATGCCACATCCAGGGTTTGT
>JAZKIK010000050.1:0-3575 GCA_040384925.1 Pseudomonadota bacterium | reverse complement strand
CGCCTTGCCATACCAGTACTCGGCATCTTCCAGATCACCCTCCTGAATATGCAGAATGCCGTGCAGCCAGGCGGCCAGTTCCGACCCGTCGTCTTGCACCAAGTTGTGTGCTTCGCGCCAGCGGCCCGCACGCATGTGTGCCAAAACTTCGTGAAGCAGGTTCATCAAAAAAACTCCTTCCGGGGTTTGTCGTGGTCTTTTCAGGCCGCTGCGATGTGGCTGAGCAAGGTTTCAAAGCGGCCGTACAAGGCATCACCGCGCAACAGCCGGCTGCCATTTTCGTCTGTAATCACCAGCGTTGGCACCCCTTGCGCGCCAAAACTCTGCATCAGACCCTGGGCTTTGCGCATGCGTGCGGCGTTGGCGGCCAGTAACTCTGCGCCACCGGCAGACAAAAGCTCGGTGGCAGCCGTCAGCCCCAAATCACGTAACAGCTTTTCAACCAAAGGCAATTGGCCGCTATCCAGCGCATGGATGTAGCGTGCTTCCTGCAGCACTTTCAGCACTTCGGCTTCACGCTGTGGCTCGGTCAAAAACACGGCTGTCAGCGCCAGAGTGCCGGGGCCGGAGTCAAAACGGCTGCCGGGTTTGTCAAGCAACTGGGTGCGATAGTTTTCACTGAACACCTGGCCAGTCAGTTTCTGGATGCGCTGGTCGTTGGACCAGGCGTATTGGGCAAAGTCTGCATTCATGGCACGTGCACCTGCGCCTGAAAAAAGCCCTGTGGGGGCCAGTTCAAGGTCAATGCCGGTTTGCTGGCCGAGCTTCTGGATCATGGGTGACGCGCCATAACACCAGCCGCACAGGGGGTCGAACAGATAGGTGACTTTGGTTTTTTGAAGGACGGTTTGCATGCTGCTGTCTTCTTTTTGATGTTTTGTTTGGTTTGGATTGCGGCTGTTTTACTGTCAGCTCATTGCTTGCGCGACCAGCAAGGTGTCGGTGAACTGCTCGAACTGCACGATTTTTCCGTCCTGCAGCCGCCAGACATGCGCCACCCGCGCTTTCATGGATTTGCCGGTTTTGCCATAGGTGCCGTGGTACTGGCCCAGACCGATCACACGATCACCACCGTCAATCAGTTCCTGCAGTTCAAAACGGTAAGCCGACCATTCCGCGCCCAGGGCCTTGAAGACATGTTCAATCACCTGCTCAGGCCCAACCCAGGTACCCGCACAGGGGAAACCGGCCATTTCTGTCCATTGCACATCGGGGGCAACATCAGCCATCATGGCGGCGATGTCCTGGCGTGCTGATGCGGCGTAGTGGTCGGCGATGATGTTGAGCTGGCTGCGCATAGTGTGCTTTCTGGTTTAAAAACGGCTTTGCACCCGGCAAGCTGCCGGGTGCAAAGAAATGTTCCGACTGAGCTTGTCAGCCCTGTCAGACGGCCTGAATTACCACTTCAGTTCGCCCTTGTTCACCTTGGCGCCAATATCCAGCGACATCGCGCCGTCAGTCACTTGCGGGTAGGACTGCTTCATGGCGTTGACCAGCTCGGTGCTGTTTTTGCTGGCGGCAAGGTTTTTCTCGAAGGTCAGCAAATAATCTTTGGTGAAGCTGATGGCGCTGGCGTCAACCTTGGTGCCGGCTTTCATGTGGCCGGGAATCACCAGTTCGGGTTTCAAAGCCAACATTTCATCAAGCTGCGCTACCCAGGCGGCGCGTTCGGCAGCGGTCTGGCTGTCAGCCGTCCACACATGCATGTTGCCAAATACGCCGATATTGCCAACAAGCGCCTTGATGGACGGAATCCACGCATACGGGCGGTGTGCCAGCAGGCCCTGGGTGCCGCGGATTTCAATGGTCTGGCCTTCGAGCTTCAGGATATTGCCTTCCAGCGCGCGGGGCACCACGGGTTTGCGTGGTGCATTGGCACCCATTTTTGGGCCCCAGAAGGCAAGCTTGCCAGCCATCTTGGCCGTCAGTTTCTCCAGTACGGCGGCAGTGCTGACCACTTCAGCCTGGGGGAATATTTCTTTCAGGGTTTCAACGCCAAAATAGTAGTCAGGGTCGGCCTGGCTGACGTAAATGGTGGTGAGCTGTTTGCCGCTGTCGAGCACGTTGGCGGCAATGCGCAGTGCATCGGCACGGGTAAAACCGGCATCAATGACCATGGCTTCCTTTTCACCATAAACCAGGGTGGAGTTGACGTTGAAGCTGTTGCCATCAGCGTTAAAAACCTTCACGCTCAGCGGCTGTGCGGCCTGGGCGTTGGCGAAGACGATGGCGAGGGATGCGGCGATTACGGTGGTGCGTATCATGAAATGGCTCCTGTGCTTGGGTTTGGTCTGGTTTGAAGGGACGCCTTGCAGCGTTGGCATCCACTGTAGTTGCAATAAACGACCAGATAAACCGCATAATTCAGCCAGTACTGTTTCAAAAATAGAGCAAATCAGGAACCCATCATGGACAGACTCACCGCCATGCAGGTGTTTGCAGAGATTGCCCACACCGGCAGCTTCAGCGCCACCGCAGACAAGCTGGACATGTCACGCGCCATGGTGACGCGCTATGTGGCCGAGCTGGAGCAGTGGCTGGGTGCGCGCCTGCTGCAGCGCACCACACGCAGCGTCACGCTGACCGAAGCGGGTGAAAATTGCCTGCGCCGCAGCCAGCAGATGCTGGCGCTGATGGAAAACGTTGAAGAAGAAACCAGCAGCCACGACGGTGCGCTGCGCGGCCAGTTGCGCATCACCTGCAGCATGTCGTTTGCCCATGCGCAGATGGCGGCGCTGGTGGCTGATTTTCTGAAGCTTTATCCGCAACTCAAGATAGACATCAATGCCAGTGAAGGCGCGCTGAACCTGGTGGAAGCGCGCATAGACCTGGCCATACGCATCAGCGCAGAACCCGACCCCACACTGATTGGCCGGGCGCTGGCGCCATGTACATCGGTGCTGGTTGCGTCCCCGGCTTACCTGGCCGAGCATGGCCAGCCGCAGACACCAGCCGACCTGGCCACACACCGCTGCCTGAGTTACGCCAACTTTGGCAAAAGCGTCTGGAAGCTGAGCCGGGGTGATGAAAAAACCCAGGTCAGCGTGGCCAGCCACCTGAGCGCCAACGAAGCCACCGCCCTGCTATGCGCCGCCCTGGCAGGCGGCGGCATAGCCCTGCAACCCACCTACCTGGCCAACCCGCACATCACCGACGGCAGCTTGACGGTGGTGTTGCCAGACTGGAAGCTGCCCGACATGACGATTTATGCGCTATACCCCTCACGCAAACACCTGCCGCCTGCGGTGCGGGCTTTTCTGGATTTTTTGGTGGGAAGGTTTGCGGTGTTGCCTTGGTAGAGGGGATTCAAGCCATCTGACTCATGCATCAAGGCTGCTGCGAGTTGTTGTTTGCCGACCAATTTTATGCACTGGCTAGAAAATCCGTTCCGTTTGAGAAACAGGCAGGTGTTCCCGCCAAAATCACGGCAATCAGTGGCTAAGGCGCCGAACCCTCAAACGCACCATCTTCGTAAGCACTGTCAAAAGTCGCAGCATCCCGCATGGTCTGTTTGGCAAGGTCGTGTGATGAATCCAGCAACTGGTTTTGCCACTTCTTGCCCTTTGCATAGTCTA
>JAZKIK010000049.1:0-2871 GCA_040384925.1 Pseudomonadota bacterium | reverse complement strand
CGAGCAGGCGCATCAGCTGTGCTTTTTGTTCAAACAGGTCAAACAATTTGCGCAAATTGCCCATGTCGCTTGAGAAGTCGCTGACGGCGAGTAAATTTCTCTCACCCGACACCACCACTTCGTCACGCGACTCGATGGCTTCAGAGCTGACCTTGACTGCCGCCTGCATCAGTGTGGCAATTTCACCACGCAGGGCTTCAACTTCATTTTGCAGGCGTTCGCGCACCTCTTCAATGGCCATACCTGCGTAATGGGAGTTCAGAAAATTGGCGGCTTCAATCAGTTGCGACTGGGTGTAGTCGGTTTCGGTAAAGATGACGCGGTTTTGCACATCGCCGTCTGGCGAAACAATAATCACCAGAAAACGGCGTTCGGACAGCCTTAAAAACTCGATGTGCCGAAAAACCGAGGTCCGGCGTGGTGCCATGACCACACCCACAAACTGCGAGAGGCTGGACAGCATGTGCGCGGCATTGCTCAACACCTTTTGTGGCTGGTCTGGTGCAAGCCGGGGGGCGCTGATGCCGCCGCCAGCGGAAAACTGCTCGCGCTGGGTGGTCAGCATGGTGTCGACAAACAGCCGGTAACCACGGGCTGTGGGAATGCGGCCGGCAGAGGTGTGCGGGCTGACGATCAGGCCCAACTCCTCCAGGTCGCTCATCACATTGCGTATGGTGGCGGGCGAAAGATCCAGCCCTGAAGCTCTGGAAAGCGTGCGTGAGCCGACTGGCTGGCCATCGGCGATATAGCGCTCAACAAGCGCTTTCAACAACAAACGGGCGCGGTCATCAAGCATGGGGTCATTCTAAGAACGTATTCACAGTCTATACGGGGCCGTACAGACTGTGAACACGTTCTTAGTATCGGTGAACAAATGTTGTGATGTAATTTGCCGATGAAGTCGCAATTTCGCCATGTGGCACTCATTGGCAAATACCATGCCCACGGCTCCCGCTCTGCGCTGGAAAGCATTGCACATTTTTTAAACACCCAGGGCTGTGATGTGTCGCTTGAGCAGGACACGGCCAACAACACGGGCCTGACGCAGTTCCCGATTCTGGATGTTGCTGGCATAGGCGCACACTGCGACCTGGGCCTGGTGGTGGGTGGGGATGGCACCATGCTTGGAATTGGCCGTCTGCTGGCCCAGTTTGGTGTGCCGCTGATTGGCATCAACCAGGGGCGGCTGGGTTTTATCACCGACATCACCTTTGAGGGCTACCAGTCGGTGCTTGGGCCCATGCTGTGTGGCGAGTTTGACGAAGACCGCCGCTGGATGATGCAGGCCAAGGTGGTGCGTGATGGCCGCTGTGTGTTTAATGCAACAGCCATGAATGATGTGGTGGTCAACCGGGGTGCGACGGCTGGCATGGTTGAGTTGCGTGTCGAGGTTGATGGCCGTTTTGTGGCCAACCAGCGGGCCGATGGCCTGATCATTGCATCGCCAACCGGTTCCACCGCCTACGCGCTGTCTGCTGGCGGCCCCTTGCTGCATCCGTCGATTGGAGGCTGGATTCTGGTGCCGATTGCTCCTCATACGCTGTCAAACAGACCGATTGTGCTGTCGGACAGCGGGGAAGTTGCCATTGAAATAGTGGCCGGCCGGGATGCCAGTGCCAACTTTGACATGCAGTCCCTGGCCAGTCTGCTGCATGGTGACCGCATCACGGTAAGGCGCTCTGAGCACCAGGTGCGTTTTCTCCACCCCAAGGGCTGGAGTTATTTTGATACCTTGCGTAAAAAACTTCACTGGAATGAGGGTGTGGCGTGAGCCTTAAAAGCATATCCCTGCGCGACTTTGTCATTGTTGATGCGCTGGATCTTGATCTGCAAGCCGGTTTTACCGTGCTGACGGGCGAAACCGGTGCGGGCAAGTCGATATTGATTGATGCCCTGCAACTGGCACTGGGCGCGCGCGCTGACGCGGGTGTGGTGCGTGAGGGCGCGCAGCGCTGCGAGATCAGTGCCGAATTTGACAGCCCGCCTGCCCTGGCCGACTGGCTGGAGCAGGCGGGGTTTGCGGCAAACGACAGCCTGCTGCTCAGACGCACAGTTGACGTGCAGGGCAAAAGCCGGGCCTGGATCAACGGCAGCGCGGCCACGGCCACCCAGCTCAAGGACATTGCCGACAAACTGGTCGATATTCATGGCCAGCATGCCTGGCAGAGCCTGACCCGGCCCGATGCGGTGCGTGGGCTGCTCGACTCTTATGGTGCTGTGTCAACTCAGCGCCTGGGCCAGCTCTGGCAACAGTGGCGTGCGGCGCAAAAAACACTGACTGGCGCACGTGATGCACAAGACAGCCTGCAGCGTGAACGTGAACGGCTGGCCTGGCAGATTGGTGAAGTGGGCAAACTGGCACCGGGCGATGAGGAATGGGAAGAGCTCAACACCCAGCACAGCCGCCTGTCGAATGCCCAGACCCTGCGTGACGCCGTCCAGGCGGCACTGGATGCGCTTGAAGAGTCCGAACAGAACGCCACCAGCCTGCTCAGCCGGTCCCTGAGCGTGCTTCAAAGCCAGCAGCACATTGAGCCGGAATTCAAGGCACTGACAGAAGTGCTTGCCAGCGCCCTGGCCCAGACAGAAGATGCAGTGCATTCGCTGCATGGTTATGCAAGGCATGCAGAGCTGGAACCACAGCGCCTGAGCGAACTGGATGAACGGCTGTCGCTCTGGATCAGCCTTGCCAGGCGCTACAAACGGCAGCCTGCCGAATTGCCCGAGCTGCTGGCCTCATGGCGCGCAGAGCTGCAAAGACTTGATGCTGCGGCCGATCTTGAGAATCTTGAACACGCCGAACAGCTTGCACACACGGCCTATCTTGAAGAGGCCGGGCAAGTCTCAAAACTTCGTGCCAAAGCCGCCCCG
>JAZKIK010000048.1:4185-4485 GCA_040384925.1 Pseudomonadota bacterium | reverse complement strand
TGTGTGGATAACGGTCATAGTGCTCTGGCCGCAGGCCGACGAGGGCGAGCATGGCTTTGGCCTGGGTTGCGCGTTCTTCGGCCGACAGGCTGGTGTTGATTTCCAGCGGCGCTTCAAGAATGGAACCGATCTTTTTGCGCGGATTGAGGGAGCCATAAGGATTCTGGAAAACCAGTTGAACCGTCTTGCGAAGTTTTTGTTGGGCATCAGCTGACGCACCAACAGTTTCAATGCCCTGGATCTGCAAGTCACCCGAAGTTGGTTTCTCGATCAGCGACACCATACGCGCCAGGGTGGATT
>JAZKIK010000048.1:0-4175 GCA_040384925.1 Pseudomonadota bacterium | reverse complement strand
CACAGCCCGATTCGCCAACAACGGCCAGGGTTTTGCCGGCTTCAACCTTGAAGGAAACACCGGTCACAGCCTGCAGCAGGGCGGGTGCCTTGAACATGCCGCGCCTGATTTCATAAGAACGTTTGAGGTTATGGGCCTCTGCAACGATGTGTGGTTTCGCTGCAGTTGTTGATGTTGTCGCCATCATGGTTTCCGTGCTCATGCTGACACCTCTGCGGCTACTGGGCGGTCGGCAGCAATTTTTGCCTCACGTCCGGCTTCACCAAGTGGATAGTGGCAGCGCACCATGCCGTCCTGCCAGTTGCGAAGCTGGGGTCTTGCGCTGCGGCAATGCTCGGTTGCGTAGGCGCAGCGTGGCCCGAACAGACATCCTGTGGGGCGGTCATAAAGCCCGGGCACCATGCCGGGAATCGTCGCCAGGCGTGTGCTGCCGTCGCTGCGCTCGGGCAGCGCAGCCAGCAGGGCTTCCGTGTAAGGGTGTTGCGGCGTATTAAAAAGCGCTTGTGAATCACGCTCTTCCATGATCTGGCCGGCATACATCACGGCAATACGTTGGGCCATTTCAGACACCACACCCATGTTGTGGGTGATCAGCACCAGGGCCATGCCACGTTCTTTTTGCAGACTGCGCAGCAGGTCAAGAATCTGGGCCTGAATTGTCACGTCAAGTGCTGTGGTGGGCTCATCGGCAATCAGCAGGCGCGGGTTGCAGGCAATCGCCATGGCAATCATGACACGCTGATTCATGCCGCCTGACAACTGGTGCGGGTAGGCTTTCAGGCGACTTTCGGGCGCAGGAATACCAACCTGCTCCAGCAGTTCGATGGAGCGTTTCGTGGCTGCCTTGCGATCCATGCCCAAATGCAGGCGCAGGGTTTCAGCTAGCTGAAAACCAACTGTGAAGCAGGGGTTCAGGCTGGTTGTGGGCTCCTGGAAAATCATGGCCACATCCTTGCCAACCAGCTTGTTGCGCTCGCCTTGTGACAAAGCCAACAGATCGTGGCCCGCAAAACGAAGCTTGTCGGCACGCACTCGTCCAGGGTAGGACACCAGACCCATCAAGGCCATCATGGTGACACTTTTGCCGGAGCCGGACTCGCCGACTATGCCCAGCACTTCACCCTCGTTAATGGACAGGCTGACCCCCTCGACAGCGTGCATCACGCCGTTTTGCGATGGAAATTCAACGGATAAATTTTCTATTTCAAGCAGGGCCATGATCAGGTTTTTCCAGGCGATTCAACTTCAGGCACAGTTTGACTTTGCATATGTAAACGTGCTGTCTTTTCACGTGACAGCGCGGAACCGGCTTTGCCGGGCTGCAGGTGTCGCCCCCGGAGGGGGTATCCGGCTACACGAAGTGAGCCGAGAAGGGGGGATACCATTTATTTTTTGAGCTTGGGGTCAAACGCATCGCGCAGTCCGTCACCCAGCAGGTTAAAAGCCAGAACAGTAATCAGGATAGCCAGCCCAGGGAAAGTCACCACCCACCAGGCGCGCAATACAAACTCACGGGCATCAGCCAGCATGGTGCCCCATACGGGTGAGGGCGGCTGGGCACCAAGACCCAGAAAACCCAGCGCTGCGGCGTCCAGACTGGCGGTTGAAATACCCAGCGAAGCCTGAACAATCAGCGGAGCCGTGCAATTGGGCAAAATTTCGCTGAACATCAGCCGCATGCGCCCGGCACCGCTCATGCGAGCCGCCGTGACATAGTCGCGCGACGCTTCGGTGATGACCGCTGCACGTGTGATGCGCACATAGTGAGGCAGCACCACCACGGCAACGGCCAGCATGGCATTCATGAGTCCTGGGCCAAGGATGGCAACAATTACAATCGCCAGCAGCAGACTGGGCAAGGTCAGGATGATGTCCATCAAACGCATGATGGCGATTTCGAAAATGCCCCGGAAAAAGCCGGACAACAAACCCAGCACCGTACCCACCAGCACTGATATCGCCACCACCGCAATGCCAATCACCAGCGACAGTCGCGCGCCGTACATCAGTCTTGAAAGAATGTCACGTCCAATGGCATCTGTACCCAGTGGGTAGGTCATGGAGCCACCCTGTTGCCAGAACGGCGGCTTCAGAAAAGCTGCGCTATTGGTCAGATCAGGTGCGTGAGGCGCCAGTACTGGTGCAAAAAGTGCAATCAGCAGAACAGCCACAACAATGATCAGACCACCCAGTGCGCCACGATTGGCACTGAAGTAAGTCCAGAATTCACGCAGTGGATGGGGCGGAGCAGGGGCTTTGCCTGCAGCTGAAGTCAATGCGGGAGTGCTCATCGCTGGTGCCTGATACGTGGATTGATGATGCCGTAGGTAATGTCCACCAGCAGATTGACAGCCATGACAAGCAGGCCAAGCAGCAAAATGCCACCTTGCAAGACCGGGTAATCACGTCGGCCAATCGCTTCGATCAGCCATTTGCCAACACCAGGCCATGAAAAAATCGTTTCGGTCAGTATGGCGCCAGTGAACAGCACGCCCACTTGCAGGCCAATAACAGTGACGACCGGAATAAGCGCATTGCGCAGTGCATGAACGGCCACTACCCGGATGTTGGCTAGCCCTTTGGCTCGGGCCGTGCGGATGTAGTCCTCCCCCAATACTTCAAGCATGGCCGAACGTGTCATGCGTGCAATGACTGCAAGCGGGTTGGTTCCAAGCACGATGGTGGGCAATATCAGGTGGGAGGCTGCAGACCAGAAAGCGCCCTTGTCAGTGGACATCAGGGAATCAATGAGCAGAAAACCGGTGGTCGGTTCTATGTAGTATTTGACTGATATGCGGCCGGAAACCGGTGTCCAGCCAAGCTGGACTGAAAACAGCAGAATAAGCAGCAAGCCCCACCAGAAAATTGGCATGGAGTAGCCGGTCAGCGACACCCCCATGACACCGTGGTCAAGCACCGAGTTGCGTTTGACCGCAGCAAGAATTCCGGCCGGTATGCCTATCAGCAAGGCAAAAAGCATGGCGCAAAGTGCAAGTTCAACTGTGGCTGGAAACAGCGTCAGAAACTCGCGCAACACGGGCTCTTGCGTGATCAGGGACTTGCCCAGATCACCCTTGAGGACGCGGCCAATGTAAATGCCGTACTGCACCAGCACCGGCTGATCCAGTCCATATTCCTTGAGCAACTGGGCATGGCGGATCGGGTCTATGCCGCGTTCGCCGGCCAGTGTTTCGATCGGGTCACCAGGCACCAGGCGAATCAGAAAAAATGCCAGCAGTGTCATGCCCAGAAAGGTGGGGATGATCAGGCTGAGTCGGGTAAAAATGAAACGCAGCATTTTTTATGCAAAAAAAGCGGTTTGATCAGCAGTCGTGGGTTTTGACTTGCTGACTGTCTGGCAAACCGGCCAGACAGAAGGCGGAAAACTGGAATTTTTCAAATGCGTTGCCTCTGAGATGTTTTATCGAAAATCTGCTTGCTGCGCATTGCCGTCGATCTTTTGAATCTTAGCAACGATCAACAAAAACAAGGGTGAGCTATCTGCTCATCTGCTCCCAAAAAACCCTCTTGCGCAGAATGAACTTTGATGCTTCCTGTACGGTTGTCAATGCAGGAAACATGCCAGCAAGGGTCTCGCTGGTGACTGAATGGTCCATTCGGGAACAAGCCCTCAGCAAGCTTTGGCCCAGTCTGTAGCCAGGGGTTTTGAGCAGCGCGAAGTATAGAGTTATTTCTGAACTTGTCTAGACAAGTTCAGAAATGAAAAAAGCCGGTTTGCACCGGCCTTTGAACATCAGTCAAAACTGATGGGAGATAAGTTTTTTGTTTACTTGACGTGCTTGCCAATCAGGCCGGCCATCTCAAACATCGACACCTGGGCTTTGCCAAATACCGCCTTGAGTTTGTCGTCCGCGTTGATCATGCGTTTGTTGATTTTGTCCTGCAGGCCTTTGGACTTGATGTAGGTCCACAGCTTGCTGACAATTTCGGTACGTGGCAGCGGTTTGTCGCCCACCACAGCAGCCAGTTCAGGGCTCAGGCTCAGTGCCTTCATGAATGCTGCATTGGGAGTGCGCTTTTTGGCCACCACTTTTTTGGCCGCAGCAGGTGCCTTGGCAGCAGCTTTTTTGGCTGGTGCCTCGGTTTTTGCGGGAGCAGCGGCCTTGACGACTACCTTCTTCGCAGGAACTGCCGTTTTGGCAGCTACCTTCTTT
>JAZKIK010000047.1:0-13003 GCA_040384925.1 Pseudomonadota bacterium | reverse complement strand
GCTGATGAAGACTTCGCGCTTTACGCCATGGCGAAGCACTGCTTCGCTAATGCCAATTTCATTCAAGGCGGCCTTGATCGTTCGAAGGCGCCAGTTCGGTCCTTCACCGAAATTATGTTTGTCCGCGTATGGATGCTTGACCAGCCGCAGGTAATCGCGCATCTTGCCGAATATTTCATCTGTGATGTGAAAGTGTCCCCACCCGATGGTGTAGCCGATCGGAGAGAAGTAAGTATCTCCATTAAGGCGTAAACGGTTATAGATTGACGATCTTCCCATGGAGGAGGTGGTGGTGACCGCTAACAACGTTGCCTTTTTGGCTTCATTGGAAATGATTCCGACAGTTCTTCCATAGCTCTTTTTGAAATCGTCGTATATATCCTTTGACCGAACAAGGCACGCCACCGCTTTACCTGTCAAAAGCATGTTGTAGGGCGCGACCGCACCCAACACATAAGCGTCCAACAGGTTGACTAGCCGCTTTGCGCGCTCATCGACATTCCACCCTACCAACTTGTCTCTTACCGAAAGGTTGTAGACGGGATCGCCCAGGGCAATTAAGCCGGCAAGCCGATTATGGTGGTGATCCCAGACAAGATAGCGCATTCTTCGGCCAAATCCAGCCGAAACCGGAACCGACCACGTTAGGGACGCAATGCGAAACAGGTCTGCGTCGGCTGTCCCACTGTGAACTCTTATCAGTCCGAGTTCGATTTTTGTGGGGTCGATTTCCGATCCATTGGCGAAATGGCCTAATGCCTTGGGAAGCGCACGTTGGAGCAGATCATGACTATCGCGAAGACGCTCCGCGCGCTGGCTAGCGTGCAGTTGGCGTACGATTTCCTTTCCTCCCTCCGGCAGGATCAAAGTTCCATCTTTGGCCTTGGTGAACCCCAGTCGGGTGAAGTGCGCGCGAATGCTCCGCTTAAGTTTTGCTTCAGGCGTCAGAACTCTGACAACGTCTCCCATTATTCCCCTTCGCTTGTTTGTATTAGCGCCCCCTGCATTTCGGCCCGAGCGGCCCTGTGTCGCCGCAAGGGGCCCGCTGGGGGCGGTTTTTAACATCATATTGGGAAAACCTAAGGCGTGTTCGGAAAATTTGACGCCAAAGGTGCGACCTAAGCCCAAAGCGAAAGTGTTATCAACTGGTAAATTGCTTGTTTGTCGCCGCGATACGGCATCAGGTTCTACTTCCGCACCAGCGTAAACGGACCTATGACAAGGCAGATCTATCCAGCATGCCCGTCGCATTTCACCCAATCCAAAAGCTTGTCATAACATACTGCATGTGCCCAAGCCATGCGCTGACCGGGATTTAACGATTGCTGCCACGTCTTTTGGACACATCTTTGCCGTGGTAGCACGCAATGTGTCTGATTTTTCAACCCCGGACTGCCATGCCGGCTGACAAGCCTGCCAGCCTGTTTATTTATCACCATGACCAATACCACCGAACCCACTGCACGCCCCGAACTGCCCGACCACCTTTCCACCGACGTGCGCAGCCCGCACCATGTTGCTGCCATTTTTGAGCACGATATTGGCATTCGCTTCAATGACAAGGAGCGTTTTGACGTGGCTGAATATTGCATCAGCGAAGGCTGGGTCAAGGTGCCTGTGGGCAACAAGGCAGACCGCAAGGGCAACCCGCTGACGATCAAGCTCAAGGGCAAGGTTGAGGCGTTTTACAAATAACTGCTGCAGCCTTCATCCCGCATGAGTTGCATCGCTGTCATTGACTTTGAAACCACTGGCCTGTCGCCTGCCATGGGTGACCGTGCCACTGAAGTGGCCATTGTGCTGCTTGAAGGCGGCAAGGTGGTGGACCGTTTTCAAAGCCTGATGAATGCCGGACAACGTATACCGGCGTTTATTGAAGCCCTGACGGGCATCAGCAACACGATGATTGCCAGTGCACCGCCAGCCCTGCAGGTGATGCGTGACGCAGCGCGTTTTGTGGGCAAGGCACCCATGGTGGCGCACAACGCGGCGTTTGACCGCAAGTTCTGGGAGGCCGAACTGGCCCGCGCAGACGAAAAAGCCGACCAGCCTTTTGCCTGCACCCTGCTGGTGTCCAGGCGGCTGTACCCGCAGGCTCCCAACCACAAGCTGGGCGTGCTGGCTGACTACCACCGCCTGCCCAAAACCGGCCGTGCCCACCGGGCCATGGCAGATGCTGAAATGGCAGCGGCCCTGCTGACCCGGATCCAGCATGACATTCGTACCCGCCACGGTATAGCCAACCCTGATCACGGCTTGCTGATGGCGTTGCAACGTTGTGCAAAACCGGCGGTTGGGGCGCTGATGGTAAGACATGCCGGGCTATGAATTGTTTTTGCTGTTTTTAATATTGCTTGTAGCGTCAGAATTCATTGCACTGGAGCCATCTGGGAGCATTGTGTGATGGTAAAGCTTATAATTCCTTACCCATCGTAAGGAATTATCAGGAGCTCTTATGCCGATTGCCACACTTACCAGTAAAGGTCAGATTACCTTGCCAATGGCCGTGCGCATTGCTCTGGGCCTTGACGCTGGAAACCAGGTGGACTTTGTTGCCCAGGACGGCAGTTTTGTGCTGGTGCCTGTTCGCAGCGAGGCTGCCAGCCTGAAAGGGCGTTTTGCAGGACGGGTCAAAAAGCCAGTCAGCATTGAAGCCATGGACCGGGCCATTGGCGAAGCGGCTGCGGCACGCTCCAGGTCGTCCCGATGATTGGGCTGGACACCAACGTGCTGGTGCGTTACCTGGCACAGGACGACGCTGCACAGGCAGCCTTGGCAACCCGGCTGATAGAAAATGAGTTGACCCCTGCCCAGCCGGGTTTCATCAGCCTGGTGGTTTTGGCAGAGGTTTGCTGGGTGTTGACCAGTCTCTACGAAGCAGGCAAGGACGAGCTGATAGAAACAGTAGGCGACTTTTTGAATACGCCATGGTTTCAGATTGAAAAACGCGAGGTGGTTCAGGCCGCCATTCGCCGATTCAAGGCTGGAAGCAGTCGCAAAGCAGGTTTTGCTGATGCGCTGATTACAGAAGTCGCAAATGCCGAGGGGTGTCTGGTTACCATGACTTTTGACAAGGCGGCTGTGCGGGCTGCGGGCATGACTTTGCTGGTTTGACCGGCTGCTCATCGCCACCTCAATTTTTCACCCCAGCCAGGCGGTGTTGTCTTACAGCTGGCCTGTCTTTTGGTTTTCACAATGAACAAACGCGCCGAATTTGCCCGAGTGGCAAACCGGCAATTTGTTGATTGATGAATAAACAAAGGACACAGCATGACTTACAAGGAAAACGCTAGGGACAAGCAGGAAGCCAACACGGGCAAGGTTGCCAATGATCACAACAAGGTGGGTGAACAGGTTTTGACGCAAAAAAATGAGGCCAAACGCACTTCAGAAAGCCGTACAGACCGTGAAGCACATATTGGCAGTGGCAACCAGACGCAGTCGCGTCGCGGAAACACCGGGCGCTGATACTGGCTCACTTTTGGCGATAAAGGAGTGCTCAGGGCAGCATACGCTGCAACTCGGCTTCCTTGTCGATGAACTGGTGTTTGAGCGCGCCGCCCACATGCAACACAAACAGCGTGTACAAAAGCCAGGCACCGGCTGAATGCAGGGCACCAAAAGCGTCGTGCAGCATTTCCTTGCTTGCGGGTTCGATGTTCATGATCCAGCCTATGCGTGGCCAGGGCATCAGGCCAAACAGCTTCATGGGGTGGGTGGCGGCGTCTTTCCAGGCTGAATCGTGCATCCAGCCGGAAAGTGGCATCAGAAACATCACAACATAAAGCAGGATGTGGGCGGCATGTGATGCGCGGCGTTCCCACAGGGCGTAGCTGCTGGGCAGGGCGGGTGGCTGGTGCGCAAAACGCCATAACAATCGCAGTATGACCAGGCCGAGCACGGTGATGCCTATGGATTTGTGGCTGTCAATCACCAGCCGCACACGCTCTTCCGGAAAATAATCAACAAACCAGATCAGCAGCAGGTTGGTGCTGATCAAAAAAGCAATCAGCCAGTGCAGGATGATGGCGGTACGGGTGTATCTGGATACTGGGTTCATGGTGATGATGTCCTCAGTGCATTAAAAAAAGCGATGTCATGGTAGCTTGCCAGTCTGTACTGAACCTTGGCGGATTTTCAGAGTCCGACTGGCGCGCTGGTTTTTTGACGGCTTGCTGCATCTGAATGAGGCTGGCCTGCGTTACTGTTAGACCGGGAACACGTTCTAAGGTGGGTTTGTAGCTGTTTCCGGATTTTTGGCCATCCCGCCAAGCGCAGCACCCACCAAGCATCGCATTGGAAACCCTTTTGCCGCATACGCTGGAGCTGTCGCTCAAAAACGCCTCACCGCGCCATTCACCGCCGCCCACGCCGCTGCGCAGTTATCTGATTCATGGCGCGGTCTTGCTGCTGTGGCTGGGTCTGTTTGCGATGGCCTTTCGTTATACCGGCCTTCTGGCATGGTCTACCGGGCTGGTTTATGTGACTTATGACACTGCGTTGCTGGTGTTTGTGTTTTGGCAGACCTTGGGTCTGGCCAGAAGCGGGCAGGGTACTGGCCTTGCAAAATCGCCTGATACCGATAGTGCAGGCCAAGTGTCCGCACGGGTGACGGTTGGCGTGATCGTTGCGGCGCACAATGAAGCGGCTGTGCTGCCCATGACACTTGCGGCGCTGCTGGGGCAGGACGATGCGCCTGAGCAGATCGTGATTGCCGACGATGGTTCGACCGACGGGAGTGCCGACATATTGCTGCGTCTGTATGGGCTGACGCCGCCGCCACCTGGCAGTCTGAGCGCAGCCAGCCCAAGCCATCCCTCGCTGTACTGGCTGCGTTTGCCGCACGGTGGCAAGGCGCGTGCGCTGAATGCGGCCATCGTGCAGATGAGCACCGACACGGTGTTGACGGTAGATGGTGACACCCTGCTGGAAGCGCAGGCCATAGGTGTGGTGCGCAAGGCCTTTTCTGCAGAGCCTGCCCTGGTGGCGGCTACTGGCGTTTTGGCACCAGTTTGTAATGCGTCGTTCAGCGGGCGGCTGTTTCAATGGTTTCAGACTTATGAATACATACGCAATTTTCTGTCGCGTTATGCCTGGATGCGGGTTAACAGTTTGTTGCTGATTTCTGGCGCTTTTGCGGGTTTCAGGCGGCAGGCGCTGGTGGAGGTGGGTGGTTTTGATGCAGATTGCCTGGTTGAAGACTACGAGCTGATTCACCGTTTGCGGCGATACGCTGTGCTGAATGGCCGCCACTGGACCACACGGGTGCTGGGTGGCGCGCGTGCCAGAACCGAAGCGCCGGGCACCATGGCCGCGTTTTTACGCCAGCGCCGCCGCTGGTTTGGCGGCTTTTTGCAAACCCAGTACTGGTACCGCGACATGGTGGGTGACAGCCGCCATGGCTGGCTGGGACTGGCGATGTTGCCGGTCAAGGCGGTGGACACCATGCAGCCGCTGTATGGGCTGACGGCCTTCTTTTTGCTGCTGTACTACCTGCTTGATGACATGATGGGCGGCAGCTCGGGTGTGCTGGGGCCGGTGGCAGGGGTGATCGCTGGCAAGATTGTGATTGACCTGGTTTTTCACCTGTGGTCGGTACATCTGTACAGGTGCTGGGCGGAAAGTGATGCCAAAACCGGTGGATCTGAGACAGCACACGCCAGTTTTGGTTTTGCGCTGCTGGCGGCAGTGGCCGAGCCTTTTACCTTTCAGCTCTTGCGTCATACAGGTGCAGCCTGGGGCTGGCTGTTTTTTCTGACCGGACAGAAAAAGTGGGGCAAACAAAGCCGTGGTGGGCTGTTGCCACCAGGGTGATGGCTAGCCTTGTGAGGCATTTGCTTACGTAAAGCAACGTAGCAGACGCATGCTTGTCAGCTTGCCAGCGCAGCATGGGTTTCTACTTACAAGGAGAAAAGCATGAAAGACATTGAACGCTTTTTGTTGCGGCCGCGGTATTTGCGGGCGATTCCTTCGTTGGTGGTGTTGACCACGGCGATGGCCTGGGCGGCGCTGCCGGATGTCGATACGAGTGATGAAGTCAACAAAAAGCCGGGTGTTTCGCAGATGCAGCCTTCGGCTGGCGTTGCTGCTGCCAGTACCGTGATGTCTGTCAATTGCCGGGTGGGCTGATTTTTTGCTGCCAAAAGAGGCTGTTTTGCATATGCAGCGGGATGAGTAGCTATCAAGGATGAGGCCTAAACAAGCCTGTTGGGAGTCTTACTTTTTGTCCGGCAATTCGATCTTGACTTCCAGCACATCGAGGTTTTCCTGCCTGTCCATGCTGACTTTGATGTCATCGAGATTGATGGGTATGTATTTGGCAATGACGGCAATGATGTCGCGCTGCAGGTCGGCCATGTAGTCGGGCGGCGGGTTACGGCCTGAACGTTCGTGGGCGAGGATGATTTGCAGACGTTCCTTGGCAACGCTGGCGGTGGTTTTTTTTTCGCCGATCAAAAAAGAAAAAAATGATGCCATGGCGCTTTACTTTCCCCCAAACAGGCGTTTGAGCAAACTGGGTTTTTGCACGTCGATAAACCGTATGGGTTTGTCAACGTCGCCCAAAAACCGGTCAATCACGTCTTTGTAGGCTTCCGACACGTCGCTGCCTTCCATGTGAACGGCAGGCACACCCTGGTTGGAAGCCTGCAACACAACGTCTGACTCAGGAATCACGCCAATCAGCTTGATACGAAGAATGTCCTTGATGTCGTCAATTGACAACATTTGTCCCTGGTCAACCCGGCTGGGGTTGTAGCGCGTGATGAGCAAATGCTCCTTGATGGGTTCGTCGCCGTCTATGGCGCGTCTGGTTTTGCTTGACAACATGCCGAGGATACGGTCTGAATCACGTACCGAAGAGACTTCGGGATTGGTCACCACCAGGGCTTCGTCGGCAAAGTGCATGGCCATCATGGCACCGGTTTCTATGCCGGCGGGGGAGTCGCAGACGATGTATTCAAACTCCATGGCGGCGAGGTCGGTCAGGACTTTTTCAACGCCTTCCTTGGTCAGTGCGTCCTTGTCACGGGTTTGCGAGGCGGCCAGCACGAAGAGGTTGGCGCATTGTTTGTCCTTGATCAGGGCCTGGTTGAGGGTGGCTTCACCCTGGATGACGTTGATCAGGTCATACACCACACGGCGTTCACAGCCCATGATGAGGTCGAGGTTGCGCAGGCCAACGTCAAAGTCAATGACTGCAGTTTTGTGACCGCGCAGAGCCAAGCCGGTTGAAAAGCTGGCGCTTGTGGTGGTCTTGCCAACGCCGCCCTTGCCGGATGTAACAACAATTATTTTTGCCATTTGAAGAGTGTCCTTGTAAAACCCAAGCTGGCATAGCGACAGTTGCTACAGCTTGTGTCAGAAATAATGACTAGTTCCGGAGTTTGAACCCTTTTAACATCAGGCCAGCCTGTCCATTACAAGCTTGTCACCTTCCAGGCTGCTGACCAGCCTGACCTGTGTCGGTTTGCCCAGCACGCTGGCGGGTAGTGGTACATCGCTGGTACGGTAAACACCGGCAATTGACAGCAGTTCGGCATTCAGTTCGAGTGAAAAAATACGTGCATCCACATTGCCACGTGCGCCAGCCATGGCTTTGCCGCGCAGCGGCGCGTAAACATGGATGTTGCCGTCGGCAATCACTTCCGCTCCGGGGTTGACCATGGCCAGCACCACAAGGTCACGCCCGCGGGCATACACTTGCTGACCGGAGCGCAGCGGTTTGTCGATGATCAGTGCGCCTATGGGAGCGGCTGGCGCTGGTGTGACAACAGGTGCTGCGCTGCGGGGACTGGCAGCGGGCAGTTCGTCGTCATGAAGCCGGGGTTTGCTGGGCAGCAGATGGGCATCGGGCGTGGCAAGCAGCCCGGCGGCCTGTGCGGCAACCATCTGGGCGGCCGAACCGCCCTTGACTGCGATAGGCCTCAGACGATAGCTACGCAGCAGTTTGTTCAGGTCACCGAAGTTGATGTTGGTGCCCACTTCGGTTGTAGCGCTTGTCTGGAGGGGGCTCAGGTCGAGAACCAGCGGGTCGTTGTCAAAAAAGTCGGGGATGTCGCCAAACCGCAAGGCCAGTTCCTGCGACAGGGTGCTGAGGTTGGCCGACTTGAGCAGCAATGAAACCAGCGGCAAGTTGGCGCTTTTGATCTCAAAGCTGGCGGGTGCTGTAGCCTGGGTAACAACGCTCATGGGTGGGTGCCGGATAGGTTGGTGGTTTCGCGGTCTGCGCCAGCATGATGCATTTGGATAAGCTGAAGCGTATCAGTGGCAATTGAGCTGGCCCGGCAGAATCTTTTGTGTGGAATGTCTCGGTTTTGTGCCTGTTTGGCACGGTAAAACGCGAAGGTAACAAGGGTGTAACATTTTTAAGCCTCTCATTTTCAGGCTTTACGAGATTTTTGAAGCATCCGGCCCGACACTTGCGTATAAAACCTTATTCTGCTGCCCCTGACTTCATGACCTACCGCTCTCTTTTAATTGTATCTGGCCTCTTTCACGCCTTTGTGGGTCTGCGTCTGGTGTCTGGCCTGGGTGGTCATCTGTTGGGTCAGCTGCTGCTTGTCGGCTGGTTGCTGCTGTCGACACTGCTGATGCCGCTTGGTGTGCTGGGCAACCGCCTGCTGGGTCAGCCCTGGGGGGACAGGGTGGCCTGGCTGGGTCTGTTGCTGATGGGGTACTTTTCATCTGTGCTGGTGTTGACGGTGTTGCGTGATGCAGTTTTGCTTGTTCTGGGCCTGTTTGATGCGGGTTGGTCAGGTGAGCTGCCCTGGGGCGTGATGTACGCCAATTCTGTCGAATGGTTGCTGCTGGCCGCGTTTTTGGTGACGGCGCTGGGGTTCTGGAACGCGCGGCGCACGCCGGTGATCAAGCTGGTTGAGGTGCCGATCAGGGGTTTGCCCAGGGCGCTGGTGGGTTTTACGGTGGCCCAGATCACCGACATCCACGTCGGTCCAACCATCAAACATGACTATTTGCAGCGCATTGTGGAGCGTGTCAATTCCATCCATGCCGATGTGGTGGCGGTGACAGGTGATCTGGTGGACGGCACGGTACCCGAGCTGGCCGCGCATGTGGCACCGCTGGCTGGTTTGAAGTCACGCCACGGAACATTTTTTGTTACAGGAAATCACGAGTATTACTCGGGCGCACAGGCCTGGATCAACGAGTTGCGGCGTTTGGGCCTGACGGTGTTGATGAACGAGCATGTGGTGATCTACCATGGCAGGGCAATACAGAACAGCAATGGTTTTGCAGGTGATGCGCAGGACGACTCACAAATGATGGCGCCGCTGGTGCTGGCTGGTGTGACCGACTACAGCGCCCATAATTTTGACCCCTCTCACCTGAGCGACCCTGACCTGGCACTGGAGGGTGCACCCGAAACCGTGCCGCTGCGCATTTTGCTGGCCCATCAGCCACGCAGCGCGCCGGCAGCGGCCAAGGCTGGTTTTGACCTGCAACTGTCTGGTCACACGCACGGCGGGCAGTTTTATCCGTGGAACTTTTTTGTACGCTTTCAGCAACCGTATATAGCCGGCCTGGACCGCCTGGGTTTCATGTGGGTCTATACCAGCCGGGGCACCGGTTATTGGGGCCCGCCCAAGCGCTTTGGCTCGCCTTCGGAGATCACACAGATCCGGCTGGTGGCTGGGTAGTTTTTGCTGAAGCATTCAGGGCCCTTGCAGCCGCAGCACCTGTGGCCTGAAGGCCGGAATGCGGCGGTGCGGTGTGCCCGGTGCGCCGGAAACCATGTTCATCTGCCGCTGGTTTGCGCTGGCGCTCAGCCCGCTCATCAATGAGGCCTCGGGCGGCTTGTGCCAGTATTTTCGCGGCATTTCCTTTTGCGTCATCTTGAGTTTGAGGCGTGCCGGGTTGAAGATGTGCTGGTAATCCGTGAGCCACAGGTGCTCGCCCGCGTCTGCCGGTGGCGCGTTGGCACCTTGTGCGCCTGGCCCGAAGCGCGCACGTGTGCCGTCCCAGCGCACGCTGCGTTCAGGCGTCAGGATGGCCCAGCGCATCTGGGTAAAACGACGCGCAAAAAAGGGCGTGATGGCTTCAACAATATGGTGTTCGGGCTCGAACCACGCAACATGCAAGGGGCCTTCAAGCGGTCTGGCCCTGAAAACCTCGTCCTTGATCGAACGAAAACGCAAAGAGGTTTTCATTTTTTGGATGTCTTGCCGCACTGCGTCTGCAAGAAGGCAGGCCTGCACCCGGTCGGCATCCAGCGGGTCGTGGCGCAGACCAGGCTCATGCGCCATGCGCCAGAGCAAGCGGTACATCAGGCCAAAACGCTGAGGGTCACTGTGCAGGATGAGGGTTTGGCACAGTTCCAGAAAATCAGGCGGAACTGATACCGCGCTGCCCGGTGCGGCATCAGTCGCTACAGCAGTGGCAGTGTCACCGTTACGCTGATGCCAGCTGATTTGGTCTGGTGGGATGCCTGTGCTCAGCAGGCTGCGGGCATGCTGGCGAAAACCCGCAAAATCAGTGGCGCTGTCCAGCATCACCGACTGATGTGCCTGAAGAGATGGTTCTTGCTCTGCAGCGTCTGGAACTGCCGAAAACAGGTCATACATCATGCCCATGGTTTTCTCCTTCTGATGGCTCGCGGTTTGCTATTAACTGTAATAATATACAGTGTCATGGCAAATGGCAAGCAGCGCGCTTTCTCCCCGTTTCCCCTTCAGTTTTTCAGCCGAATTGTTAGCTGGTCTGCGGCCAGACGCCGGGCGCTGAGCTCAAGTGCCAGATAAGCGGCTCCCGCAATCGCCAGCGGTACCAGGTAATACAGCACCCGGTAAGCGACCAGCGCGGCCAGCAGTTCGGGTTTGGCGACCACGTGCGACAGCAATGCCACAAAAACTGCTTCGAGCACCCCCAGATTGGCGGGCACATGGGTGATGACGCCGGCAATCGCGGCCAGCAGCAGCACGCTGATGATGGCGCTGAACTCCACACGCTGCTGCAAAAGCACATAAATAATGCCTGACATCAGCAGCCAGTTGGCAGCTCCCATCAACACTTGCAGCAGCGCCATGGGCAGGGACGGCAGATCTACCTCATGCCCGCGCAGCATGAACACACGCTGGCGTGAAAACGCACACAAGGCCAGGTAGGCGGCGGCGACGGCCAGCAGGCCAAAACCAATCCAGTGCAGGCCGCTGGTGCTGATTTTCCAGGTGGCAGGCAGCGTGGGTGGCTGAAACGCAAATACCGCCCCGGCCAGCAGCATGTAACCGATCCAGTTGGCCAGCATGCTGAGCGACATGACCCGTGTGACGGTGCCTACTGCCAGCCCCAGCCGTGAATAAAGCCGGTACCTGAAGGCAATGCCGCCCACCCATGAACCCAGGTTGAGGTTAAAGGCATAACTGACGGCCGTAACCAGCATCACCGTGGGCGCGGCCAATGTGTGGCCGGTATAGCGCCGGCCAAGCAAATCAAAACAGCTGTACAGCGTGTAGCTGGCGACGGCCAGGCCCGCTGCCGTCAGCAGCGAGCTCAGTGAATAAGTGCGCAGCGCGGCCAGCACCGCAGGCCAGTCTATGGCGCGGGCCTGTGACACCAGCAGCCAGGCGACCAGCATGAAAAAGGCCAGAGTAAAACCGCGTTTCAGCCACGGCCACCAGGCTTGCTGGGTGATTTTCCGGATACCGTGCTTTTTGGTGGGCGGCTTTCGGCCGCTTTTGTCTATGCTGACACCTGGGCGAATGACATGCAGGGTGCCCATGAATAATTCAGACCGGGTCTGCGCGTGTGACGGCGTCTGCGCCACCTGTGGCCATCAGCTGTTCGGCCGGTGTCAGGCGTGGTGCGTGGGCGGGCAGCCAGCCCATCCAGGCGGGGTAACGGCGCAGCAGGTGAAACACAAAAAAGCTTCGAATCACCAGCCACCAGCTGGATTTTTCAAGGTCTTCGGCGGCCACCTGTTTGCAGCTCTGCTGCATCAGGTAGTCAAGCCGTGCAGCCAGGTGTTTGTTGAAAGCCTGGTCCTTGATGATGACGTTGGCCTCCAGATTGAGTGACAGGCTCAGCGGGTCAAGATTGCTGGAGCCCACGGTTGACCAGACATCGTCAGACAGCGCGACCTTGCCGTGCAGCGGACGCTCGCAATATTCATAGATCTTGACGCCAGCGTTGATCAGGTGGTGGTAAAGCAGGCTGGCAGCGGTTTTGACAATCGGCATGTCGGGCTCACCCTGCAGAATCAGACGCACATCGACACCACGGCGCGCTGCCTTGCGCATTTCCTTGAGCAGCCGGTAACCAGGGAAAAAGTAGGCATTGGCAATCACGATGCGATGCCTGGCCGAGCGGATGGCGATGCGGTAATGCCGCTCGATGTCATTGGTGTGTTTGCGGTTGTCGCGGGTGACAAAAATCGCGTCCGCGTTGCCGGCAGGCGCGGGTATGGCAAATTCAAGAGGCGTTTTGCCGGGTAGCTTGAAGGGCACCGTCAGGCGGCCGCCCATGCGCTGCATCCAGCTGGCCTGGCTGGCCAGTTCGCTGGTTTTTGCATTGAGCTGGCCTGCTGCCAGCGCGCGGTGAACAAAGTTGTGGATGTCGGCCACCAGCGGGCCTTCAATTTCAACCGCATAGTCCTGCTTGGCTTCAGGCCCAAAGTCGGCCAGGTGGTCAGCTGAATAGTTGATGCCGCCTACAAAAGCGCGCTGGCCGTCCACCACCACAATCTTGCGGTGCATGCGCCTGAAAAGGTTGGTGCGCCAGCCCCAGAGTTTGGGGCCGGGGTCAAAAACATGAACCCGCACCCCAGCCGTGGTCAGCTCTGATATGAATTGCGGCGACAGGTCAGGCGAGCCATAACCGTCAATCGTTATGTCAATCTGCGCACCACGCTGCGCCGCCGTCAGAAGCGCAGCGTGCAGGTCTTTACCCACCTTGTCTTCAAACAGGATAAAGGTCTCGAGCACCACTTCACGCCGGGCGGCGGCTATGCATTCAAAAACACGGGGAAAAAACGCCTCGCCGTTTTCAAGCA
>JAZKIK010000046.1:0-2322 GCA_040384925.1 Pseudomonadota bacterium | reverse complement strand
GGCCGCGGGACTGGCTTTGCCAGACCGCAGGCGCTGCCCCCTGCAAGGGGGGAACGGGCTACACGCAGTGAGCCCGGACGGGGGTGTTCAAAATTCTGCGTCAAGCTCGTCAAAGTCATCGGCTTCCAGTTCCGCTGCCGCCACCCACTCTTTCATCGCGGGCAAGGTCCAGACGGCAGTACAAAAAGCCACGCAGGTTTCATCAAGCGGTATGTCATAGGTTCTGAAACGGCTGACCACGGGGGCGTACATCGCGTCGGCCATGCAGGGTTTTTTGCCGAACAGAAACGGGCCGCCGTAGGTGTTCAGGCATTCGGTCCAAATATCCACAATGCGTTTTACGTCAGCGTCGGCGCGTGACCAGGTTTTGAACTTTGGAAACCTGGCCTTGATGTTCAGTGGCATTGACGAGCGCATGGCGCTGAAGCCTGAATGCATCTCGCCGCAAATGGCGCGGCAGTGCGCCCTGGCTGCCATGTCGGCAGGCAACAAACCCGCTTTGGGTTTGATTTCATTGAGGTATTCGCCAATCGCCAGGGTGTCCCAGACCTTGATGCCGTCGTTGATCAGGCTGGGAACCAGTATGGACGATGACAGCAGCAAAATCTCGGCACGCATGTCGGCGTCATCGGGTGGCAGGATTTTTTCGTCAAACTCCAGCCCGGAAAACTTGACCAGAAGCCAGCCCCTAAGCGACCAGGCACCGTAGTTTTTGCTGCTGATAGTAAGGACGGCCTTGGTCATAAACGGTGTCTTTCGCAAAAGTAGGGCTTTGCTGTTGCCGCACCAAAAATGCTTTGTGTGCGCACTTGCAGTGCAAGCCCCATGCCAAGCACGGTGCAGTGCAGCATTTGGCTCCTGTGCACGCGCCATCAGGCGGGCATTGCCTGAAATCGGTCACACAAAGTGCAAAGCGCCCCAAAAAAGAGCTTGCTGGCACAGTCGTGGCCCGTAAATTGCTGAGAATGCCGCACCGCTGCCACCGGCAGCAAAACAAGAAAGCAGCATTCACGATGCTTTATCAAGCCTATCAGTTGCAGACTGATCTCACCTCGCCTCTGCGAATGTTCGCCGAACAGGCCAGTTTGTTGTTTGGTGCCAGCAAAAGCGGCCTTCCCGGCGCGCCCGGCATGTTTGCCGGCATTACCGAATCGGCCGGCAAGCTGTCTGGCGCGTTTGAGGTGCTGGCCCGCATGCGACTGACACACGCCAGGCCGGCCTACGACCTCCATACGGTTGAAGTGGCCGGCCAGCAAGTATCCATTACCGAACACAAGGTCTGCGAGCTGCCTTTTGGCACGCTGCTGCACTTCAAGAAAGCCATGGTCAACCCTGGCCCGCGTGTCTTGCTGGTGGCACCGCTGTCAGGCCACTTTGCCACCTTGCTGCGCGAAACCGCGCGCACCCTGCTGGCCGACCACGACGTTTACATCACCGACTGGCACAACGCGCGTGATGTGGCGCTGTCATTCGGCGAGTTTGAACTGGACAGTTATTCAGACTATCTGATCAGTTTCCTGGAAATTCTGGCAAGCCAGGGTGAAGGCGGCACGCACATGATTGCGGTCTGCCAGCCCTGTGTGGCCGCTTTGGCCGCCACGGCCATCATGGCTGAAGACGACAACCCGGCCCAGCCACGCAGCCTGACGCTGATGGCCGGGCCGGTTGACTGCCGCGTCAACCCGACTGGCGTGAACGAGCTGGCCAACAGCAAACCGATTGAGTGGTTTGAAAAAAATCTGGTGCATCACGTACCCTGGCCGCACAAGGGCATGATGCGGCGCGTTTACCCTGGCTTTTTGCAGCTGACCGCGTTTTTGAGCATGAACCTGGAGCGGCACAAAAAGTCTTTTCAGGACCTGTACCAGCACGTCAAGGACGGAGAGTTTGAAAAAGCCCAGATCATCCGCACTTTTTACGATGAATACCTGGCCGTCAACGACCTGCCCGCGCCCTTTTACCTGCAAACCGTGGCAAAAGTGTTCCAGACCTACGATTTGCCCCGTGGCGAGCTGACCTGGCATGGCCGCAAGGTCAACCTCAAGGCGATACGCCGCACCGCCCTGCTGACGGTGGAAGGTGAACGTGACGACATCTGCGCCGTTGGCCAGACGGTGGCGGCGCAAGACCTGTGCAGCAGCATCAAGCCCTATTTAAAAACCCACCATCTGCAGGCCGGTGTCGGGCATTACGGTGTGTTCAGCGGCAAACGCTGGAACCAGCAGATTTACCCGCGGGTGCGGGATGTGATCCATAGTAGTGAGTGAGCCCCCACGCTTTTTCACTGCGTGTAAACGCTGCCCCCCGAGGGGGCCGCTGCGC
>JAZKIK010000045.1:1583-9003 GCA_040384925.1 Pseudomonadota bacterium | reverse complement strand
CGAGCCAGACTTCACGCGAAATTGCCGGAAAGCGTTCGACAAGAAAATCGGTGATGGTGGGCCATTGCCCTGCGGGCAGGCCGACACAACTGGGGCCAACACCATTGCGTGTGGGCATGCCATGCTGGCCGTATTTGAGCGTTTTGCTCACCGATTCGAGCTGTGCAGGGCTTTACACACGTTCAAAAACCACATCCCAGACACCATGGCCAAGTTTGATGCCGCGGTTTTCAAACTTGGTCAGCGGACGATAAGCTGGTTTGGGTGCGTAGCCGCCGTTTGATGAGGCCTCTGCCGTGTTTTTCAGCAGCGGCTCAGCGCTCAACACTTGCAGGATCTGCTCGGCATAGGGCTGCCAGTCGGTCGCGCAGTGCAGGTAGCCGCCTGGTTTAAGGCGGGCGGCGAGTTTGGCTATCAGCGGGCCTTGAATCAGCCGGCGCTTGTTGTGTTTCTTTTTATGCCAGGGGTCTGGGAAAAAGATGTGCGCGCCGGCTAGCACGGCTTCATCGCCTGCGGGCAGCATGTTGTCTATCACTTCCACCGCATCGTGCTGCAGGATGCGGATATTGCCGATGTTCTGCTCTTCAATCCGTTTGAGCAGCGCGCCCACACCGGGGGTGTGAACTTCGCAGCATAAAAAGTTTTTTTCGGGCATAAGTGCCGCGATGTGGGCGGTGGCTTCACCCATGCCAAAACCGATTTCAAGAATGGTGGGTGCTTCGCGGCCAAACACAGCCGCGAGATTGATGGGCGACTTGTGATAGGGCAGCAGAAATTGCGGGCCGACAGCTTCAAAGGCACGCGCCTGGCCGGCGGTTGTACGGCCAGTGCGCAGGACAAAACTTCGAATGGTGCGGAGATGACTTGCGGGGACGGGAGGTTGTTCTTCACTCATGCAGGTATTGTCCCGCATTGCCGGGGAGGGTCCTTATAAACCAGTGGCAGGTACGGAACAGGATATGACAAAGCTCGCAGTCGAGCGCCGGCATGGGCTGCCGTATTGGAGTCCTGCATCTGCATGATGAGAATCATGTCGCCGGGCACCAGCATGTGGGCATTGCGGCGAAGAGCAGTGATTCGGCGCATGTGGCGATGTAATGCAAAAGTGTTTGATATGACTGTTTTGCGTGATCAGACGGTTTTGGAGGTACTCAAGTTCCCTTGGTTTCCCGGCAAAAGATGCTGCTGTCGCCAAGTGGCGATGGCCTTTGCAAGCCAGTCGGCCTGCGTTTGGGCTTCAGGTTTTAATTGCAGTGTGTTGGCTGCGGCACGCAAAGCCTTCAGTGGATCAGCCAGATCCAGTGCGGCTGCCCCGTTCTGTTTTGACAACTTTTCTCCGTTGCTGCCCAGCACCAGCGGCGTGTGCAGATAAACCGGTTGTGGCAAACCCAGCGCGCGCTGAAGCAGGAGCTGGCGCGCTGTGTTGTCGGCCAGGTCTTCGCCGCGTACGATGTGGGTGATGCCCTGGGCGGTGTCATCAAGCACCACGGCCAGTTGATAAGCCCACAAACCATCGGCACGTTTCAGTACAAAATCGCCGACCTCGCGGCTGACATTTTGCTGTTGTGGGCCCAGTCGCCTGTCGTGCCAGGTGATTTCAGTATTGCTGCCCAGCAGCCGCCAGGCACGCGCAGCGCGGCCATGCAGTCCGTTTCGGCAGGTGCCGGGGTAAACCAGCTCGCCATTTCGCGCCTTGAGTTGGCCGGATGCCGCCAGCGCCTTGTTGATGTCCTGCCGGGTGCAGCCGCAAGGGTAGGCCAGGCCCTGGTTTGTCAGCTGGTCGAGCGCCTCTTGGTACAAGTGGCCGCGTTGCGACTGGTAAGCGGGTGGCTCGTCAGGGTAGAGACCGCAGGCCGCGAGTTGCTGCAATATGATTTTGTCTGCGCCAGGTACACAGCGCGGTGCGTCCACATCTTCAATACGAACCAGCCACTGGCCGCCATGCGCCCTGGCGTCCAGCCAGCTTGCAAGCGCCGCAACCAAGGAGCCAGCATGCAACGGCCCAGTGGGGGAAGGCGCAAATCTGCCTCTGTAACTAGCCCCCACGGTCGCTCACTTCGTGTAGCTCCCTGCCCCCCGAGGGGGCCGCTGCGCCTGCGGTCTGGCGAAGCCAGTCCCGCGGCCCCTGCTTGAAAGGATATTGCCCCCACGGTCGTGCACTGCGTGTAACTCCCTGCCCCCCCGAGGGGGCCGCTGCGCCTGCGGTCTGGCGAAGCCAGTCCCGCGGCCCTTGCTTGAAGGGATATTTCCTCCACGGTCGTGCACTCGTGTCACTGCCTGCCCCCTTGGCGGCCGCTGCGCCTTTGGCTTGTCAAATAAGGGCAAGTGCCATTTCCAGTCCCGATACAAACCCGTCTTCAACCCGGTGCCCCAGGCACCAGTCGCCGCAGGCGCCTATGCCGGACTTTGCGTCCCACAAATGGGTTTTGCCCAGTGGCGTGGTGGTCTGGGCATAACGCCAGCGGTGCACCTCGGCGTGTGGAGGTGCGGCGCGGATGCCTGTGACTTCGGTGAAGGCCTTGAGCAGTTTGCCCTTGACGCGTTCGTTATCGTCTTCCAGATGGCGCAAGGACCATTCGGGGCTGGCCTGTACGGTCCAGCGTTCAATCGGGCCGCGTCCGGGTTTGGAAGATTCGCGTGCCAGCCAGGCGATGCGGTGGTGGGTGCTGCGCGCTGCATTCCATTGGGGGCCAAGGTGTGGCAGGTTGGGTTGTGAGGCCTGCGGAAAGGCAATCATCAGCGTCCAGCAAGGGGCGACATCGACCTTGCCAATTGCATTGGCCATGGTGTTGGCCAGCTGTGATGACTCCAGCAGGGCTTGCGCCTGTACGGACGGAATGGCCAGCACCACCGCATCAAAACCTGAATGCACCGGGCTGCCTGGCCCCAGACCTTCGGTTTGCAACTGCCAGCGTCTGGGTGACAGTTTGTCGGTCTCGATGCGGGTGACCTGGGTTTCAAGCAGCAAGCGGCCTTCGGCGGCCAGTGGCTGCGCCCATTGGCGCACCAGGGCGTTCATGCCGGGTTTGGCAACCCAATGTGATTCTTTTGGGGGCAGGGACGCGGTGACCACACGGCCCAGTTCATCCAGAATACGCACGGTGTTGGCGCTCCAGGGGCGCACCAGGCCCGATGCGGTGGCCAGCGCCAGCTCAAACCTTTCATCACGCACGGTGAAGTATTGCGCGCCATGGTCAAAAGCGCCGAATTCGGTTTCGCGGGTGGACATGCGCCCGCCTGCGCCATGGCTTTTTTCAAAAACAGTGACTTTCAGGCCGGCCTGCATCAGGGTGCGCGCGCAGGCAATGCCGGCGATGCCTGCGCCAATGACGGCTACGCTGCGTACAGCCTGGGCCGTGGACGGTGGAGTGCTGGGTTTTTTTGTCATGTCTTTGTCTTTTTTGTGAGGGATAAAAGGATTGCCAAAAGAGCCGTGACCGCAGATTTCTGCAAATTCACCGTGTTGCCACAAACACACTCTACACGCAGAGTGCCGCCTGATTTTGTAAAAACATTTTCAGGGGGCTTGCTGGCGCTCCAGCAGGGCGGCGCGGGTGGCTGGTTTTTCGAGCTGTTCCAGCCACCATTGCAGGGCGCGGCCCGGTTTGCTGCCGCGATTGTTGTGCCAGGCGTAGCTGGCAAGCACCACGCGCGGCGGCTGCGCCACGGCTTTTTCAACCAGTCTGCCGGTGGCCAGATAAGGTCTGACCAGGTATTCAGGCAAAAAACCGACACCCAGGCCGCGTATTTGTGCATCCAGTTTGGCCAGCATGCCGGGCACGGTAAATACATCCTGCCCACCCAGCAAACCCACCGTGATGCCGCTGCCGCGTTGCACCGAATCGGCCACCGCCACCACGCGGTGGGCCAGCATCATTTCGTCAGTGATGGGTTCACTGGCTGTTGCCAGCGGATGGTGTGGTGCCACCACATAGACAAAACGGGTGTTGCCCAGCGGCTTGCTGTGCAGCGTGCTGGCACGCAGCGACTGTATGCCGCGGTCTGAACCCGAGTCAGTCGCCACACCAAGCGCCAGGTCTGCCTGGCCGCTGACCAGTGCCTGCAAGGTGCCGGACAGGGCTTCCTCGCGCAGCTTGAGCCTTGTTGGCGGGTTCAGCGCAAAAAAGGCTTCGCACAACTCCATCACCGTGGTGCGCGAGATGATGCTGTCCACTGACAAGGTCAGTTGCGGTTCCCAGCCGGTGGCTACCCGTTTGACACGGTTGGCCACCGCGTCCAGCTCGTTCAACAGGCGGTTGCCCTCGCGCAACAGTTCTTTGCCGGCTTCGGTCAGTTTGGCCTGGCGTGAGGAGCGGTCAAACAGCAGCACATCCAGTGCATCTTCAACCAGCCGGATGCGGTAGGTCAGGGCACTGGGCACCACCCCCAGCTCGCGTGCGGCGGCGGCCATGCTGCCGGTGCGGTGTACGGCGTCGATCAGGCCCAGCGCTTCCGGGGTGAGGACGTTGCGGATCGAATGGATGCTCATAGCTCATTCTTCAGTTCAAATAATTTGAATGATGCCATCAAATGAGAGCAATTGCGGGTGACGCTTCGAGACCTACATTGGAGTCATTGGACAGGTTGGTGGTGACCCTGTAGCACCACCGCAAAAATCCAGTATTGAAAGGATGTTTTTATGATGACCTTACGCAACTCCAATGACCGCGGTTATGCCGACCATGGCTGGCTCAAGTCGTTTCACTCTTTTTCCTTTGCCGGTTATTTCGACCCGAAACACATGGGTTACGGCAATCTGCGTGTGATCAATGAAGACCGCATTGCCGCTGGCAGGGGGTTTGGCACACACGGCCACAAGGACATGGAGATCATCAGTTATGTGCTTGAAGGCGAGTTGGCCCACAAGGACAGCATGGGCAACGTCAAAGGCATTCCACCTGGTGATGTGCAGCGCATGAGCGCTGGTACCGGTGTGCAGCACAGCGAGTTCAACCATGCCGAAGGCAAGACCACCCACTTTCTGCAAATCTGGATTGAACCAAATGTGAAGGGCATTCCCGCCAGTTACGAGCAAAAGTCGTTTACCAGCGCTGAAAAACGCGGCAAGCTGCGGCTGGTGGCCTCGAACGATGGTGCTGAAGGTTCGGTCACCATTCATGCCGACGCCAGACTGTATGCCGGTTTGCTTGACGGGGATGAAAAAGCCAGCCTGGCGCTGAACCCGGCACGCAAGACCTATGTTCACCTGGTGCGTGGTGATCTCCAGGTCAATGGGCAAAAGCTTGCCAAAGGCGACGCCGCCATGATAGAGGCGCAAACCAGCCTTGAGCTGGGCCAGGGCCATGACGCCGAAGTGCTGGTGTTTGACCTGGCTGCCTGATACCACACCGGGCGCATGGGGAACTAAAGCCATGCAAGCTGCCCTTATGGGGGCGCTGGCCTGACCGGCGCTCGGGAGTTTTACTTTTTTTCTCGTTGTTTTTTAATTTTTAATAAGGACTCATCATGTTTACTGCTCTACAAAATCCCCTGTCACTGATTGGCCGCGTTCTGCTGGCCTTGCTGTTCATTCCCGCTGGTTTCAGCAAAATCGGCGGTTTTGCCGGTACCGTCGGTTATGCCGCAGCCAAGGGTGTGCCAATGCCTGAAGTGGCTATTGCGATTGCGATTGCGGTAGAGCTTGGCCTGGGCCTGCTGCTGCTGGTTGGGTTTCAAACCCGCTGGGCCGCGCTCGGCATTGCCTTTTTCACGTTTGTGATCTCGTTTATTTTTCACCCTTTGAGCGACCCGGCACAAGCCCAGGCGTTTTTCAAGAACATTGCCGTAGTGGGTGGTTTGCTGACGGTAGCTGCCTGGGGCGCTGGCCGCTGGAGTGTTGATGCCAAGCTGAACGCCTGATTTTTTTCGTCCATCAGAACTTTTCACGACTTACGCAACAAAACTAGCTGTAGGGTGTCGTGGCATTAAATGACACTACCTATGGTGTTGTGATTGACCGATTGCGTAAGTCCTACTTTTAACTTTTCAAACAAAGGACTGTCACATGTCAAAAATCGCTGTTGTTTACCATTCCGGCTACGGCCATACCCAACGCATGGCACAAGCCGTGGCTGAAGGCGCAGGGGCCGACCTGATTGCCATCGACGCCGAAGGCAATCTGCCTGAAGGCGGCTGGGACAGCCTGAACGCTGCAGACGCCATCATCATGGGTTCCCCTACGTATATGGGCAGCGTCAGCTGGCAGTTCAAAAAGTTTGCTGACGCATCGAGCAAACCCTGGTTCAGCCAGGCCTGGAAAGACAAGGTGTTTGCCGGTTTTACCAACAGCGCCAGCATGAACGGCGACAAACTTTCGACCCTGCATTACCTGTTTACACTGGCCATGCAACATAGCGGCATCTGGGTTGGCACCGGCATGATGCCCAGCAACAGCAAGGCCGCCAAACGCGACGACCCGAACTGGCTGGGCTCTTTCAGCGGCGCGATGGCGCAATCACCATCTGACGCCGGTGCGGCTGAAATGTTTGCCGGTGATCTGGAAACCGCCAGGGCTTTTGGCAAACGGGTGGCTGACACCACCGCCAAATTCCAGCGCTGAAAACTGCTTGTTGATTGTCTTTAACCCTTCTTGAAACCCAAAGTCGAGTCCAGCATGGCTATTGAACTAAAACGCGAAGCGGGTGCCGCCATGGCGCAGGCCGTCACGATTCGCCAACATGCCTTGCTGGCCGATGTCAGTGTTGAAGAAGGCGGCGCTGATGCCGGACCCAGCCCGCATGATTTTTACGATGCGGCGCTGGCGTCCTGCAAGGCGCTGACCGTCATGTGGTACGCCCGCAAAAAGGGCATACCGGTGGACGACATCAAGACTGTGGTCGAGCGTGATGACAGCCAGGAGCGTACGGGCATCTACCGGCTGGCCACAAAATTGCAGATCAGCGGCGCGCTGAGCGACGCACAATTGCACGAGCTGGCCAGCGTGGCGCAAAAGTGCCCGGTACATAAACTGATGACAACAGTCACGACCGAAATCACCACCAGCGTGGAGAGACTGTGATGAGCATCCAACTGAAACTGAGCGGACACAACAAGGACCTGGGCGGCGGTTTTATCGTTCGCCGCCTTTTGCCTTCGTCACAAAAACAGGCCATCGGGCCTTTTCTGTTTTTTGACCACTTTGGCCCGGTTACGGTCGAGCCTGGTCACAGCCATGACGTGCGGCCACATCCACATATTGGCCTGGCAACCGTGACTTACCTGTTTGAAGGCGCGATCATGCACCGCGACAGCCTGGGTTCAGCTCAATTGATCGAGCCTGGTGCCATCAACTGGATGACGGCCGGCAAGGGCATTGTCCATTCTGAACGCGGCCCCGTGCACCTGAAAAGTACGGCCTATACCAACCACGGCATTCAGCTGTGGGCTGCCTTGCCGGTGGCATTTGAAGAAGCTGAGCCAG
>JAZKIK010000045.1:0-1573 GCA_040384925.1 Pseudomonadota bacterium | reverse complement strand
AAAACCGAGGAAGCGAATTTCCAATATCGCTTCTTCGGTAACACCTTTCAAGAAAAATTTTCCCTCCGCATCTGTAGTTGCCGTCATCGATGAGCCTTTGACCTTCACATTGGCACCTGCAAGGGCCATTCCGTCTTTGTCCGTTGATGGCGCGCAGGTCAGGGTGCTGATTGGCCAGGCGTTTGGCCAGACCTCACCTGTCAAAACCTTTGCACCCACGATTTATCTGGATGTGCAACTGCAGCCGGTCAGCGTGTTCGAGTTGCCAGCGCTGGCAGCCGAGCTGGCGCTATATTCAATTGACCACGACATTGAAGTCGATGGTGAGCCGGTGGCCGCGCACACCCTGGTCTTGCTGGCTCCAGGCCAGACAGCACATGTCTGCGCACCAGCAGGTGCCCGCCTGATGGTGCTGGGGGGTGATGCCCTTGATGGGCACCGCCTGATCTGGTGGAATTTTGTCTCCAGCCGCAAGGAGCGCCTTGTGCAGGCCGGTGAGGACTGGGCCGCCCAGACCATGGGTCAGGTGCCAGGTGAGACTGAATTTATTCCCTTGCCTGAGCGCCGTATAGGCTGAGCCAGGCCTGTTTTTTGTGGCTAGATTGTTCCGGGATTCACCTTGGGGCTCAGCACCGCATCCACCGCACGCCGCTCATCAAATACAAAACAGTCGCCCTGATAGTGCGAGTTTTCTTGCTGGCCGTGGACCTCGAAATATTTGAGGATGCCGCCATCGAGCTGCCAGACGTTTTTAACCCCGGCCTCAAGCATGAAGATGGCAGCTTTTTCACAGCGTATGCCGCCCGTGCAAAAACTGACCACGGTTTTGCCTTCAAGCTGCTGCCGGTGATCAAGCAGCGCCTGCGGAAATTCTGTGAACTTGCTGATGCGCCAGTCAATCGCATTTTTGAAGGTGCCGACATCCACTTCGAAGTCATTTCTTGTATCCAGCGTGACCACCTCACGGCCTTCGTCGTCATGCCCGGCATCCAGCCAGCGTTTGAGGGTGCTTGCATCCACCGCCGGCGCACGGCCCGAGGCTGGCTGAATCGCCGGGTGGTTCATGCGGATAATTTCGGGTTTGATCTTGACCAGCAGCTTGCGAAAGGGCTGGGTGTTTGACCAGCTTTCCTTGATATCAAGTCCCTGCAGTCGGGTTTCCTGGTCCAGCCATGCCAAAAAATCATGAATGGCCTCAGGTGATCCGGCCAGAAACAGGTTGATACCTTCTTCGGCCAGCAGTACCGTGCCTTTGATGGCACGTGTTTGTAGTGCCTCCAGCAG
The DNA here is from genome assembly GCA_040384925.1 of Pseudomonadota bacterium. GTDB lineage: Bacteria > Pseudomonadota > Gammaproteobacteria > Burkholderiales > Burkholderiaceae_C > Polaromonas. Next base: position 289 of record JAZKIK010000045.1, on the reverse strand, counting down.
AAAGTCCCGTAGCTCCGTCAAGTCGGTCAGCCTGACAAACCTGTAGGCCGCAATATTCAGAATTTGCATGATGACGGCGATTGTAAAAGGGCGATCCCGGCTACTTCTCATGCAAACAGGGGCCGCAGGCGCAGCGGCCCCCTTGGGGGGCAGGGAGTTACACGAAGTGAACGACCGCGGGGGCTCTTATTCCAGCAGGGGCCGCGGATCTGGCTTCGCCAGGCCGCAGGCGCAGCGGCCCCCTCGGGGGGCAGGGAGCGACACGAAGTGCGCGACCGTGGGGGCACGT
>JAZKIK010000044.1:1970-14303 GCA_040384925.1 Pseudomonadota bacterium | reverse complement strand
GCCAGACACGCCGCTCGCGGCACACTCGGGCGCATCCAACTGCGGTTTCTAGGTTCAAAAATGACACCTGCCAGCTTGAATACCGTCAATAAGCCACTGCCAATTGCTAAAAAATTGGGTGCCGCATGGCCAAAAGTCTGAGTAGCCTGTGGCTTAAAACCGCCAAACGCATGGGCCGGGTGCAGCAGGCTCAGGGTCAGAAGCTGTTTAAAAGTCTGCTTAAAACGGCAGCCAAAACCAGCAAAAAGGCCATCACTGATGCTGCGCGCAGCGGTGCCACGGTTAAAACACCGGTTAAAAAGACACGCGCCGTGGCCCGCCCGGCGGCAAAAAAGGCTGCCGTAAAAAGCAGGCCAGCGCCCAAACCGCTTGTCAGCGCTTCACAAAAGCTGCCCGGCAGTTGGCAGAAAGCCGTGTTTTCATGGCCGGTGCCAGGTGCCGGTGTGGCTAGCCGACGTTTGTTGTACTGGCTTTACATACCTCGCAGCGCGCCTGCAGGCGGGGTGGGCAGACGGATGCCGCTGGTGGTGATGCTGCATGGCTGCCAGCAGTCGGTGGAAGATTTTGCAACGTCCACCCGCATGAATGCGCTGGCCGAGCGCAAGGGATTTGCCGTGCTGTACCCGCAACAATCTGCAGGGCATGACGCCAACCGCTGCTGGCCCTGGTACAAACGCGCGGCGCTGATGGCCGCGATGGTCGCGCAGGTGCAGGCCACGCACGGCCTGGATACGGCGCGCACCTATGTGGCGGGTTTGTCGGCAGGTGCCGGTCTGGCGGTGATCCTGGCCGTGCGACATCCGCAGCTGTTTGCTGCTGTCGGCCTGCATTCAAGCCCGGTGTTTGGCACGGCAGATTCGGCCGTCACGGCTTACCGGGCCATGCAACAGGGCGGTGTGGGCAGCGCTGCGGCCGCACTGGCGGCGGTGCAAGACATGCCGCAACTGGCCATCAAACCCGGCATGCCTGTCATGGTGATTCATGGTGACCGCGATGCCGTCGTGCGGCGCATCAACCAGCAGCAACTGGTGCAGCAGTTCAGCATCATCAACGCCGCCTGCATCACAAACACCGAACCGGTGCGCAGCAACACCCCAGCGCGCGTCGGTGGCCGCAGCCCGCGCCATGGCTGGCAGACGGTGACTTATATGGCAGGCAGCAAACCGCAGATCGTGAGTTGCGAAATCGCCGGGCTGGGCCATGCCTGGAGTGGCGGTGACGCCAGCGTGGCCTTCAGCACGCGTGAAGGGCCGGATGCAAGCCTGATGCTGTGGATGTTTTTTGCGCGGCACCGGCGGGCGGTGGCTGGCCGGCGTTGAACCGCTGACCTGGTTACTGAGAGTCCAAAAGCAGTAAAAATCGTCCTGAAAAGAAGAATTTACAAAAATCCATATAAAAGTGGCTGTTGCGAATATCCAGTGGTTATTGTCAGCTATTTAATTGATAGTAATGGCAGATGCGGAATGGCCTGAACAAGCCACAAACCTCAAGCCAGATGGCCGAAAGCAGGCCGTGAGTGCTCATGTCTTCCCCATCAACTGCGGGCTTCGGGATGCTGTTTGGTCTGGTAACGGTTTGTTATAAGCCCCAGCTTTTATATGCAAACCTGACAGAAAATGTTTCAGCAGCATTTGCTGCACTTTCTGCGGGTCTTATGAGTAGCCGCCCCCATTCAGCCCAGCCCGTTTGTTGCCATTCGTACTCATCACCCCTGACAAAGACGTAAACCATGCCTGATACCACTGCCCCGCGCGGCGCTTTGATACATACAACTGCATTTTTATCACCCACCATCAACCCCTACGGCCTGGGTAATGTGCTCTTTGATGCCAGCCCCAGTTTTATGGATATTGACGACGACGGTGATCTGGATGCCTTGGTGGGTAACGGCGGTGGCAACACACTGGTTTATCTGAACACAGGCATAACCAGCAGCCCGGCTTTTGCTGCCGCCAGCACCAACCCCTACGGCCTGGGTGATGTAGGCTACTTCGCCAGCCCCTGCTTTGTGGATATCGAGGGCGACGGTGATCTGGATGCCTTTATTGGCGACAGTTATGGCAACACACTGGTTTACCTGAACACCGGTACGACCAGCAGCCCGGCTTTTGCAGCCGCTACCACTAATCCCTACGGCCTGGGTGATGTGGGCGACTACGCCAGCCCCAACCTTGCGGATATCGACGGTGACGGTGATCTGGATGCCTTTATTGGCAACGGTTACGGCAATACGCTGGTTTACCTGAACACTGGCACAGCCAGCAGTCCGGCTTTTGCTGCTGCCACTACCAACCCCTACGGCCTTGGTGATGTGGGCTACTCCGCCAGCCCCAGCTTTGTGGATATCGACCACGACGGTGATCTGGATGCCTTTATTGGCAACTACGATGGCAATACGCTGGTGTACCTGAACACCGGCACAGCCAACAGCCCGGCTTTTGCTGCCGCCACCACCAACCCTTACGGCTTGGGTGATGTGGGCAGTGTAGCCAGCCCCAGTCTGGTGGATATCGACAACGACGGTGATCTTGATGCATTCATTGGCAACGGCTCCGGCAACACGCGGTTTTTTATCAACACCGCCAACCCGGTAGCTCCTGTCACCTCCACCACCGCCAACGGCACCTACCGCGTCGGCAGCGTCATCACCCTGACCGTGGCTTTTAATGAAAATGTCATCGTCAACACCAGCGGCGGCAAACCTGGCCTGGCACTGGAAACTGGTGCCACCGACCGTTTTGCCACCTACGTCAGCGGTTCGGGCACCAGCACCTTGACCTTTCGTTACACAGTGAAAACCGGCGACAGCTCTGCCGACCTTGATTTTTTGAGCAGTTCAGCCCTGACGCTGAACGGTGGCACCATCAAGGACGCAGCAGGCAACAACGCCATTCTGACCCTGGCCGCACCAGGCGCTATCGGGTCTTTGGCTGCCAGCAAAGCCTTGGTGATTGACGGTATCAATGACGTGCTCAATGGCACTACCGGTGCTGACAACCTGAACGGCGGTGTCGGTGCAGACACCATGACAGGTGGCCAGGGTGATGATGTTTATTACGTTGACAACGCAGGTGACAAGGTAGTTGAAACCGACGCGTCAGCGCTGGGCGGAACAGACACGGTGAACAGCTATCTGACCACTTACACCCTGACAGGCAACGTTGAGCGGGGTGTTATCAAAACTAGTGGTGTGGCCGACTTGACCGGCAACACCTTGGGCAACAGCCTGTATGGAGGTGCTGGTGACAACACTCTTTCAGGTCTGGCAGGTAATGATTACCTGAACGGCGGGGCAGGCAAAGACAAACTTGTGGGTGGGCAGGGCGCAGACACCATGGTTGGCAGCGATGGTAACGATGCTTATTACGTGGAAAATGCCGGTGATGTGGTCACAGAAACCCAGGCGAATGCGGAGGTGGGTGGCACGGATACCGTGTACAGCTATCTGACGGCCTACACCCTGACCAACAATGTCGAGCGGGGTGTTATCAACTCCAGCGGCGCTGCCGACCTGACCGGCAATGCGTTGGCCAACAGCCTGTATGGCAACACAAGCAACAACAAACTGACGGGTGCTGCGGGCAACGACTATCTGAGTGGTGATGCAGGAGACGATGTGCTTTCGGGTGGTTCAGGTATCGACAAGCTGGTCGGCGGCACAGGCGCAGACCGGCTGACTGGTGGCTTCGATGCCGATACCTTTGTGATCGATTCAGCTGGTGGCCGCGATGTGATCTACGACTTTTCATTCGCCGAAGGAGACAAGATCAGCCTGCGCGGCAACCTCAATGGCTCGGGCATCACCAGCGGAGCGACTGCACTGGCGCATGTGAGTGACGTTGGGGGCAAGGCTGTGCTCGACATAGGCGACGGCAATATCGTGATTTTGCTGGGTGTGTTGACGGCTGAGTTGAGCGCCTCTGACTTTGCCATTTTTTAACCGCACTTGTGAACTGCGGTGATCCTGCAATAGTTGGCAGTTGAAAAAATCATGGCAATTCAGGGCCTTTGCGCGGGGCAGCGGCTCTGAAGTGCCATGGTCCAATACTACTTTTCGTCCTTTTCGTCTTCTTCCAGATCATCCAGCTCGTCGATATCTTCGAGTGATTCGTTGTCCATCACTGCGATCTCGGCGTACTGCACGGCGTTGAGCTGGTGGCGATAGGCCAGATGGGCGTGGCGGGCATTGGCTTCATCGTCGCCTTCATCATCAGCAGTGGCTGCGGCCAGGTGGTGGCGGGCGGCGGCTGAAAAGTGATGGGCAGCCATGCGGTGGTGGTCACCAATGGACTGAAACTCTTCTTCAAACTCTGCAGCCACTATCTCGGCGGTGGTTTCTGATGTGTGTTCCTGTGTCATGAAGGCTCCTGGAAAGGCTGAAAAAGCTCACAGCGGCGACATGCCGCGTTGCCAGCATCGCCTGCCCGCATGAAAGCCCCGTGACAGTTGCTCGCGTTTCCAGGTTCAAAGATCAAACATGCGCTGCACCAGCCACCAGCTGGCCAGCATGGCGACCAGCAAAGATCCGCCAATCAGCACACCAACGCGGTAGAACCGCGTGTTGCGCAGCAGGTAGGCGATGGGCAAAAACACCGCAACAATCGTCAGTTGGCCGACTTCAACACCGCCGTTAAACCCTATCAATGCCAGCACCAGTGCGTTTTTGGGCAAACCCAGGTCCGCCAGAACAGATGCAAACCCAAAACCATGGATCAGGCCAAACACAAAGGCCATGACCCAGCGGCCTTTGTCAACCGTGCCGCGCAGGTTGTTCAGTGCGGCCACCACCACCGATGCTGCAATCACTGATTCAACCAGCCGCGATGGCAGACTGATGATTTCCATGGCCGCCAGGGTCAGGGTAATCGAATGGGCCAGCGTGAAAGCGGTGACGACCTTCAGCACTTCCCTGAAGGATCCACCCAGGGTGGGTGCAGCCTCCCACTTGCCGGCCTGGCGAATCAGCACGGCAGGCAGCAGCAGCGACAGCAAAAACAGGATATGGTCGTAACCAATCCAGATATGCCAGACACCATCCAGCAGGTATTGCTTCAGGGTTTGCCAGGCACCAGCAGGCTGCAGGGTCAGCACTTGTTCGGCAGATTCGGTGCCAAAAACCAGGGCCTGGGCGGTGTCCACCCCTGGGGCAACCCATTGCACCAAGCCGCGATGTGAAGGGTCCACGTCAAAAAGCATGGAATAACGTGCTTTCAGCGGTCCGGCCAGGCTTGGACATTGGGCTTTCAGGCTCAGCACGGCGTAGCTGCCGTCGCTGTGTTTGTCCAGCGCCAGCGGTGCAACTGGTGATAAATCGCAATTCTTGTCGGCTGATGTCAGCTGAAACCGGCTGATCGCCAGGCGCGTGATATCGGCCTCACGCTTGCGCACTTCACCCCAGTTCAGCTCACCGTTGCCGTCGCGGTCAAGCTCCAGCACGTAGTCCAGGTCACGCAGGGCAATGTCCCAGCGCACATCAATTGTGCTGCTGCCTTCTGCAACTCGTATGCTCAGGTAACTGTCACTGGGTTTGTGTGCCCAAGCTGCGCCGTGCATGGTTTGCAGCAAAAAGGCGAAGGCGATGTAAAAAATGGCTTTCATCGTGTGGCCCCCAGGCTGGCCAGCTGACCTGCCAGCTGATTCATGTCGGGGTCTTCATAGTGGCTGGTGCGCAGCCAGTCGAGTGCCGGCTGGGCGGCCTTGGCTTGCTGGGCGGCCAGGGCGGCGCGCATCAGAATTTCTGCATCCCTAGGCTCTTTTTGTATCTTGTAATTGCGGCTTGCCAGATCCAGTGCCTTGGTCGGGTTGCGCTCCACATCAAGTTCAAAACGTGCGGCCTCCTGTTCGTGCAGGCGGTCACCGCGCAGGGCCGCAGCGGCAAAGCGTTCACGCAGTTGTACGGCCCAGCCATCGGCGCGTTTGTCATTGGCGGCGCGGCCAGCCAGAGCCAGGCGCAGCAGCAACACATCAGAACGTTCCCAGTCTGCCAGCAGGCTGATGACTTCGGCAGGGCGTTTGCGCGCCAGCAAAAAGTCTGAATAGGCGCCAAGCAAAAACTGGTCAGTGATACCGACCTTGAGGGCGTCCTTGAAGTAGTTTTCAGCCTGATCGGGTTTGCCCAGCCGCGAGGCCATTTCAGCCAGCCGGGTCGATTGCCACAACAGGACTTCGGGCGCTTCCCTGGTGGTCTTGACGGTGGTCGACAGGCTGATAAAAGCCGGTTCCAGCTGGCCTGTGGTGGCCTGTACATAAGTGCTGCAGCCGGTTGACAGGGCTGCATCGGCGATCGGCGCGACCTTTTCGCACTCGGCCATGGCTTCGGCGTACTTTGCCTCAACCATGAAGATGGCAGCCCGCCACAAGGCGGGTTCAGGTGTGCCGGGGTCGAGCTGGGACGCTTTGGCCAGGCTGGCCAGGGCGTATTCAAAATCATGGCTGAACTGCTGAATCAAACCCAGTGCCAGCCAGTAGCCAGCCGGGTTGCCTGCCAGTTTTGCTGGTGCTGAAAGTGGTGCCAGCGCCGAGGTGGCGTAACCAATATAACGCGGGTCGCCCTGGGCCATGGCCATATCAAAATACCGGCGGGCAATTTCAACCCGCAAAACGGCATCGTCTGGCCGGGCCGCCAGTTGTTTGCGCAAGGAATCAACCCGCTTGACGGCCGGGTCGCTCGCACGGCCAGGCAGGCGTTCAACAACTTCGCTGTCGCTCGCCGGTGTAAACGGCGCAGCCTGCACTGGCAAGCAGGCCGCAGCCAGCAGTGCCACACAGGCACTGGCTCGCCATGCCGGTCGCGCAAGGGACGCAAGTAAAAGGATAAACATGGGTAAAACCTGCCCGTAAAACGCAGCAAGACTCAAGCCAGCTGCGCAAGTTGTATCTGAAGAGTTGATTTGCTACTGAATGAATAGCTACCTGTGGCCGTTGTTTGGGCCTTGCCAGTCCATTTTAAAGAGAATTAGGTGTCAGGTAGATGTCTGGATGTTTTGTTGGCATGCTGTTGTGGTGCAGCCGCCTAAAGAGTCAACTTCAGGTCCGTCAGGCTGTAGCAAGGCCGTTATCCATAATTATGAATTCAGTTTAAATGTATTTATAAACACAAACCGGCCCCGGCAGGGTGCCCGCAGGAGACAGATCATGAGCAGTTACGCAGAGTTTTACCGCCAGTCCATAGACCAGCCCGACGCCTTCTGGACCGAACAGGCCCGGCTGATTGACTGGTTCAAGCCTTTTGACAGGGTCTGCAACTATGACAATCCGCCATTTGCCCAATGGTTTGAGGGCGGATTGACCAATCTTTGCTACAACGCTGTTGACAGGCATCTGACCGACAGGCCAAACCAGGCGGCACTGATTTACGTTTCCAGCGAAACAGGTATTGAAAAAACCTACAGTTTTGCGGAACTGCATCTTGAAGTGCAGCGCATGGCGGCCAGCCTGCAGGCGCTGGGTGTCAAAAAAGGCGAGCGTGTGCTGATCTACATGCCCATGATTGCCGAAGCTGCTTTTGCCATGCTGGCCTGTGCGCGTATTGGTGCGATTCATTGTGTGGTGTTTGGCGGCTTTGCCAGTGGTTCGCTAGCCTCGCGCATTGAAGACGCGACCCCCAAAGTCATCGTCAGCGCCGATGCCGGCTCGCGGGGCGGCAAGGCGATTGCGTACAAACCGCTGCTCGACGAGGCGATTCGCCTGTCCAGCCACCAGCCTGAAGCGGTGTTGCTGGTCAACCGTGGCCTGGCTGTCATGGAAGTCGTGGCCGGGCGGGACCATGACTGGGGCGCTATGCGTGAAAAACACCTTGAAAGCACGGTGCCGTGTGAGCCCATGAAGTCAAGCGACATCAGCTACACCATCTACACCAGTGGTACCACCGGCAAACCCAAGGGTGTGCAGCGTGACACCGGTGGTTACGCTGTGGCGCTGGCGGCCAGCATGAAACATATTTTTGATGGCAAGGCCGGTGAAACCTATTTTTCAACCAGCGACATCGGCTGGGTTGTGGGCCACAGCTACATTATTTACGGCCCGTTGATTGCAGGCATGGCCACCCTCATGTATGAGGGCCTGCCGACACAGGGCATGGATGGCCAGCCCAATGGCGGCATCTGGTGGAGCCTGGTTGAAAAGTACAAAGTCACGGCCATGTTCAGCGCGCCGACTGCCGTGCGCGTGTTGAAAAAGCAGGACCCGGCGCTGCTAAAAAAATATGATCTGCCCAGCCTGCGGGCGCTGTTTCTGGCCGGCGAACCGCTTGACGAACCCACGGCGCGCTGGATCAGCGAGGGTCTGAATGTGCCCATCATTGACAACTATTGGCAGACCGAGACCGGCTGGCCGCTGTTGACCGTAGCCAACGGGGTGGAAAAAACGCCAAGCAAATTTGGCAGTCCCGGTGTGCCCATGTACGGCTACAAAGTCAAACTGCTGCACGAACACACCGGTGAAGAACTGACACAGCCGAACGAAAAAGGCGTGGTGGTGCTGGAAGGCCCGACGCCGCCCGGTTTTATGCAGACCATCTGGAAAGACGATGCCCGTTTTGTCAAAACCTACTGGCAGTCAGTGCCTGGCAAGATGGTTTACAGCACCTTTGACTGGGGCATCCGGGACGAAGACGGATACTTCTTCATTCTTGGCCGTACCGATGACGTGATCAATGTCGCCGGCCACAGGCTGGGTACACGCGAAATTGAAGAGAGCATTTCGGGGCATTCTGCCGTAGCCGAGGTGGCGGTGGTGGGTGTGGCTGATGCGCTCAAGGGCCAGGTGGCCATGGCGTTTGTGGTGCCCAGGGATTCAGCCCTGCTGGCTGACACGGCAGCGGCATTAAAACTTGAGGGCGACATCATGAAACGGGTGGACGGCGACCTGGGCGCTGTTGCCAGGCCGGCACGTGTGCGTTTTGTCAGCGCCTTGCCCAAAACCCGCAGCGGCAAACTGTTGCGCCGCGCGATTCAGGCCGTTTGTGAAGGCCGTGACGCCGGTGACCTGACAACCATGGACGACCCGGCGGCGCTGCAGCAGATCAGGGAGCGGGTTGCGGGGCAATAAGCTGCCATGGGGTGTATGGCAAAGGTGCCTTATGGGTATCACTTAAATCCTTTTGCCATCTGTTTGGACTTCTCAAAAAGCAATGAAGGCAGCAGTTTTGTTGATATCGGCGTGATTGGCAGTGATGGCCACCTGCGTCACTGAAACAGCTCAGCTATTTCAAGGCGCATAACGCCTGAGCAGGTCGCAAAAATGATCGGCCGCAGGGGTCAGGGGCAAATCCGGCCGGCGTATCAGCACAATGTCTGGTGCCGGCAAGGTTTCCCTGATGTCGATGACCTGCAGCACATCACGTGTCAGCGGAAACTCGTTCCATTGCTGCGGCAGTATGGCCAGCAGGTCACAGCTGGTCAGGGCGACGATGACTGACAGCGCCGAGTGGGTTTGCAGTGCGATCACGGGCGGCGGCATGTTGTACCTGGCAAACAGCTCGTTCAGGTCAGTACCGGCATTGAAGTCCAGGGTGGTGGTAGCCCATTCGGCCTGTGCCAGATCCCTGATGGATGTGGCCGCTGCCAGCGGGTGGCCACGCCTGCCAATCACTGTGCGGGTGTTGGTAAAAAGCGTCTCGGTCACCAGCCCGTCAGCCGCATCGCCACGTGGTGATGCACCCAGGTAAAAGTCAATGCTGCCACTTTGCAGCCCGGCTTCCATGGCCGGATACAGGCCTTCAATAATCTTCAAACTCACCTGCGGGTAACGCCGCCTGAACGTCGGCAGGGCATTGGGCAGCATGCCTAGGTGCGGCATGATGGACAGCCCCACCGTGATGGTGCCGCGCATGTCGCCGCCGCTTTGCTCCAGGTCTTCCTGCGCGCGTCGTACCTCATTGATCACTGCACTGGCCCGGCGGTGAAACATCTGGCCTGCGGCTGTGAGCTTCATGCCGCGTGCCTGCCGTTCAAACAGGGTCACCCCGAGTTCGCGCTCCAGCGCGCCAATGCTGCGCGTCAGCGCAGGCTGCGCAAGGTTGAGATGGCGCGCCGCGCCGCGCAGGCTGCCGCGCTCGACCACCGCCACCATGTTTCGCATCTGGCTGAGTTTCATGTTTTTTTGTCTCCTGGCATATTTTTAACGATGCATAAAGGGTATCGCATAACAAGTCATGTCATCTTTTTTTAATCACTCATAAAGCCTAAATTTCGGCATCGGCTGGTGTTCAAGACCAAACGCCGGTGTGAATTGATTGAAAAACCGACAGGAGACAAAATGAAAAAATTCCCTTCACGGCCAGTTCCCGGCCGCCGATCAGGCCTTGTGGCTATAGCCTGTGCTGCATTGCTGGGTCTGGCTGGCGGTGTTGCCGAGCCTGCGCAGGCGCAAGCCACTTCGACAGGCTCGGTGCAGGCCTGGCCTGGCAAACCGGTGCGGCTGATCGTGCCTTTTCCGGCCGGGGCGGCACCCGATGTGATTGCCCGGCTGGTGGCTGACCGCCTGGGTACAAGCTGGGGTCACGCTGTGTTTGTTGAAAACCGCCCCGGCGCCGGTGGCATTCCGGGCATGGCGGCGCTGACCCGTTCACCAGCTGACGGTTACACGCTCGGTTTTGTGCCTGCAGCCGTGATCACGCTGACACCCGAGCTCTACAAAAACCCGCAGTTCAATATCGACACGGATCTGGTGCCGGTCGCCGCGATTGGTACCAGCCCGATGATGGTGGTGGTCAACCAGTCGTCCGAGATCAAGACGCTGTCAGATCTGGTCAGGACCAGCAAGGCGCAGCCGGGCAAGGTCAATTTTGCAGCCGCTCAAAGCAATTCAGTGCCGCACCTGACGGGTGAAATGCTGGGCCGTGTGACTGGCGCGCCCTTTTTTACCGTGCCTTACAGCGGCTCGGCCGCAGCCACCACGGCCTTGCTGGCCAATGAGGCGGCAGTAACGGTGGACGGTTTGCCGGCGCTGACGCAATACGTCAAGGCGGGCAAGTTGCGTGCGCTGGCTGTGACTTCAAAAGAGCGGTTGCCAGGTTTTGAAAGTGTGCCTGCTGCTGGCGAAACCGTGCCGGGTTTTGAGTCGATTGGCTGGTTTTCAATCTACGCACCCACAGGCACACCGGCGGCGATTGTCGAGCAGGTCAACCGCGACATCAACAAGGTGATTCAGCAGCCGGATCTGGTGGTGCGTTTTGCCGAACTGGGCGTGTACCCCAAACCCGGAAGCCCGAAAGCCCTGGCTGACTTTGTGCGCGAGCAGCGTAGCGCCTGGAAAAAGGTCGTGACTGACCTGGGCCTGCAGCCGCAATAAACAAAAGTATTCCCCTTTTTTTAATCATTTATTCAGAGAAAACACCATGACAACACGCAAAAAAGCACTCGTGACTGGCGGCGCCACAGGCATTGGCCGCAGCGCTGTACTGGCCCTGGCCAAAGCCGGCTATGACATTGCCATCAACTACGGCTCCAGCGCCGCCGCGGCCAAAAAGACGGCGGCTGAAGCCGAAGCACTGGGTGCCAGCACCTTGTGCATTCAATGTGATGTCAGTGACGAAAGCGCCGTGCGTCAGATGATGACGACTATTGATGAAAAGTTTGGCCACCTTGACGCGCTCATCAACAACGCAGGCACCACCTCGAAATGGAAAGTCAAGGATCTGGAAAGCCTGGACCTGGCCGAATGGGACCGCACCTTTGCCGTCAATGTGCGCGGGCTGTTTCAAGTGACACGCGCGGCGGTGTCCCTGCTGAAAAAAGGCAGCAACCCCTCCATCGTCAACACCGCCAGCATCGTCGGGCTGCGTCCCGGCCCGCAACCCCTGCCCTACGCGGCCAGCAAGGCCGCGGTTGTCAACATGACCAAGACGCTGGCCTGGAACCTGGGGCCGGAAATCCGCGTGAATGCCGTGGCGCCGGGCTGGATGGAGGGCGACTGGATGGAACGCATGCTGGGCGACAAGTACGACGCCCTCATGGGTGAACGCGCCAGGGCCACACCGCTCAAACGCTGCGTCACGGCTGAGGACGTGGCCGAAACCATGATGAATCTGCTGCAGTCCAACCGTTTTGTCACCGGCGAAATCATCGTGATTGACGGCGGTTTCACCAGCTCGACCTGAACGGGCCGTTTAAACCTCACAAGGGAACCCATCATGTTGCAAGGTTTTGTACCTTTTCCCCCCGAATTTGCCGCTGACTACCGCACAAAAGGTTATTGGCGCGACCAGTCACTGGCGCAGGAGTTTGACGCCGTGTTCAAACGTTATGCCGATCGCATCGCGTTGATAGACGGTGAGCGCCAGTACAGCTACGCCGACCTGGACCGCGTGACCGATAACCTGGCACTGAACCT
>JAZKIK010000044.1:1044-1918 GCA_040384925.1 Pseudomonadota bacterium | reverse complement strand
GGCACTGCCGAATGTGGCCGAGTTTGTGATTTTGTACTTTGCGCTGCAAAAACTAGGCGCAATTCCGATTGCCGCGCTGGTCACGCATCGTTACCTGGAAATCAGCCAGTTTGTGCAACTTTCGCAAGCCACGACCTGCGTCTATCCCGAATCACAGGGCGACTTCAGGTTTGCGCCTGTGATTGACCGGGTGCAGGCTGAAAACTTTTCACTCAAATTCCGCATCGTGCTGGGTCAGGCCGGTGAGGGCGAACATTCGCTGGTCGAGTTGATAGAAAGGCCAGCCACGCTGGCACACACAGAGCTTGAAAAAATCAGCATAGAGCCAAGCGATCCCTGCATTTTTCAGCTTTCGGGCGGCACTACGGGCATTCCCAAGCTGATTCCGCGCACCAATAATGACTACGCCTACAACTCCAAGGTGGCAGCTGTTGCTGCGCATGTCGATGCCGAGTCGGTCTTGCTGCTGGTGTTGCCGATTGCGCACAACCTGCCGCTGGCCTGCCCAGGGGTGCAGGGTTTCATGTTCAACGGTGCCAAAGTGGTGGTGCACGCCAACACCCGGCCTGAAGAAATGTTTGCACTGATACAAAAACACAAGGTCACTCACCTCAAGCTGGTGCCAGCCCTGCTGATCCGGCTGATCAACGACCCCACCATCAGCTCTTATGACCTGTCTTCACTCAAACAGATACAAAGCGGCGGCCAGCGCATGCAGCCAGAAGTGCGGCTTCGCACAAGCGAGCTGATTCCGTCGGCTTTTGTGCAGGAAAACTTCGGCATGTCTGAAGGGGTACTGATGTTTGTCAACTTTGACGACCCCACCGATGTGAAGCTGGAGACCTGTGGCCGACCGATCTGTCCGGACGACGAA
>JAZKIK010000044.1:0-1034 GCA_040384925.1 Pseudomonadota bacterium | reverse complement strand
GTTCACACCAGATGGTTTTTACCGCTCTGGTGACCTGATGCGCCAGCACCCGTCGGGAAACTACATTGTTGAAGGCCGAAAAAAGGACCTCATCAACCGTGGTGGCGAAAAAATCAGCGCCGAGGAAATCGAAAACCTCATCCTGATGCACCCCGCCGTACAGAACGTGGCCTGTGTGCCCATGCCTGACGCGAATATGGGCGAGAAGATGTGCGCCTTTGTGATCTTGCGGGCAGGACAGTCGCTGGCGCTCAAGGAACTCGTGGCCTTTCTGCTGGGCAAGGAAATTGCCAAATTCAAGCTGCCCGAACGGCTGGAAGTGCTGGCCGACTTTCCGGTGTCCACCTTTGGCAAGGTGTCCAAAAAAGCGCTGGGCGAACTGGTGAGCACCAAACTGGCCCAGGAGCAGGCTGCAAGCGCAACTGCCTGAAACATACAAAAACCAAAGGACAAAAATCATGCGAATCATTGACCTGCACTGCTACCCCGGCACCCAGACATGGATTGATGCTCAGGGACCGTACCCGGAAGCGCTGGCCAGCTACTGGAAACGCGACTGGGTTGCCAAGGATGAGGCCGGCGTCATTCAGGAATTTACCGATGCCGGGGTCGAGGCCTGCCTGGTCGCGCTGGATCTTGAAACCACGGTAGCCACGCCACCTTGCACCAATGAATATGTGCACGACATGTGGAAGCGCCACCCGCAGCGTGTGATCCAGTGCTGGGGTGCGGTGGAACCGGCCAAGGGTGAAATTGCCATCCGGCAAGCCAAAAAAGCCGTGCAGGAGCTGGGTTTTGTCGGCTTTCACTTCCACCCCATCATGCAGCACTTTGCGGTGAATGACAGGCGCCATTACGACCTGTTTGAAGTCATCAACGAGCTGGGCGCAGCAGTGATGATTGATGTTGGCACCACGGGCATGGGCGCAGGCATGCCGGGCGGCAATGGCGCACGGGTTCGCCATGCCCATCCTTCGGCGATTGACGATCTGGCGGCGGACTTCCCCAATCTCAAGATCATCATGGCCCACCCT
>JAZKIK010000043.1:0-4853 GCA_040384925.1 Pseudomonadota bacterium | reverse complement strand
GTTTGCAGCAGGCAGACATGGGCTTCGCAGCCGGCGATGACGATGGTATTGCGGCCTTCCTCTGCTTCAGGCTCAGGCGCGGCTCTTTGCAGGTGTTTGGGCAGACTGCGGGCATTGCCACCTCTTGATGGCGCGGCTGCCGGTTTGCGCGCAGGCGGGCGCAGCCAGTCAGTCAAACCTTCAGCCGCAGCGCTGAAATGGGCTTTGATCAGGGTTTTGCCGCCTGCAGTGTCAATGGCCGCCTGCACTGCGGGCAAAGTTGTGCCAAGTTTGTCGGGCAGCTGTGCGCTGGCCCATACCGGCAACTGCATGATTCTGGCCATCTGCGCCAGGCGCACGGCGTTGGCCGCAACGATGTCATTTTCAAAAATAACCGGCATCAGCCGACTCTGGTAGTCCACCAGCACCAGTTGGCAATCATCAGCGTCTAACAACATGGTTTGATCCTGTAAAAAATTTTTGGAAAGGTAGATGCAGCCACAGGCCAGACGATCTGGGTATCCATGAACACGTTCTCAGACCACCAGTTTGAAGTGTTTGCGGCTGAAGTCCAGGCCGGTCAGTGTTTCAAGCTGGCGCATGAAGTGGTATTTGTTTTCTTTGGGTGTTGGTTTGTACGCCGGGTCAAGGCGCAGCTGCGGCTCAGCCTCGGTGGCCAGCCAGTGCCGGGCCGTCTGTGGATGGGTGCCGGTGAAGGGCGCGAGTGCGCGGCGGTCAAACTTGCTGTACTCGATGGTTGCCGGTGCTGCAGCCCAGTATTTGCCCACCTGGTCAAACTTTTTTTGCATGTCTTCATTACGACGAATCCAGCCGTAGTGATAGATGTGCGCATTGGCCAGCGCCGCGTGGGGATTGCGGCCGCGTTTGTGCTGGTTCATCACCAGCCAGTACTGGCCGTCGGGTGCGTAGCTGCGTATGGTGTTGCGAATCAGTCGGCATTCACGCCGGTACCAGCCCGGGCTGATGGAAATCCAGTCGGGTGAGCCGTAGAAGTGTTTGTAGTCAAACACCAGGGCTTCCACCAGCGGGTTGTTGTGGTGTTTTTCGACGCTGGAGCGGATGTTTTCAAGGTCGTCCTCATGCACAACCTCGTCGCCTTCGAGATAAAAGGCCCAGTCGCCTGTGCATGAGTACTGGGCAATCATCTTTTGCTGGGAATAGACAAACCCCCGGTCTGCCATTTTTTCATTCCACAAGGTCTCGATGATGCGGATTTTCGGGTCATCAATGGCCTTGACACGGGCCAGCGTGTCGTCTGAACCCTTGCCCACGGCCACCACAAACTCGTCAACCAGCGGCAAAAGTGAACGAATGGACGCCTCAAACGGAAAACCAAGCTCCACACCATTGCGGATAAAGGTAAATCCACTGATGGATACAGGTTTTGCAACAGACATTCGCGAATGCTCTTTCAGGAATTTTGAAAACCCAGGCGGTACAGATGGGCGTACGCACCGTTTTGGGCCAGTAATTCAGTGTGGGTGCCAGATTCGACAATACGCCCGGCGCTCATCATGATGATGCGGTCGGCATGCTGGATGGTGGACAGCCGATGCGCAATGACCAGCGAGGTTCGGCTGGCGGTCAGGGCCTTGATGGCGACCTGCACGGCCTGCTCTGATTCGGTGTCAAGCGCCGAGGTGGCTTCGTCCAGTATCAGGATGGGGGCATCCTTGTAAAGAGCGCGTGCAATTGCCAGGCGCTGGCGTTGGCCACCAGACAGCTGCATGGCGTTGTGGCCAAGAACAGTGTCCATGCCCTGGGGCAACTCAGACAACATTTGCCCGAGATTGGCGGCCTGCAGACACTGCTGCACCTTGTCGCGATCTGGCATCTGGCCCAGCGCGACATTGACGGCAATGCTGCTGTTCAGCATGACCACATGCTGGCTGACCACCGCAAATTGTGAACGCAGGCAGGCCAGGTCCCATTCACGCAGTTCCTTGCCATCAAGCCTGATGCTGCCGCCCGTCATGTCAACAAATCGCGGCAGCAGATTGACCAGAGTGGTTTTGCCCGAGCCAGAGCTGCCCACCAAAGCCACTGTTTCACCGGCCCGTATGGACAGGCTTAATGTATCGAGGGCAGGGGCGGCATCGGCCTTGTACAAAACACTGACATCCGCAAATTCAATGTCGCCAGATGCCCTCGTTTTGACAAAACTGCCGCCAGTCTCGTCATCAATCAGGTCAATCAGGTCCAGTCCACGTTCCAGCGCTGCCAGACCGCGTGTGATGGGGGTTGCGCCATCAGACAGGCTTTTGATCGGTGCAATCAGCAGCAGCATGGCCGTCACAAAAGCTACAAACCCGCCCACCGTGCCGGTGTTTTCAGTGCCCTGCAGCAGAGCCATCGAAATGACTGCCGACAAGGCCATGGCCGCCAGAACCTGCGTGATTGCGCTCATGCCGGCATAAGCGGCGGTGGACTTCATCGACAGGCGGCGCAGCGAATGACTCAAAACGTCAAACCGTGCGGCCTGGCTGGCCTGCGCGCCATGCAGTCGCACATCTCGGTGGGCCAGCACGTTTTCTTCAACCACATACGCCAGGTTGTCTGTGGCGGTCTGGCTTTCCTTGGTCAGCCGGTAGAGCCGCCTTGTCAGTAGCTGGATCACCAGCGCCACTGCAGGAAACAGCAGAGTCACGACCAGCATCAGCTTCCAGTTCAGAAAAAGCAGGTAAGTAATCAGCGCCAGCAGGGTCAACACATCACGCGCCAGTTTCATGATGGCGTTCATGAGCAAGGACGAGCCGTTGAACACTTCATAAACCACGGTATTGGCCATGGCGCTGGACGACTGATCTGAAAACAGCGAAAGGCGGGCGCTCAGCAGTTTGCCAAACATGGCGCTGCGCATGGCCTGCAAGCCATCGTTGGTGACTTTGGCCAGTGCATACTGGGCAATAAATCCGGAGGCACCGCGCAGGCTGAACAGCAGCATCAAGGACAGCGGCACCAGCCAGAGATTAAACGAATTGTCCTGAAACCCGCGATCAAGCAACGGTTTCAGCAAGGCCGGCACAAAAGGCTCGGTGGCCGAGGCCACAATGGTGGCACCCACTGCCAGCGCCCAGCCACCGCGCGATTTGCTGAAGTAGGGCCAGACCCGCCGCATTCGTTGCCGCAGTGACAGTTTGGGGACGTGGGGTGCCGTTGTCACTTCAGACATGTTCAGGCCGCCGCAGCGCTGGCAGGGACTTGCATGACGGACTCAGTGGATTCATCAGCCCTGGAACTGGTGTTTGCACCAAGTGCCAGCAGCAAACCGATGCTGACGCAGAAAAAGTCGCCAATCAATGCGTCGTACAGCGACGAATTAAAAAGACAGGCAACACTCAGGGCGACCAGTGTGGATTGCGCTGCCCGTGACGCTTCTTTGGGCATGCGCAGGGCGTCCCTGAACACCGCCAGCAAAAGCGCCAGAAACAGCAGCATGCCCGGAATACCCAGTTGTACGCCCCACTGCAGGTATTCCTGATGCGGATTGCCATTGCCCTGAATATCAACACTCGCCGGGTTTTGTTGACGCCGGAGGCGGTTGTATTCAGTGCTCCAGCTGCCAACACCCAGGCCAGCCAGCGGATGCTCCCTGATCATTTGTACGGCCTTGAGCCATAAGCCCAGACGAATACCTGAAGAGGTGACTGATTGCTGCGTGCTTGAAAAAGTCTGGACTTCAGAGCTGACCAGATCAAGCCGGCCCCTGACCTTTTCAGAGCTGGCGTACAGGGCCATGACAATCAAAAATGGCAAGACCACCACGGCAGCGCGAAATTTGCCGGGCAACTCCCACATGATGGCGATGGAAAGCAGCGCAATCGCCACCACATGTCCGCTGCGGCCACTCAGCACAAACAGCACATTGGACATCGACACCACGGCAATCGCAATTGCCAGGTGTTGACCATATCGTCCAGGAAACAGCTTGCGGGTATGCCAGCAGATGGCGGCCAGAACGGCACCCATGATGCCCTGGTCAAGATAACTTGAAAAAACCGCGTATTCCTTCAACGCCATATTGGACGTGGCCCACGGCACTGGCAAATGAACAAACAACATCCACGAGCTGAGCACCAGAAAAAGCTGGGCTATGACAAAGAACGCAAGTGCATACATGGCTTCACGCCGGTTTTGTATCAAAAGCATCAAAACCAGAATGACCAGCAATTTGCCGTATTTGGCCAGTGAGCCCCAGGCATCCGCCGATGGCGCAATCGTCCAGAACAGGCTCAGGGAAAATGCCAGAAGCACCAGCAGTACGGCAGCAGGCGTGGCTTTGTTTTTCAGCCCCTGCAAAAGCAGTTTGCCGCGCAAGGCCTGAACCAGAACGGCAATGCCACAAAAAAGGAGCAGCAGTTTGGCAATGCTGATCAATGCCATCGACAGCCCGACCGAGGCTGCCGCCATGCAGACGACAACAAGCCGTAGATTAAAGGTCTTTTTGAACAAAATGGGTGCAGTCGTCGCCTGAAGAGTAGCGGCATTATCCGTGATTCCGCCCGGCCTTCAGAGAGGCGTTTTGCGGGCGTGCTCTGCTATGCTGCGTTGTTTACAGTGGGCTGGCGGTCTGCCTGTTGCCCCTCAAACTCCCTGCGAAAGGTACACGTTGGCCAGTTTGTCCGTCATAGTCATCACCAAAAACGAGGCGCACAACATCGGGGCCTGCCTGCAATCTGTTTTGTTTGCAGATCAGCTGGTGGTTCTTGATTCCGGCAGCACCGATAACACCGAGGCGATTGCGCGCCGCATGGGCGCGGAAGTCACTGTAAATACGGACTGGCAGGGTTTTGGGGTGCAAAAAAACCGGGCTCTGGCGCTGGCGCGTTCTGACTGGGTGCTTTCGCTGGATG
>JAZKIK010000042.1:0-1894 GCA_040384925.1 Pseudomonadota bacterium | reverse complement strand
CATTGCAGCTAAAAACAAACATCATCATTCAAACAAAAAAGGACAGCCAGACATGGCATCTCAAGAGGAATTGGTACAAAAGCTCACCCTGGTTTTTCAGGACGTGTTTGATGACGACGACCTGGCCATCTACCCCGAAATGACGGCCGCCGATGTGGATGACTGGGACTCGCTCAAACACATCACCCTGGTGCTGGCGGTTGAAAAAGCCTTTCAGATCCGGCTCAAGGCCGCCGAGGTCGGCGCGCTGGAAAACGTCGGCCAGATGATTGAACTGCTGCAAAAGCGACTTGCATAAATGGGCCGGCTGCTCAGCCCCAACGAGGCCAAATACTGGCTGATGGATTACTCCGCGCCCATGAACAGCGTGGTTGTCATGCGCAGCAAACGCAAGCTGGTGCTGCAGGACTTGCAGCAGGCCAGCGCCTTCAAGCTGCCCACCATTGCCCTGGACGCCAACAGCCGCCCGCGCTGGACTGAAGCCCAGGGCGGCGGTGTGGTGAGCGAAGTGTTTGACGATGAAGACGAATTCACCTGGCTCAGAACTGCCGAACAACTGACCGATGTACGTGTCGGCACCCAGGGCCACCCGCCCTGGCATGCCGTCATCGTGCAGCATGGGCAGGGCTCGACCCTGGTATTTGCCGTCCATCACTCCCTGACCGACTACCGCACCAGCCTGTGGGTAGCGCATTGTTTTCTGAATGGCGTCTCGCCAGGGCCGCTGGCCCCCGCGTGTGAAGAGTTGCTGCAGCCCACTGCCTTTGGCCGGCCCGATGCCGAAGAACTGGTGCGCCAGTGGTGGCTGTCGCGCGCCAGCCTGCGCTGGAACGCCATTGGTGTGCCCAAGCTGGTCAGTTTTTTGCCCCAGCCCTGCAAGTCACGGCTGCGCAGCCTGCGTTTTGGCGCTGCGGAAACAGAGGCCTTTCAGGCCCGCTGTGAAAAAGAAGGTGTCACACTCAACGGTGCAGTCGCCATTGCCATGCGCGAGGCCTTTGGCATGCGGCGCATTGCCCACTCGATTGACCTGAGCCGCTTTATCAAACCCGCACTCGAAGACGGGCCGGGCCTGGCGATTTCGCACCTGTTTACCGACGTGGGTGATGAAGACTTCTGGGCCTCGGCGCGTGATGTGCGGGCAAAACTGTTTGACCAGCTGATGGCCGGCGCAGCCGGTGACGAGCTGCTGTCGCTGCCACTCGCGCTGTTGCTTTCCACACACGATGCGACCAGCAAGGCAACAGACGCCACCATCACCGGCGGGCCCACCCTGCGGCGAAAGGACAATGCCTACGCAGGCTACAGCTCGCAACTGGTGGTCGGCTCGTCCAGGGCCGGCGGCAATGTCATCATCCTCTCGCATGAAGAGGGGTGTTTGCAACTGATTTCAAGCTGCCCCGCCGACCAGCCCGAACTGCCGCTGGAGCGCGTGGCACACAGCCTGCGGCAGGCCATGGCCTGAGCCTTGAGCAGCAAGCTGTTTTTGTGTCTTTTTTATTTCTGACCAGAACTTTTGAAAGTGTGTGGACTTTCACAAAAGGAGCCTGCGCCGGATGCCATCGTACTGGCGCAGCCCTCCCTGGGGGCCACCGTGAGCACGGTGTGCCGTCATCGGCGTGGTAAACCAACGCCAAAACCACTTCTCGAAACAGCGCCCTTGTGGTGTTGGGTGCGGGCTTGTGCTCGCTACGGCGTTCGTCCCCACACCATGACCAACCGGCAAGTCGATATCGCCGGTACCAAGGCCAGCAGGCGCAGATTTGGTAATTTGCACACTCGCAAAGTGCAACGCAATCCCCCATAATCTGCAGTAAAACGAGGGGACTGCATTCAAATCCGCTTTGGTGTCAACATCCCAAAAACTTGCCGCTTCACGGGCGGTTCAGTCCAACAT
>JAZKIK010000041.1:0-11039 GCA_040384925.1 Pseudomonadota bacterium | reverse complement strand
GACGTTGGGCCTGAAGCCGTCCCGGTCGAGCATAATCAAACCTCAAATTTTTTAAACTGAGTCCATTATGCACAGCGCTGGCACCCTAGCCAAGCCTGTGGCACAGGCTACCCACCGACTCCAGCTCCCAAACCCGAAAAATAGCCCATGAAAGCCTCGCAGTTCTTCATTTCCACCCTCAAGGAAGCGCCCGCCGACGCAGAAATCGTCAGCCACCAGCTGATGACACGTGCCGGTCTGATCAAAAAACTGGGTGCCGGCATTTACAACTACATGCCCATGGGCCTGCGTGTGATCCGCAAGGTCGAAGCCATCGTGCGTGAGGAAATGAACCGCGCGGGTGCCATGGAAATGACCATGCCGGTCATCCAGCCCGCCGAGTTGTGGCAGGAAACCGGCCGTTTTGACAAGATGGGCCCCGAGCTGCTGCGCATCAAGGATCGCCACGGCCGCGACTTTATAGTGCAGCCAACCAGTGAAGAAGTGGTCACTGACGTGATGCGGCAGGACATCAAAAGTTACAAACAGTTGCCTAAAAACCTGTACCAGATCCAGACCAAGTTCCGCGATGAGCGCCGCCCACGTTTTGGCCTGATGCGCGGGCGCGAGTTCATCATGAAGGACGCCTACAGTTTTGACCGCGACGAGGCTGCGGCCAAAGTCAGCTACCAGAACATGGCTGCTGCCTACCGCCGGATTTTTGACCGTTTTGGCCTGAGCTACCGTGCTGTGGCGGCTGACAGCGGTGCGATTGGCGGTGACCTGAGTGAAGAATTCCAGGTGATTGCCGCCACCGGTGAAGACGCCATTGTTTATTGCCCAACCAGCACTTATGCGGCCAACATGGAAAAAGCCGAGGCGCTGGCACCTGCAGAGCGCCCGACAGCCACACAAGCCTTGACCAAAACACCAACACCGGGCAAATCAAGCTGCGCCGATGTGGCTGAGCTGCTAGGCATCCCGCTTAAATCCACCATCAAGTCACTGGTTCTGGCCACTGACGAATTGGACGAAGCAGGCAAAACCGTGATCAAGAGCCAGGTCTGGCTGCTTTTGCTGCGCGGTGACCATGACATGAATGAAGTCAAGGTCGGCAAACTTGCGGGTCTGGCGGGTTTCCGTTTTGCCACTGTTACTGAAATTGAAGAGCACTTTGGCAGCAAACCTGGTTACCTTGGCCCGCTTGATCTGCAAAAACCCGTCAAGCTGGTGGTTGACCGTGAAGCAGCTGTGTTGGCCGACTGGGTTTGTGGTGCCAATGAAGCCGACTTTCACTTCACAGGCGTCAACTGGGGCCGCGACCTGCCCGAGCCTGCCCTGATTGCCGACATCCGCAATGTTGTTGCCGGTGATGCCTCACCTGACGGCCAGGGTGTGCTGGCGATTGAGCGTGGCATTGAAGTCGGCCATGTGTTTTACCTCGGCACCAAATACAGCCGCGCGATGAATGCGACCTTTCTTGGTGAAAACGGCAAACCGCAGTTTCTTGAAATGGGCTGTTACGGCATCGGCATCAGCCGCCTGCCTGCCGCTGCGATCGAGCAGAACCATGACGCCAAAGGCATCATCTGGCCAGATGCGATTGCACCCTTTACCGTGGTGCTCTGTCCCATCAGCCCGGACCGTTTTGCCGACGTCAAGGCAGCAGCCGACAAACTTTATGCCGAACTGATCGCTGCCGGTGTGGACGTGATTCTGGACGA
This sequence comes from Pseudomonadota bacterium, assembly GCA_040384925.1. GTDB lineage: Bacteria > Pseudomonadota > Gammaproteobacteria > Burkholderiales > Burkholderiaceae_C > Polaromonas. The sequence goes on along the minus strand of JAZKIK010000041.1, from coordinate 9,336 downwards.
CCGCAACGAGCGCCCTGGTGCCATGTTTGCCGACTGGGAGCTGATTGGTGTGCCGCACCGCGTCACCATTGGCGACCGTGGGCTCAAGGAAGGCCAGCTTGAATACCAGCACCGCCGCGACACCGAATCCACAAAGATCGATGCAGCCGCTGGGCTGGACTTTCTCAAGTCCAAACTCGGCCTGCAGGCGGCGGCTTGAGGGCAGGACGGAGTTTGCAATCCTTCATGTTTGCCCAAGCAGATGAAAACCTGGGGTCGACCCGGATTTCGAGAAGAAACTGCCTGCTGTGCCCTTCCCTTCTCATGGGTTCGCTGTTTGTTTCAGGGCAGGCACGGGCTGGTGCACAGATCGAGGAGCCACTGATCGACTCGGTGCGCACCGCGCTGAGTTCAGCAGTGGCCAACCAGGCACCGCCTGTGCCCGAGTTCAGGGACACCGACAGCCGCATGAAATACCTGCGCTGGCTGGGCCTCATGAGTGACAGGCTGAAAAAGAAAAAACCCGAGTGGCAGATTCGCAAGGAATTCTTGCAGACCGTCTGGTACGAAAGCAAACGCGCCGGGCTGGACGTGACCCTGGTCATGGGCCTGATACAGGTTGAAAGCAACTTCCGCAAATTTGCCGTCAGCCCCGTGGGTGCACGCGGTTACATGCAGGTGATGCCTTTCTGGACCCGTGTGATTGGAGACAGTGACCCGAGCAAGCTGTTTCACATGCAGACCAATCTGCGTTTTGGCTGCGTGATATTGCGCCACTACCTGGACCGTGAACGTGGTGACCTGTTCATGGGCCTGGGCCGTTACAACGGCTCACGCGGCAAGGCACCCTACCCCGATGCCGTGCTGGGTGCCAGCAAAAACTGGGAATTCAGCGGCTGACGTGTGCAGAAAGACGCTGGGCCGTAACATTTCAGGTAAACCGATGAGCACTGACCAGACTCCAGACACAGAGCCGACCCGACGCCGGGTGTATTACATCAGCGGTTTTGACCCGCGCGGCGCGCGTTTTTATCATCAGCTTTACAGGAGCGAAGCAGCGAAGCAGGAAGCCATCAACGGCTATCGTTATGAGGTCGGAAAAAGGCAAAAAACCGGCGAACACACCAGCAACTGGCAGATCAGGGCAACACCGAGCGCGCCAGACGCAAAAACGGTTGAAACCCATACCAGCTACACCTTTCTGGGCTGGGATGACCTGATACGCGAGAACTGGATCACCAGCCAGGCCCAGGTGCTGGCCAGAATGCCAGCTTATTACGCGCATTATCTGAGCAATGGCGGCATGCGCAAGGCCCTCGCCAGTACACCGCGCGGTTTTACAACCCTGGTGGCACCGTTTTTTTATGCCCTGGTGACGCTGCTGCTGGCCGCCCTGGTGGGCTCGGCCATCGCCTGGCTGGCTGCCTGGCTTGTTCAGACCCAGAATCATTGGTTTACCGGTCTTGTCGGCCTGGCCGTGGCGGTAGCCGTCATCAAGGGCGCGGTGATGCTGGCAGAAAAAAACCGTCTGTTCTGGATGATGCGCATCCTGCTGTTTGTGATGCACTGGGGGCGCAGCAATCCACCCGAACTGGAGCGCCGCTGGAACCAGTTTGCCGACATTATCCATGCAGACAATCTGCAGCACCCTGATGACGAAGTACTGATCATCGGGCACAGCGTAGGCGGGCTGGCCGCCATAACCGTGGCCGAGCGTTATCTGGCCCTTCAGCCGCAGCCTTTCAAGCCGGATTCAGTCAAACTGCTGGTGCTGGGCAACCTCACGCCACTGATGGGTGTTCTTCCCCAGGCAGGCTGGTTCCGTGACAAACTGGTGACGCTAGGGCAATCAGGCCTGCCATGGTTTGACTACAGCGCTGCGGCTGATCCGCTGTGCTGTCGGCTGGTTGACCCGTTTGCCCTGTGCGCCCTGCCGCCAGCCACAGCCGCTTACAAGATCCGCTCGGCCCGCTTTCACCGCATGTTTTCTACGGCTGATTTCAAACGCCGGTCGCGTGACGGTTTTGCCATCCATTTTCAGTACCTGATGGCCACACATCTGCCAGTGGACAACGACTTTTTCAGCCTGACAGCTGGCCCTGTGGCGACTTCACCGCTCAACCCGGACCATAAAGAAGCATGAGCTTCACACCACCCAAACCCGCGGGGCGAAAAAAGCTGGCGCTGCTGGGTGGGCTTTTTTCGCGTGACGGGCGCTCTGTGCTTGACCTGTTGCCCGAGCGTGCCTACACGATACAGATGGCCGTGACCCGGCTCGCACGTTTTGCGCTGTTTATCGTCAACGCTCCCCAAACGATTCGCCAGGTCATGGTCGAGCAGACCGCCGATTTCCCGAAACATGCAGTGCTGGTCAATGTGCTTGAGCCACTGGTGGGTTACGGCCTGTTCAATTCCAATGGCAGCAACTGGGCAAAACAGCGTCGGCTGGTGGACCAGGCTTTTGTACAGGCCGGCTTGCGCAGGGCTTTTCCGGTCATGACAGCGGCAAGCGCCGACCTGATCAAACGCTGCGACGCCATCGCCGATGGCCGTGTCTGGGACGCCGATGTGGAAATGAGCCATGTCACGGCCGACATCATCTTTCGCACTGTACTGTCAAAACCGCTGGATGCCGCCCAGGCGCTGCAGATACACACGGCCTTCAGCGCCTACCAGGACAATGCCCAGCGTTTTCTGGGCCTGGGTTTTCTGCGCCTGCCAACTTTTTACCACCGCTGGCGCTGCCGCCAGCTGGGTGCCATCATCAGGCAGCCGTATGCAGAGGTGGTGCGCCAGCGCTACCAGGCGCTTGCTGATGGTGAAAAAGACCTGCCAGACGACATGTTGTCCACGCTCATCCATGCGCAAGACCCGCAAGGCGAAGGCGGCTTCACTGAGCCGGAAGTGGTTGACCAGGTCGGCACTTTGTTTCTGGCGGGTCACGAAACATCGGCCACCACCCTGGGCTGGGCGCTGTACCTGCTGGCTTGCCAGCCACAGTTGCAACAGGAAGTCCGGCAGGAGGTGCTGGATGCCTGGGGTGAGCGCGAGCCCGACTATGGCGACACCCGCACGCTGGCCCTGACGCACGATGTGTTTCGGGAAACCCTGAGGCTGTACCCGCCGATTCCCTTTTACCCACGCCAGGCGGCCCAAAACGGGTGCCTGCGCGAAAAACCCCTTGGTGAAGGTGAGCTGGTAGTGGTGTCGCCCTGGATAGTGCAGCGCCACCGGGCGTTGTGGGCAAGCCCTGACGACTTTGATCCCAAACGTTTTTGCACCGAAGCCGGCCGGGCATCAGCCAAAACCGCTTACCTGCCCTTTGGCCTGGGCCCGCGTGCCTGCCCCGGTGCCGCCTTTGCCACCCAGGAAGGCCTGCTGATTCTGGCCCAACTGGTGCGGCGTTACCGCATAGAAACAGTGGCCGGGCACACACCACGCCCTTCGGCACGCATGACATTGCGCTCCATCAATGGCATCAAGCTGCGGCTGACACGTCTGAAAGACTGATTTCAGATACCTCGGACCACTCTCAGGAATCGCGCAACCAGGGAAATGGCCCACCAAAACACTGAAAGACCCGGTAATCACGCACCGTGGGCTGATGTGCAAAACGCTGCGCCAGGCGCTGCGGGCCAGCGGTGATGGCAAAAAAGTCGTAGCTTCCGGCAAGCTGGCTGGCCTTGAGGTACTGAAAATGCAGCTCTGAATGGTTTTTGCGCATCTCGGCATACAGCTCGGGCGTAAAAAGATTGGCGAACTGCGGCGACAAGACCTTGGGCCGCTGTTTGCCGGGGTAAGGAATCGAGGGCTCGCAAGCGACACTGGTACCCAATGCCCTGACCGCCTCCAGCGGGTCAACCAGCGCCGCGCAGCAACCGTCGGTGGGTGCCGTCACATCCACCCAGCGGCCATCCAGGCTCTCAGCCACAGCGGCCAGTTCAGCCCTGAAGTGGCCAGCTTGCGGCTGAAAACTCAGGATGGGAAAACACTGGCCCAATGTCAGCAGGCTCAAGCGCGGATCGGCCATCCTCTCAGGTGCCAGCTTGCAGGCCCGCCCCACGATACTGGCCGCCATCATGGCACCCGAGCTGTGGCCAAGCACCAGAATTTCGTCAAAAGATGGGTCTTCAAGCACCTTGAGCAGGTAGTTGGCGTGCTGATCAAGCCGCTGGTCAAGCTCTGGCAGCTGTTTGCGCCCCTGTTTGGTGGTAAACCAGTAGCTGCGCATCACCCAGCCCATCTGCCACTCGTTTTCAGCGCGTTTGCCAAGCCAGTTCAGGCCATACATGCCGGCGGCACAAGCCGCAGCCACACCCAGAAGCGACCACTGCGGGCCGATTTTCATGGCTGCCAGGGCCAGAAACACCAGCAGCAGTGCCGAACCGAGCAACTCCAACAGCACCATCAAAAACGGCCTGACACAAACATAAAAACCCGGCATGCTGCCCTTGAGCATCAACCAGAGCACACCGGTGCTGAAAAGCCGCCAGGTTGCCCCCAGCGTCATGCCCCAGTAACGCGCGTGACCCTTGAACCAGTGCAGGCGAACAATGTCGTCCCAGCGCAAAAAGTCGTAAGTCGTCTTGCAGTCTTCCCCCTCCACCGTGGCGTCTATGTGCCAGGTCTGCATGTGTGGCCCGGCAGCCCGCCTGGGGCCAGCTTCAATGCGATGCCCGGATGTCGCACACTGCTTGGCGGCCTCGTCGCGGTACAGCGGGTAATAACGCAAGTGCCCCTGTGGATCAAAGCCGCTGACAAACAAAACCCGGCGTTTGCGGACAGGGGGTGCGGGCTGGGCTATCTCGGTCATGGTGTTGCAGTGGTCGGCCTGGTCAAGGGCGCAAGCTTAGCGCAAACGAGCATTGGGGGCATCAACGATGTTTACACTTGCACTTTTACTTTTTGATGTGAAAGCTGAAAGCATGCCATGCCGCTGGATTTAATGACCGCAGACCCGGCACTTACCCAGGATTCTGCCCAGGCTCCAGACTACGTGCTGGTTGCATTTGGCTCGGCTGGCGATATCTTGCCGGTTGCGGCGATTGCTCTGGCCTTGCAGGCACGGGGCCATTCGGTATGGTTTCTGGCACCTGCACCGTTTGAGGCACCGGCGCGTTTGCTGGGCATCAACTTTTTTTCGATTCTGGACGAAGCTGATTCACTCGCACTGATGAGCAACCCGCGTTTGTGGCACCCGCGTTATGGTTTCCAGGTCATGTGGCCCTACATATTGAAGGCCAGCCAGGCCACCGTCAGGCTGCTGGAACCGCTGGCTGCGGCTTCGGCCAGGCCCTGCCTGGTTGGCGGCACCGTGGCGATGGGCATACGGGTGGCGCATGAAAGGTGGCGCTGGCCACACGCCACCGTTCACGTTTCGCCCTGCTGGATATTTGCAGGTGCCAAACCACCGGTGTTCTACGGACTGGGCTGGCTCAAATGGCTGCCGGCGAGCTGGCGTACCAAACTCAGAAAACTGGCTGATGTGCATCTGGTCGACGGCGTGTGTGCCGCAGACCTGAACCAGTGGCGTGCAGACTACGGCCTGCCCGCCGTCAGCCGCGTGCTGACCCAATGGGCCCCCTCACCCCAGTTGATGCTGGGCCTGTTTCCGCCATGGTTTTCAAAACCACAGGCGGGCTGGCCAAAACATCTGCAGTTGCATGGATTTTTAAGGGACGATGGCGGCGCTGGCTGGGTCATGCCGCCCGAACTCGCACTTTTTCTGAAACAGCCCGGCCCGACAATTCTTTTCATGGCCGGCTCGGCCATGGTGCATGCAGAGCATTTTTTCAAGAATGCGGCAGCGGCAAGCAAACGCCTGGGCTGCAAGGCCCTGCTGCTGGCACCCGAAAACATCAAGCTTGCCAGCTGGCCAAAACATGTTCATGTAGAAAGTTATGCGCCCATCAGCCAGTTGCTGCCGCACTGCGCCGCCATGGTGTCCCATGCAGGCATAGGCACGATTGCCCAGGGCATGGCCGCCGGTGTGCCGCAACTGATCACACCTTACGCTTTTGACCAGTTCGACAACGCCCGCAAGGCCGTTGAGCTTGGCGTGGCGCGCATCCTGCCACGCTCATCCGGTGCCCGCCAACTCACCAGCGCGCTGAAGGAGCTGCTGGCAGATACCGAACTCCTGAAAGCCTGCCAGCTGGCCAGGCAGCGCCTGCAAAACGAAACCACAGGCCGTGATGACTGCTGCAATTCGCTTGAAGCCCTGCGGGCTGAAAAGCCGGTTTTATAAGCCGGTTTGAGCCGCTTGCCGGCTGATGAAATCAGCGGTTTGCCCCCACAAAACCACGCTCCTGTGCAAACCAGTCAAGTACAGGAATCGTTCCGGGCAATACCGGTGCCACCTTCACTGGCAGGTTTTGCCAGGCAAATGACTGGCCTTCATGCATCTGCAGTTCGCCGGTCCACTCGAACACCTTGCAGAAGTTCAGGCGCACCAGGGCGTGCGGGTAATCAACCATCTCGATTTTCCAGGCATGGGCGGCGCTTATCGTGATGCCAATTTCTTCCTGCAGCTCGCGGCGCAGCGCCTGTTCGACGGTTTCACCGGCTTCGAGCTTGCCGCCTGGAAACTCCCAGTAGCCTTCATAGACCTTGCCGGGCGGGCGTGAGGTCAGCAAAAAGTCGCCATTTGGCTGAATCAGCACACCCACGGCGACATCAACCACCTTGCGGTCGGTGCCGCCTTCACGCGGGCGCTCACCATCGGCGACAAGCACACTCATGTCGAATGGTCAGTTGCCTGATCAGGCTCCCGGCCTGCAGTTACAGCGCCCGCGCGCTGGTAAGCCCCAATGGCTGCCGCAGCCTGGGGTCGGCTGGCACTGTCACGGCCTGCATAGTCGCGGGCGAACTGGTAAGCCACACGGCCACTGCGCGAGCCGCGCTCCAGAGCCCAGACCAGAGAGGCAGGTCTGGCGGTGGCAAGCATGTCCTGGCTCACACCGAAGAACAACAGCCATTGTTCGACGATCGTGAGGTATTCATCCTGGCTGAACGGGTAAAAACTGACCCAGAGGCCAAAGCGCTCGGACAGCGAAATTTTTTCCTCCACCACCTCGCCTGGATGCAGCTCGCCGTCCTCGCTACGGGAGTAGCTGAGGTTTTCCGTCATGTACTCGGGCAGCAGATGGCGGCGGTTGCTGGTCGCGTAAATCAGCACATTGGGCGTGGCTGCCGCAATCGAGCCATCCAGAATCGACTTCAGTGCCTTGTAACCAGGCTCACCTTCCTCAAAACTGAGGTCGTCACAAAACACAATGAATTTTTCGGGCAGGCCGGACACCACATCCACAATATCCGGCAAGTCGGTCAAGTCAGCCTTGTCCACCTCAATCAGGCGCAGGCCACGTGCTGAATATTCATTCAGGCAGGCCTTGATCAGCGACGACTTGCCGGTTCCGCGTGAGCCCGTCAACAGCACATTGTTGGCCGGTTTGCCGCTGACAAACTGCTCGGTATTGCGCTGGATTTTTTCTTTCTGGTCCTCGATTTCCCTGAGGTCAGCCAAGCGCATATTGCCGATGTGTTTGACCGGCTCCAGGCTGCCGTGGCCAGAACTGCGCTTGCGGTAGCGGTAAGCCACCGAGCTGCTCCAGTCAGGTGCCGTCAGCGGCTGCGGCAAAACCGATTCAATGCGTGCCACCAGTGACTCGACACGCGCCATAAGACGCTCAAACTGCTCGTTCATAAGGCCTTTTTTGCTTCAGCTGCGGTAGTCGGCGTTGATCTTGACATAGTCATAGGACAAATCGCAGGTCCAGACCGTGTCGGCTACTTCCCCACGGCCCAGCACCACACGTACCGTGATCTCGCTTTGTTTCATGACACGCTGGCCGTCTGCTTCAACATAGGCCGGGTGGCGGCCACCGTTTTTGGCAACCAGCACATCGTCAAGATAGAGGTCAATTTTTGTCTGGTCAAGGTCGTCAATACCTGCGTAACCCACTGCCGCCAGAATACGGCCCAGATTCGGATCACTGGCAAAAAACGCTGTTTTCACCAGCGGTGAATGGGCAATGGCATACGCCACCTTGCGGCATTCCTCACCGGTTTTGCCGCCTTCAACACGGATGGTGATGAACTTGGTCGCACCTTCACCATCACGCACAATGGCCTGGGCCAGTTTGCGGGCGATGTCGAGCATGGCTGCACGCAGGGCCTGGCCGTCAGCACTGTCCAGCGAGGTGACCGGTGCATGACTGGCCTGATTGCTGGCGATGACAACAAACGAGTCATTGGTAGAGGTGTCGCCATCGACCGTCACGCGGTTGAATGAACCTTCGGCCAGTTCCCTGGCCAGTTGCGACATCACGCCCTGGGCCACTGTGGCATCTGTTGCCATGAAACCGAGCATGGTCGCCATGTTGGGGCGAATCATGCCTGCCCCCTTGCTGATGCCGGTGATGGTGACCGGCACACCACCAAGGGTGATACGGCTTGAAAAAGCCTTGGGCACGGTGTCTGTGGTCATGATGGCCTGGGCAGCATCAGCCCAGTTATCGCCTTTGGCCAGCTCGGCATTGGCCAGGGCTGCAGGCAGACCGGCCGCGATACGCTCGTGCGGCAGCGGCTCCATGATCACACCGGTGGAAAATGGCAGGATTTGTTCAGGTGCCAGGTTCAGTTCACGCGCCAGCGCAATGCAACTGGCCAGCGCCCGGCTCAGGCCGTCTTCACCCGTACCGGCATTGGCATTGCCGGTATTGATCAGCATGGCGCGTATGCCCAGGCTCTGGCCCTCGTTTTTTGCCAGATGTTCGCGGCAGATTTGCACCGGCGCAGCACAAAACCTGTTTTGTGTAAAAACTGCGCCGACCGAAGCACCTTCATCAAGCAACAATACCGCCAGGTCCTTGCGGTTGGCCTTGCGGATACCGGCTTCGGTGATACCCCAGCGAACGCCGGGAACGGGGTAAAGCTCTGCGGCAGGCGTGGCAACCAGATTGACGGGCATGGTTTGACTCCGGAACTAAGTGGTTTGACGTGAAAAAACTTTCATGCCCGGCATTGTCGCCAGGGAACATGAAAGTCAGATGACCTGGCAGCCGAATGGGTCAGCGATCCAGGTTGAAAAGGTTTCAGCTCAGTTTGCCGTGGCACAGCTTGTATTTTTTGCCGGAACCGCAAGGGCAAGGGTCGTTGCGGCCAACTGCGCCCATGGCCGCAGTTGCAGCACCCGTTGCAGCCAGCCTGCGATCAGGCGTTTCACCAGCACATGCTTCTTGCTCATGGTGAGCGCGCCATTTGAAAGCGTGATCGTTACAATCAAAGGTAGGAGTTCTGGCGAGATGCCGACGGCGAGTGCGAGCGAAAAGATCAGCGTATCCGTCCAGCTCCCGC
>JAZKIK010000040.1:1282-4956 GCA_040384925.1 Pseudomonadota bacterium | reverse complement strand
GTGGAGCCGCAGTCGGGTGTGGTTTTTGAAGCGGCCCGTTTTGTCGAGGATGTGGTGAGCCTGCAGTTTGACAAGGGCCGGTTTTTGACTTCAGGCGGCCAGGTGCCAGCAGCTGTGCCTGCCCAGGGGCTGCCGACCATGGCCTTTTACCGGCGCCAGATTGTGCTGGGTTTGCAGGACTATGCCCGCCGCTGCGGCTTCAGCCGGGTGGTGGTGGGTTCATCGGGCGGTATTGACTCGGCCCTGACCCTGGCGCTGGCTGTTGAGGCATTGGGTGCCAGCAATGTGATGGCCATCACCATGCCTTCAAAATTTTCATCCAGCGGTTCGGTGGATGACTCTGAAACACTGTGCCGCAACCTGGGCATAGAACTGTTGCAGCACCCGATTGCCGAGCTGGTGACCGCGTTTTCAAGCGGGTTTGACGCCGCGTTTGGCCAGCAGTTGCAAGGCATAGCACTTGAAAACCTGCAGGCCAGGGCACGCGGCACGATTTTGATGGAGTATTCAAACAGCTTTGGTCACCTGCTCTTGACCACAGGCAACAAGTCGGAAATATCGGTTGGCTATTGCACCTTGTATGGTGATACCAACGGCGGCCTGGGTTTGATTGGTGACCTGTACAAAACCGAGGTGTTTGCCTTGTCCAGCCACCTGAACGAAGTGGCGGGCAAAGACCTCATTCCGCAGGCCATCATTGACAAACCGCCGTCGGCAGAACTTGCCCCCGGCCAGAAGGACGTGGACAGCCTGCCGCCATATGAGGTGCTTGATGAAGTGCTCAAATTGCTGATTGAAGGGCGGCGGCTGGCCGACTGGGAATATCAAAAAGCCTCGTCTTTTGTTGCCGAACTGCGGCAGGTGCCCGAAAGCCGCGCCATGATTGAACGCATCAAGGGCATGATTGCACGCAATGAATACAAACGCCGCCAGGCACCGCCCATCATCCGCGTGAGGGCTCGGGCTTTTGGTTCGGGCCGGCAAATGCCGATAGCCGCAAAATACGGCTGGTAATTTCCATTTATCTCACTGATGTTACGCAGGCATTGGTTTTACTCCTTCCCCCGCTGGGGGAAGGCAGGGATGGGGGCTTGTGCCTGTGAGTACAGCTGTCGTACATTCAACGCCCAAGAGCCCCCATCCCAACCTTCCCCCAAAGGCGGGAAGGAGCAAGACATCCCAGCTGCTTAACATCAGTTATCTCATGACATCCACTGCCAAAAAATACGACGTTTCGGTTTACATCGGCCGCTTCCAGATTTTTCACAATGGCCAGCTGGCCTTGCTGCGCCGCGCGCTTGATGCTGCGCCTGTCTGCATCGTGGTGCTGGGCTCGGCGCACCAGGCGCGCACGCCAAAAAACCCCTTCAACTGGCAGGAGCGGGCCGAAATGATTCGCCTGGCGCTGCCTGAAGCTGACCGCAGCCGCCTGCGCTTTTTGCCGGTGCGTGACTATTACGACCAGTTGCGCTGGGTATCGGCAGTGCGCCAGGGGGTGGCGGGGCTCGAAGACGTGAACGAGGCCACATCGCTGGTGCTGGTGGGCCATTTCAAGGACGCGACCAGTGAATACCTGAAAAACTTCCCCGGCTGGGCGCTTGACGCGGCGGACTCGCAGGGCAGGATTGATTCCAGTTCCCTGCGTGACGCTTATTTTGGCAGCGCCGGCCACTCGCTGGAGGCTGCGCTGGCAGCCATGGTCAGCCAGATACCGGCCAGCACCACCGACTTTTTGCGTGCCTGGGCGGCTTTGCCCTACTTCAACGAACTGGCGCAGGAGTGGGACAACCTGCGGCATGAAAAAGCCCGCTGGGCCGGCTCGCCCTACGCGCCTGTGTTTGTCACGGTGGATGCAGTGGTGCGCTGTGGTGACCGCGTACTGTTGATCCAGCGCGGCAGGGCACCCGGCAAGGGCCTGTATGCCGTGCCCGGCGGTTTTCTGGAACAGCGTGAAACCGTTTACCAGTCAGCCCTGCGTGAACTTGAGGAGGAAACCGGCCTGAGCCTGCCAGAGGCTGACATGCAGGAAGCCTTCAAGGCCGTCAGGGTGTTTGACCACCCGGACCGCAGCCTGCGTGGCCGGGTGATTACCCACGCCCACTTTTTTGACCTGGATTCACGTTTTCTGCCCGCCGTTCAGGCAGCTGACGACGCGGCAGGAGCCGAATGGATGCCGATTGAAAAACTCGCCAGCATGGAAGACCAGTTCCATGACGACCACTTTCACATGCTGGATTTTTTCTTTTCCTTGACCGCGCGGCACTGAGGGCCTGTTCAAGACCACTGCGCGACGCCGTATAGACCGTGAACACCTTCTTACTCCATCGCAACGGTTGACGCCTCTGGATACAGGTTTGGCAGAAGGATATGGAGTGCAGACATCGGAAACCCGATGCTCAGCTCCCCCCGGTGCCCGTCGCTCCTGAGCAAGCCATCAGTGAGGAAGCGGGACACCACCTTGCGGCCGGTTCGCTCTTCCAACCCCGTCATCCGGATGAAGTCACCCCGCTTCATGGCACCGCCAACCGCCACGGTCTGTAGAGGCAGGATGGCCTCTTCTCGATACTCGGTCAGGCCTTCCGTGACGCCCTTGACCATGACGTATGCCCGCAAGCGGTCTTTCAGCTTTGGCAAGTCCAGCATGGTGATCATGAAGTCGACCTGGTCCTCGCACAAATCGACAAAGTACCGGCACCACTCCCACAGCATTTTCTGGCTGAGATTGCCTCGACCGTCAAGATCACCCTGCCTGGCGCTGTCTGCGCCGTCGAGCTTCTCGTAATACCTCTCCCTTTGGCGCGCGAGACCACGATTGATCGACCAGAGTCCGCCGGTGATGGGTAACAAGGCGCAATGCGTCTGTAGCCGTACCGCGCGGCCATTTCCGTCCTCGAAGGGGTGCGTCCAGGCCATGCGATGATGAGCCGCAGCGATGGTGTAGACGACGGCGTCCACGCCGTGCAGCCGACCATAGACCTGATCCATGCGGGTCAGGAACAGGGGAACTGATTGCCAGCTTGGAGGCTGGTGCCGACCCACGGCCACGTCATGCGAGCGAAGTTCGCCAGGAACGACTGTCCGTCCGTCATCGGTGGTGCGGTCTTCTTCTGAAAGCCGGCTGTACAGACTCTTGTGCGCCTGGGACAGGAACGCGCTGCTCAAAGCTGCAGCCTCCGTGGTCACCGCCTGCTCCAGTTCGCGCTCCGCCTCAATATGCGCCAACGCCACACGCTGGCGCTTGGCTACCTCGGGTTTGTCAGAAAAGTCATGCCGCAGCGCCCGCTCGATGTTGGCCGGATGTGTCGCCTGCCCTTCGATACCGTTCGAGTAGTACGAATTCATTGAGCGGACGATTTCCCTCAGCGCTGCCCTGGCTTCAGGGCCGGCAGACGCACTCAGTGCAGCCGACTTCATAAAAATTCGACGCGTAACTTCGCACAGTTCCCCAAGATTCGGACCCGGTAAGAGAGGTTCAAATTGGTGAGGCTGGTCGTAGGCTGCTACCAAGCCAGGTTTGACAGACATATTTTTCCGGTTCTTTTATGCATCGATGCTAAATTAATTGTTGTTTAAAATCAAATATTTAAACAAGATATTATGATCTTGTGCTCTGCAAGAATTGCCTGTTTTATTTCCAGTTGGATTGCCGATTCCAAAGCAATCTGCGAAGTCAA
>JAZKIK010000040.1:0-1182 GCA_040384925.1 Pseudomonadota bacterium | reverse complement strand
TTGCCTGTTTTATTTCCAGTTGGATTGCCGATTCCAAAGCAATCTGCGAAGTCAATTCAATCAAAGCGCAGTTGACAAGGAGTTTGGCGCTTTGGCGCTTGCGAGTTGCTGGATCGTGTTGTGAACTCAGGGCTTGCCGCAACATCAAAAACGCATCAGTAGCCGTGGGGGCTTTCTGGTTCATATTCACATTTTTCACTTAAAAAGTCATTTTGTGCCTGCATAGCTTGTTTTGATGCTATAAAAAATATAGTAAATCAAACTGGCATGGGCTGCAGGTGTGAAAAATTCCCGATCTGGCCGGGTGAAGCTTGTTTGTAGTCTTTGTCCTACAGAAAAATTCATCAAAATACGACTGCAAGGCTTGCCTGCGTTTTTTACATTGGAGTCAGTCTGATTGATTTATGCCAAAGAGGGAGTGTGTGTGATGAATGTGTTTGAACTGAATGCCGACAGCCCCAAGACCCCAAACGCTGCCAGCCCTCACGCTCAGCCAGCTTCCCATGGCGGCATACGGCGCAGGGCATGGCCTTTTTCTGCAGCCAGAAACGAGTCATCAAAGCCCAAGCAGGCGTGGCCGCATGATGGTGCAGTGTTTGAATCGGCACCGGCTTCCAGCAGTTTTGTGACCTGAAAGCTGGCTTTCGAGTCAAAAACACTTGCAGATGCTGAGAATCGCGGTTTCTTACCTGGCGGTTTTTCTGACTTTGTTTGTCGTGGACATGGTCTGGCTGCGCCTGATTGCGGTCTCCTGGTATCAGCAGGGCATGGGGCCACTGCTTGCTGAATCACCCAATCTTTGGGCCGCTGCGGCTTTTTATCTGATCTACCCGCTTGGGCTGATGATTTTTGCCGTGCTGCCCAGTGAAAGTGCTGCCAACGTGCTCAAGGTGGCGGCCACTGGTGCGATGTTTGGTTTTTTTGCCTATGCCACCTACGACCTGACAAATCTGGCTGTCGTCAAGGGCTGGCCGGTGGGCCTGAGCATTCTGGACATGGCCTGGGGCAGTCTGGTGTCTGGTCTGGCGGCTGCGGCTGGCGGGCTGGTGATGAGCAGCATGAAAAACTGATACAGCAAATCTTCGCCTGAAAAACAAAAGCCACCGTTGAAGGTGGCTTTTTTTGTGGACGTGTGTGCCGTGCATGGCACGAATCCAGCTGGGTGAAAGTCTCGGTGCCAGG
>JAZKIK010000039.1:0-2427 GCA_040384925.1 Pseudomonadota bacterium | reverse complement strand
GGGCTTTTGGCGTTTGTTAAATGCCGTTGGCAATCACACGCACAGGCCCCCATCCCTACCTTCCCCCAGAGAGGGAAGGGGTAAAAACCCGGCATCAAAAGATGTGTGCATATGCTAGCCCAGAGGTAGCAAGAATGGCGGAGCCTATTGGGGGCTCAACCCTTAGGTTTCCAGCATCAAATCAGCCGCTAGCGCAATATATTCAGTCACCAATAGCTACTATTTCAATAGCAACTCAACTCAATAAACCTCAGGAACAACCATCTCGGCATATTCATGAAGCGCCCCCAGAACCTCCTCCGCCCGCTCATCAGCAGTCTCTGACAACACATCAATCGCTGCCAGCAGGGCATCCACACTGCGCGCCCCGCCCTCGCCTTCCAGCAGCCGCGCCGTGCGATGCGCCTCCCATCGCTCGGCATCTTCTGGCGACAGGGTGTCGGCAAAGTTTCGGGCGCGGTAGCGAAACAGCAGTTCTGCCAGCCTGTCGTCGTCAAAACCGGTACGCTTGTGGGCCAGCTCGGCGGGGGAGAGTTCAAGCAGCTGGTTCAGACGCCTGCGGTCGGCATTGCCTACAAACCCGCCGTACAGGTCTTCATCCACATCGGGCCTTTCCTCTTTGGGGCGACTGAAAACTTCGGGCCAGATGGCGCTCATGTCGGGCAAGGCTCTGGCTTTTTCTGCGTTGGCGAGCACAGTTTCAAAGTCAATAGCCCATTTGCTGGCCATTTCAGGGCTCAGGGTTTGCAGTTTGCGCACCACCATGGGCGATTTGTTCAGGTGAACCGACTTGAGCGGCAGGCGAGACACACCTTCGGGCAGGTCAGCGCTTTTGCTGAACAGTCGCTGGCGCAAGGTGGCGACATCGAGAAATGGCAGCTCGCTCGGGTCATGCGCCAGGTCCCAGGCCAGAACTTCATTTTTATTGCTTGGGTGAGTCGCCAGCGGCCACATGATGGCCAGGCAACCACGCTCAGGTGCAAACATGCCTGACACATGCAAAAACGGCTGGGCGTACTGCGAGCTGGCTGGCAGACCCAGTTCGGCGATGACACGGTCTTTTTTGTGCAGGCCCAGGCAAAATTCAAACAGTTTGGGTTGCGCCTTGCGAATCAGCCGGGCCAGCGCGATGGTTGCGCGTACATCTGACAAGGCATCATGCGCCGCCTCATGCAGCAAACCATTTGCACGCGCCAGGTCTTCGAGTTTGAAGCTGGGACGGGTGGCTGCCGGGTCATTGGGCTGGCGCTCGTCAGGCTTGCGCGGCCAGGTGATGCCTTCGGGCCGCAAGGCATATGCCATGCGCACGACATCAAGCAGATCCCAGCGGCCACAGCCGTTCTGCCATTCGCGTGCGTAGGGGTCTATCAGATTGCGCCAGAACAGGTGGCGCGTGACTTCATCGTCAAACCGGATGGTGTTGTAACCCACACCAATCGTGCCGGGTTCAGCCAGCAAGGCCTCGATCTGTGCCGCAAATACATGCTCGGGCAGGCCGCGCTCAAGACACAACTGCGGAGTGATGCCTGTCAGCACGCACGATTCCGGGTCTGGCAGATAGTCATTGGCAGGCTGGCAATAAATCATTACCGGTTCGCCAATCTCATTGAGTTCGGCATCGGTACGAATGCCGGCAAACTGGCAGGGACGGTCGCGCCTCGGGTTCAGGCCAAAGGTTTCGTAGTCGTGCCAGAGAAAGGTGTGCGTTGCCATGAAACGGGTTTCAGATATTTTTTATGATGGAAGTGGCCCGCTACACAATCGCAGCAGATTTTGACAGCTCGCATTTAAATAGCGATACGCAAAAAGGCCGGTAGCGTGATGCTACCGGCCTTTTTGGGGTCAAGCTGCAAAAACCAGCCTGTCAGTTGGTTTCCGCTGCTTCTGCTTCAGGTTTTGCCTTGCCTTCTTTTTTAGGCAGCGGCTGAATGTCAAGCTGGACTTCTCCGGTTTCCACACCTTTTTCATCCGCAGTGATCTTCATGTCCACCGTCAGGCGACCGCCGTCCATCAGCCGGCCAAACAGCAACTCGTCAGCCAGGGCGCGACGGATGGTGTCCTGAATCAGGCGTTGCATTGGCCGTGCGCCCATCAATGGGTCAAAGCCTTTTTTGCCGAGGTATTTGCGCAAACCATCGGTAAAGGTGACTTCAACTTTCTTTTCAGCCAGCTGGGTTTCCAGTTGGAGCAGGAACTTGTCAACCACACGCAAAATAACGGTTTCGTCCAGCGCCTTGAAGCTGACGGTGGCGTCCAGGCGGTTGCGGAACTCGGGCGTGAACAGCCGTTTGATGTCGGCCATTTCGTCACCAGCTTCACGCGGATTGGTAAAACCAATCGTCGCCTTGTTCATGGTTTCAGCACCGGCATTGGTCGTCATGACGATGATGACGTTACGGAAGTCAGCCTTGCGCCCGTTGTTGTCCG
>JAZKIK010000038.1:0-2504 GCA_040384925.1 Pseudomonadota bacterium | reverse complement strand
GTTACCGGCTGTCAGGCATAGGCCTGGTGCATCAGTCAAACGGCCAGTCCTTGCCGCTGTCACGCAGCTGGAACCGGGTTTACCTGATGGGTGCGGCTGAAAAGCAGCTGGGGCCTTATTCCAGCCTGAGCTTGCAGGCCAGGGTCTGGGACCGCCTGCGCGAGTCATCAGGCAATGACGACAACCCCGGCATTGAAAACTACATTGGCCGCGCCGAGCTGACCGGCAGCTGGCAAATCAACCAGTCCAACACTCTGGGCATGACGCTGCGCAGCTCCTTGCGCAAGGAGCGCAGGGGCTCCACCCGCATCGACTGGATGATGGCGCCGACCTCATCACCCAACTACACCGGCCTGCGTTATCACATTCAGCTTTTCAGCGGTTACGGAGACAGCCTGGTGGACTACAACCGAAAGCGCAATGTGCTGAGCCTCGGTTTAAGCCTGGTTGACTGGTAGACCTGGCCGGTTCCGGCCTCAAACCGCTATTTTTATAGTAGCTGACAACGCAAACAGAACAGATGCCATGGCCGCTTTTTAGATACCTGACAGTTTTTTAAACCTGCTGCGCACTGCATCTGGTGACCAGTTGCATACCCCAGGTCCGCCTGGCGTATTGCTTTAAGCTGTGATGATGATTTTCACGGCTTTTTTATTGCGCTTCAGCGCGCCGGGCAGCGCATGAACGCTGCGTCAGATTTCACCACGGGCTGCATCATCGTCGGTGCCCTGCTGATTGCCATGACCCTGGGCGGCTCGTTTATTGCGCGTTTGCCACTCAGTTCAGCCATGCTTTACCTGCTGGTTGGCATGGCTGTCGGGCCCTGGGGTCTGGGCTTGCTCAAACTCGACGCGATCAAAGACACCAGCCTGCTGGAGCGACTGACTGAAGTGGCGGTGCTGATTTCACTTTTTACCGCCGGCATGAAACTGGCCTTGCCGCTCAGGCACCGGAGCTGGCGCATTCCGGTGCAACTGGCCACAGTGTCCATGCTGGTGACGGTAGCGGCCATCACGGCCATTGGTGTCTGGGCGCTTGACCTGCCGCCGGGTGCCGCCGTTTTGCTGGGCGCGATTCTGGCACCCACCGACCCGGTGCTGGCATCCGATGTGCAGGTCGCCAACCCGGAAGACCGCGACAGCCTGCGTTTTGGGCTGACGGGTGAAGGCGGTCTGAACGATGGCACGGCTTTTCCGCTGGTGCTGCTGGGCCTGGGTTTGCTTGGCCTGCATGACCTGGGCGACTACAGCTGGCGCTGGTGGACTGTTGATGTGCTCTGGGCTGTGACAGGCGGCCTGGGTCTTGGTTACCTGATGGGCACGCTGGTAGGCCGCGCCATCATTTATCTGCGCATGCGTCACCAGGAAGCGCTGGGTTCGGATGAGTTCATTGCGCTGGGCCTGATTGCGCTGACTTACGGGCTGTCCATCCTCAGCATGACCTATGGGTTTCTGGCCGTTTTTGCTGCAGGCCTGGCATTGCGGCGGGTCGAAGCGCATTCTGCAGCCACCCCAAAATCAGCCCATGCGAGCATCAATCTGATGAATCAGGCCGCCCCGACAACTCCATCAGACAGGACGGGCGAACCAGCACCAGCCCAGATGATGCGGGCGGTGCAGCGCTTTAACAGCCAGCTGGAGAGTTTTGCCGAAGTTGGCATCGTGCTGGCTGTTGGCGTGTTGCTGGCCAGCGTTAAATTCCGGCTTGAGGTGTTGTGGTTTATTCCCGTGTTGTTTCTGCTGATTCGACCGCTGGCAGTAGGTGCCGGGCTGATAGGCACACCGGTTGACCGCACACAGCGTCGCCTGATCGGCTGGTTTGGCATACGCGGCATTGGCTCCCTGTATTACCTGCTTTACGCCATCAGCCACGGCATCAAACCGGCCCTGGCGCAGCATCTGCTGTCCATTACCCTGGCAGTGGTGCTGGCCTCGGTCATCGCGCATGGTGTATCGGTGACGCCGCTGATGCGGCGGTATGAAGAAAAGAAGTCGCGCGGCAAGGCATCCGGAAACAAAACGCCCCGCAAACAGTGAAGTTTGCGGGGCGTTGAATCGGCCTCTGTTGGCCGTGCTGCTTTTAAAGGCAGCAAATCCGGTTATTGCTGGCTGGTCTTGACCAGTTCAGCATTGGCCAGAGGTGCGGTACCGGCTTTTTCAGCAGGCACGGTGCCGATTTGTTGCTGCGCCGTGGCACCGTAGTAGGCTGAAGCAGCCACACCGCCCTGCTGCTGCGCCTGAATCACTTCAGCCTTGACTTCAGCACGGGTTTTGGTGGCGGGTGCGGCCATCTGGTCAAACAACCAGGAGTTGTACATTTCAGCAGAAGCACCCATGGAAACAAAAGCAGACACAGCAAGAACAGCGGCGGAGATAAATTTCGATTTCATGATGATTACCCTTAAAAAGTTAATAAAGTGACATTCCGGGCATGGCGGGTAGGGTGTTTTTTCACCGGGTGTTCCCGTCTGTCCAGCCTCGGTGAGTCGCCTTGTCTTGGCTCTG
>JAZKIK010000037.1:0-4087 GCA_040384925.1 Pseudomonadota bacterium | reverse complement strand
TGAATGACTTGCAGCACATCACGTGTCAGCGGAAATTCATTCCATTGCTGCGGCAATATCGCCAGCAGGTCGCAACTGGTCAGAGCCACGATGACTGACAGGGCTGAATGCGTTTGCAGGGCAATCACTGGCGGCGGCATTTTGTATTTGGCAAACAGCTCGTTCAAATCAGTGCCTGCGTTGAAGTCCAGTGTGGTGGTCGCCCATTCGGCCTGCGCCAAATCCTTGATTGACGTGGCCGCTGCCAGCGGGTGGCCACGTCTGCCAATCACGGTGCGGGTATTGCTAAAAAGTGTTTCAGTCACCAGTCCGTCAGTGGCCTCGCCGCGTGGTGAGGCGCCCAGGTAAAAGTCAATGCTGCCGCTTTGCAGCCCGGCTTCCATGGCCGGATACAAACCTTCAATAATCTTCAAACTCACCTGCGGGTAACGCCGCCGGAAAGCGGGAAGGGCATGGGGCAGCATGCCTACGTGCGGCATGATGGACATGCGAATCGACGCCACCAGCATATGCACCAAGGTCTGGGGCCGCTGCGACATGAAGGCCGGCATCTGGATGAGTTTTCACGTCAACACCTGGAACCAAGCCGTGTTCGACACCAAAACCGGCCTGCTGACCTTCAAACCCGACCCCAGCCCGATCTCAAGCAGCAACGCCTCGATTCCCTGGTATTTTTATTTTCTGGGCATCCTGGTCACAGGCATCACCGAGATAGTCGTACGCACCATCTCCAGCAGCATCGCCAGCCAGCTCAACGACTTGCTGCGCTACGCCCTGTCCATCACCAAAAACCCGCCACAGGTTGTGCAATGGCAAGGAACGGATGGGTTTGATGTGCAGATTGCCGGGCTGAATGACTCGCTTTTTATGATGGGGCAGGCAAAAACGGATTGAGTTTTTACTATTTTGCTACTGAAAGAATAGCTGTCTGTGCCCGCTGTGATTGCGCAAAGTGGCTAAAAGACTTGAAAAGTGGTCGTGATCAGGCTGCAGCGGGCTTTTGTCATTCCCGCGAAGGCGTAAATCCAGCTGGGGTGCCGGGTTTGGCGGGAATGACTTTGCCTTGCACCACTAATTCATCAGCGTGCCGCGAATTTCGGAAACCGGCAGATGTTCGCGGCGGGGTAGCAGTTCTGCTTCTGGCTCACCCAGCTTCAGCCGTTTTTGAAGTTCTTCGGGGTCGAACTCGACGCCTATGGGGTTGGTCTCGAAATGCGGGCCGTTCATGAAACCGTTGGCGCCTTCGTTGTCTGAAAAACAATCGGTCTGGAATTCCATCTGGTTGCCGTCCGGGTCAGCGTAGTACAGCGATACCGTCACGCCGTGGTGAATGCACCAGTAGGGCAGGATGCTTTTGGCCTTGAGTTCGGCGTATTTGCCGATCAGCTCGGTCAAGCTTGTGTAGCCGTAGGCCACGTGGTCAACCCCGGGCTGACCGCGTGGCACACGGGCTTGTGACTCGCCCTTGATGATGCCCAGGTTCAGCAGGGCGACACGGTGGTGTTCTTCATCGTAGGTCACAAAAGCGATGACCGGGCTCTGGTACTGGACTTCACCACCGAAGACCGTCACGTACCACTGCAGCATCTGCTCGAAGCGGTAGGTGCGGTAAACGACATGGGCAAAGGATTTGGGGCGAATGGTGTTTGTCATATGCAACTCCTCGATTGAATTCAACGGATATTTTTTCAGAGTACTCGTTGTGTCTGGGTGCCTAGCGGGCCTGCGTCCAGCGTCATGATGTCGCCGCGGCGAAGAAAGACGGGTGTTGGTTTGATGCCCAGGCCAACACCTTCGGGTGTTCCGGTGATGACGACATCGCCTGGCAGCAGCGTCATGAACTGGCTCAGATACGACACCACTTCTGCCACGCTGAAGATCATGTCCGAGGTGTTGCTGCGCTGGCGTGTTTGTCCGTTGACTTTCAGCTCCAGCGGGATGGTCTGCGGGTCGCCGAGTTCGTCGGTGGTGACCAGCCAGGGGCCGAGCGGGCCGAAGCCGTCAAAACTCTTGCCTTTGCCCCACTGGCCGCCGCGCTTGATCTGCCAGTCGCGTTCGGAAACGTCATTGGCGAGGCAATAACCGGCGACATGTGACAGCGCTTTTTCCACCGGCACCTGTCTTGCCACGGTGCCAATCACAAAGGCCAGCTCAATCTCCCAGTCACCTGCTTCAGAGCCTGACGGCAGTGTCACATCATCGTTTGGCCCGGCAATCGAAGTCAGGGCTTTGGTGAAGACCACCGGTTCCTTCGGGATGTCCATGCCCGCTTCCTGAGCATGCTTGCGGTAATTGAGTCCGATGGCAACAAACTGGCGTGTACCGGCTACCGGTGTTCCCAGGCGTGTGCCGGCGGCAAGCAGAGGCATTTTTTCAAGGTCTATCGCCGCCAGGGCTTTCAGTTTCTCGGGCGCCAGCCAGTCGGGTGTGAAGTCATTGATCAGCAGCGACAGGTCGCGGGGTTGCCCGGCAGCATCAAGCGCTCCGGGTTTTTCCTGGCCGGGCAGGCCGTGGCGTAGCAGTTTCATGCAGGGCTTTCATTTAATGGTCAGGATGTAAGAACCGGGCTGGTCTTGCCATCGGTTACGAATTCAATGTGGCTGATGCTGCCGTCAAACATGGCGACGGCTTGCATCACCTGGGGCCGCAGCTGGCGGCGTTCGTCGGAAGACAGCATTCGCTCCACTTCGGCGCGGTTGGCAAAAAAAACCAGTACCTGGCAGGCAATGGCGGGTGGTGAATCTTCAAGATTGCGTGGCCACAAGGCGGCCACACCTTGTACGCCGGGCAAAGCCTTCAGGCCGGATAAAAGCACGGTATCTATGTGTTCGCGAAAGCGCTCTTCAGCACCGGCCTTGACTTTGCCAGTCCAGAAAGCTGAGCGTATCCACGGACTTGTCTCATTTGTCACAGCCATCTCCTTTGTTGTTGTGGCGCATGTTAGGACGTGAGGAATGGCTTCAAAAGATGAAAAAAAAGCCGTATTGATGTCATAACTGAATCGATCCGACTGCAAAACGACCTATTTGACAGAAAGCCCTTGTCAACGCTGCGGACGAGGTATCTGTTCTGTAGCCGAACCAGGTCAAACGCCGCAACACCATGGTTGCGGCGGACGTTTTTCAAACTATCAGAACGAATGCATGATGCCGAAATGCAGACTTCTGGCATTTTGGCCAGGGCCAGGGCCTGCCGCGCCCAGTGCTGCCTGCTCGGGCAAGGCCGGGCCAACACGGTAGGCAGCCACGCCCTTGTTGGTCAGGCGCGAGATGGTGCCGTACAGCGAGGTTCGTTTTGACAGGGGGTGCGTGTAACCCAGGCCAATACTTGATGCGTCGGCATTGGGAGCACTTTTGTGCAGGTAAGAGGCCTTGATCTGACCCACACCGACAGGAACAGTCAGGCCGAGCAGATAGCCTTTGACATTTGGCAGCCCATTGACGCGGTTGGTTTGCGCCTGTGCATGAAGTTTGACGATGGTGAAGTCATAAGTCGCTGCCACCGAAGTCGTGCGGCTGGAAACAGCTGCCCCCACCAAGCCCACTGACGCTGCGGTGACGCGGCTATTGTCGATATAGGCTCCGATATAAAAAGGGCCGTTGTCATAGTCGAGGCTGGCGGCGTTGGCCTTGCCCGTGGCTTGCCCTTCACCCGCCGCATAATAAAAACGCCCAGACAGGCCGCCAAATTTTGGCGTCAGGTACTGAATGGCGTTGTCGTACTTGAGGGTGTAACCGCGCTGTACCTGCAGCAGGTAGGCCTGGCCCCCAGGGCCAAAACGCTGGAATGGGTCAGCGCGCAGCGACTGCCACAGGCCAGGTGCCCACTGGCTGCCTAATTGCAGGGAGCCGAAGCTGGGGTTGCTCACACCAATAAAGGTTTCACGGTTGAACAGTTGAGCGGCGTTTGACTGCGCGCCAGTGTCCATCTGTATGCCCGATTCAATTTTGAAATAGGCGCGGCTGCCGCCTCCCAGGTCCTCAGTGCCGCGCAAGCCCCAGAGTGATGCGTCGGTGGTGATGGCGGTCAGGCTGGACGAAGCGCGGGTCGGTGTGGCGCTGTAGCTCAGATGCTGTACACCCACGTT